>CBDVAP010000109.1:0-10600 GCA_965372015.1 uncultured bacterium | reverse complement strand
GCCGCCCGGAAGCCCAGCTCCTGGGCATTAAACTGCAATATCGCCTCGGTTAAATCTACATCCTCCGACAGTGAGATGTGAGCTCTAAGATTGACCTCCGCCGTTTCAAGATTATCCCGGGTAAGCTCCAGCTTCTTCTGGCGGTTACCCGAAGAAGCCATGGCACTGAACAGTTCCGTCATGGAATCTTCCAGCTCCACCATTCCAGTGACCATAGCGGCGTTGTCCTCGGCTAGAATGGCCTCGCGCACAGCAATGGTAGCATGGAATACATTCTCGAACTCACTGGCCACCGTATTTACCGGAATGTAGGTATCAGGACCTACCTTGCGCAGCAGCTCGCCATCGTTCCCCTGGAGGGTGACGGTTGAGCCGTCATAATCGAACGGTTGGGTGTCGAGGGTAATGTTCCCGCCAAACAGGTATTTACCCATAAACTTGCCATTCGCCAGGTCCAGCATCTCTTCCAAATTAGCGTTAATGGCTTGAACGGCGATCGGGCGTTCGTCCGGATTGACGTTGCCCACGGCACGGAGGCCACTGATTTGAACATCCATTAAAAGACTGTAGATATTGTTGAGAGTATCTGAACTGGTGCTGGCCCAGCCGATCCCGTCAGCGATATTATCCTGGTACTGCTCATTGCGGGAAAGCAGGGTCTTAAGCCGGGAGGCCCGATCATACTTGGCGGGGCCGTCGGACGAATTCGTCACTTCCTTGGTGGTGCTGATTTTGGTCTGGGCATCCAGCAGGCGTTCCTGGCCGTCAGCCAGCGCCCTAATAATCTCCCCTTGCCGCATGTTGGTGGTTACCCGCATCTTTACCTACCTCCTTTAGAATAGCTGTAACAGGGTCCGGGTGAGCTCATCCGCCATGGCCACCAACCGGGAGGCGGCGGTAAAGGATTGCTCCAGCTGCATCATCAGGGTGATCTCCTCTTCAATACTTACACCGGAAACCGATTCCCGTTTCATCTCCAAGTGATTTACCACTTTTGTCTGACTGTTCTTTAAAAATCTGGATTCCTGGATTCGTCCTCCCAGGTTGGCCAGCATAGAGCGATAATGTTCTTCTATGGTCTGCGAGCCGACGATCTTGGCATCCCGGAGGGCCGAAATAGCCAGGGCGATACCGGCGTTGCCGGACTCCCCCAGAGTATCGCTGGAGGCGATTAATTCGTGGTCGCCGGCGATGACCGTATCGATCTTGAAATTGGCGGCGCCCAAGATCCCCGTTGTGAAAAAATTCATCCCGGTGACGCCGTCCAGGTTATAGCCGGTCTGGTGCAGGGCATTCACCTGGTCCACGATAGCCAGCACCTGGGTATCCATCTGTTCCAGGGTGTCCCGGATATCACCGTTATAAACCCGCAGCAATCCACCCAGGATACCGGAGGTTACCTCCACTTCAATCGGATTGTCCGTACCCATATATAAGGTTATCTGACCGACTCCCTGATCATCAAGGGTGCGTTGCAGCCAGAAGTCAAAGGTGTCGACCCCGCCTACAATATTGACGCCTCCGATTGTGACAGCTGTGTTTTTCCCTTCGTATGTGTACTGGATGTTGACTTGCTCAGAAAATTGGTCGATCAGGCGGTTGCGGTGGTCGATAACATCCATGTTATCCCCCTGGTCGGCAGCGCTCAGGGCCGCCATTTGCTGGGCCAGGCTGTTAATCTTGGCTATGGCGGCCTCGATCTCATCCTCGACGCCGCGCTGCTGGTTGATAATCTCCCGGTGGATCCGCCGGTAGGTGGTGGCCATGGTATCGGCTTTGTTAAATATATCATCTCGGGCAACACTGTTCTCCGGGTCGTTGGCCAAGCGGTCCCAGGCGTCCCAGAACTCCCCCAACATGGCCCGCAGCCCGGCCTCATTGTCGGGGGGCATGACACCCTCCATCTGGGAGAGAATCGCTTCCTCCGTCTGGTACTGAAATTTCAGGGAGTTCTGGCTGCGGAACTGCTTGTCGGTGAATTCGTCCCGAATTTGCCGCAAATTATCTCCGGAGATAGCCCCGCCCAGGTTGAAACCGGCCAGGACCTGTGGCAATTGGGGCACCACATCCAAGCGCTGGCGGGAATAGCCCACGGTATTCACATTAGTAATGTTGGATCCCGCCACCTGAATGCCGGACTGGGAAGCCATCATCCCTTGCCGGCCTAGTTCGAATAGGGTACCGATAGTGCCCATATTACACCTTCCCCTCGATCAGACGCGAACCCAAAGGGCCTTCCTGATCGTCACCGGTGGCGGAGTAAACCGGGAACTGGTCAGAGGAGCGCACCAGTTCACGGGCCGCATCCCGAACAAAATTTATTGAGTAGTTCAGCAGGTAGCGATTTTCCTCATTAGCCAGCATCACCTGCTGGTGTACTTGCTGCAGGGAGCGGTGGATGTCCGAGAGGCGCTCGGCATATGACGATTCCACCATCTGGATCAACTGGCCCAGGGTGCGAATCTCCTCCTCCCCACTCAGGGCATCACTGACTGCCTGAAAGGAGGCCTCCCGGCTGGCCGCTACCGTCTTGGTGCGGTTCAGAATAGTCTGCTCCTTGTGGACCGCGTCCTGCAATTCATGCACTTTCCCCTCGATAATACTGGTCTGCTTCTCGCGCAAGGCCAACAATAACTCGTTGTACATCTGCATCTCTTCCGAGAGGATAGTGATCAGTCGGGCGATCAGACGATCATTCGCTAGACGATTCGACATCGATTTCCTTTCTCTGGGTGGGCATAATCAGGTTCTGTAATGTGGCCACATCACCATTCTCGGATTTATCAGAAACTTCTTTAGACAGCATGTCCCGGTAAATTATTTTCGCCAGGCCGATACCACCCCCCTCAGACAGGGCTTTCCCCATGACCTGGTCGAACATCAGGTCGGCCATGCCACCGGTGGTCATGGAACCTTCCGGGACGGTTTTTCCCATGGCGCGAACCAGTTGGCTTAAGAAAATGGATTCGAAATCGCTGGCCACCTTTTGAAGTTTCTGCTTCTCGAGGACGGCCCGGCGTTCATCGAGTGCCTGGGGACCCTCGCTGGCCGGGAGCGGGATATGTTTTGGTCCGATACCTTGTACGGGCATTGGTAATCTCTACATTATAATCAATTTGGCGTTAAGAGCGCCGGCTTCTTTGATGGCCTGGAACACGGCGATCACATCCCGGGGCTTGAAGCCCATGCCATTCAGGGCCGCTGAGAGCTCGGCCACCGTGGCCGCCGATAGTACCGCCGCCTCACCTGCTTCTTCGGTGACCGTGGTCTGGCTGATGGGCACGTTAATGGTCTGACCGCCGCTGAAAGCCCCTGGTTGGGAGAAATAGGGCGTGGTAGTGGTATGGATCTGTAACGAGCCATGGGATACCATCACCTCACCGATGGTCACATTGCCGCCCGCCACAACGGTCCCGGTGCGCTCATTAATCACTACCCGCGCGTCCACATCCTGAATTACAGTCAGGGTTTCGATGCCGGCAACGAATGACGACAACTCGTAGGTTTGGGTCAAGGCTGGAGGGAAGCTGATCTGCACCACAGAGGCATCCAAAGTGCGGGCCAGCGGCTCCACTGCCGGTGAAAAAATATTAATGACCTCGGCGATCCGGGTAGCCGTGGTATAACTGGGTTCCTTCAATAGCAATTCCAAGGGCTGGTCCAGCTGTAGGGTACTACCTAGCACCGGCCGCTCCAGAGTGGCCCCACCAGGTACCCGCCCCACCAAGGCATAATTTCGCCGCAGCCGTTCACCTCCTAAGGTGGTGATGTTATAGCCACCCACCGACACGGGACCCTGGGCCAGGCCGTAATAAACACCACGGGCGTCACGTAGTGGGGTCATCAGCAGAAGCCCGTTTTCCAGGCTGCTGGCGTCTCCCAAAGAGGATACGGTCACATCAAAAGTCGCCCCCAATTTCCCAAAGCGCGGGGTGTTGGAGGTGACCATCACAGCGGCCACATTCCGGGTGCGCATATGTTGACTATCAACGGTCAGGCCGAACTCCTCCAGCATATTTGCGATGCTCTGGACCGTGAAAATTGTGCCACGGTTGCCCAGGGTCCGGTCGCCGGTCCCGTTCAGGCCCACCACCAGGCCGTAACCGACCAGCGCTACCTGCCTTACATTGCGGTAAGTGGTGATGTCCTTAATTCGGCTGATGGCCTGAGCCGGCAGCTGGTGCAGACCTAGCGCCAGGATTAAAAGGATGTATTTTAAACGTTCCATTATATGGCAAAACTCCTGATTATGGCCAGGGCGCTGATGCCACCCACGTAGCCGATGAGCGCCAGTCCCGCGCCACCCATGATCAGGTTGGCCAACCGGGGAATGGTGCCACGCTTGACATATTTGCCGGACAGGCCGGCCTTGCTGTAATAAATCTTGGTATCGACAATATTATAGGAGTAGATGGTGTTATTGCTCCGGATGTCCCTTGATCTGATTTGACCCTTAATGGTCATTAGGTTGCGCTCGCCGTTAACGTTGATCAGTTTTGAACCGCTGATGGTGTACAGGCCGGCCGCGGACACTTCGGTAATTACCGCAGCGATCTGACCGGTAACCTGATCCCGCTGGGAGGTCGCTTCCCTGGAGTCCGAGTCGGTCTTCAGTGAGGACCGCAATCCGAAAACGGGTAGGAACCGCAACAGGTTACCTTCGACGCCGCCGTCTACGTTCACCCTGTTATTATCGTTTTGCTGAGTTTGGGATCCCCGTCTGGCGGTGGCGGTCTCTTGCACAATTATCGTCACCATGTCCCCCAAACGGCGGGCCTTATGGTCGGCGAACAGCGCCGGGGGGCTATCCTGGGCCCGGACCGCGGGACCAATCCCCAACCCGGCCAGGAGGATCAACCCAAAAGGTAAAAATCCAATGACAGACTTCATTTAATTCACTCCACTACTATAATTCCCGGCGCCATCAGGCGACCGTAGAGCTGCTTGCCCGTTACTGCCGCGATGACCGGGATGATGTCTCCCAGTTTGCCGCGACGGCGAGCCTTACCCGGCGATACCAGGGTAATATTGTTCCGTTGGAAATAAATGGTAACATCCTCTCCCCGCTTTACGGCGGGCGCCTCCTCGATATGACGGTACCGCAACAGGTCTCCAGGGGCGAGCCGGGCGCAGATCTGGTACCCCTCGGGCAAACTGGCGCCGGTGTAATAGTCCTGTTCGCGTCGGTCCACCCGGGCGGTGGTGCGCTTGAAGCGCTTCGGGTCCAGCGGATCACCGCGTTTCAACGGCAGCCGGGCCTCCCAACCGTGCACCAGGGCCACCGTCTCCACGGCAGCATAAATCCTTACCGGCCGCACTCCCGGCGGTGAGATTTCCATTGGAATGATATAGCGCCCGGCAGCCTTGTCCGGCAAGAAGGAACGCAACGGCCGGATACCCGTATCGCGGGGGTATTCTCCCAAGTTGGCGGGCAACTGCACCGCGGCTACCTCTCCGGACAGATTAGCATATCGCAACCCCTCGGTAACATGATCCTTAAGAGCGGCCTCCAGCCGGCTATCGAAGGTGTCACGGGAGGTCCCGGCCGACAATAAACCGAATGGCATAGCTAACAAGGCTGCCAATAGACCCAGCCGGGTCAATATAGTAAATGAGGGTAGAGTTGTCCGGTCAGAGTTCATCGTCTGATGTTGTTGGCTACCGCCAGCATCTCGTCGGCGCTTTTGACCGCCTTGGAATTGATTTCATACGCCCGTTGAGCGATGATCATATTGATCATTTCCTGGACAACGTCCACGTTCGATTTTTCTAGGAAACCCTGGAGGGTACGGCCAAAGCCTTCATCTGCGGCGAAGCCGATGGAGGGTGGTCCGGAGGCTGTGGTCTCCTCATACATATTCCCGCCAGTGGCCAGCAGTCCCGCCGGATTGACAAACTTGGCCAATTCGATCTGGCCGAGCTCACTGGACGTGATCTCGCCGGATAGAATCACCTCAACGATCCCGTCCTGGCTGATGCTGACACTCTCTGTTTCAGGCGGCAAACTGATCTCCGAGGCCAACCTTAAGCCGGAGGAATTGACAATGTACCCGTCGGGGTTGATATGGAAGGATCCATCCCGGGTATAGCTGTAGCTCCCGTCCGGCTGCAGTACCTGGAAAAAGCCGTCTCCATCGATGGCCATATCCAGGGGATTGCTGGTATCGGTAATCGTCCCCTGAGCAAAGGTTCGGAAGGTGGAAACAGCCCGGTTGCCATGACCAATCTGGATCACAGCAGGCTTTTCCGCGCCCAGGCCACCGCCGCCGGCGCCCGATACAATGGTTTCATAAAGCACATCCTGAAATTCCACCGAACTACGCTTAAATCCGGTGGTATTGATGTTCGCCAGGTTATTGGCGATCACATCCAGTTGTAGCTGTTGGGCTCCCATGCCCAGAGCAGCGGTTCGTAATGAGCGTAGCATAAAGCCTCCCTAGCGGTACTCACCCAGTTGAGTGGCCCGCCCCAGAACCTGGTCCATGGCTTTGACCACTCGTTGAGTCGATTCAAAATTCCGTTGCAGGTCGATCATGGTTACCATCTCCACTACCGGCATTACATTCGACCCTTCCAGCATCCCTTGGCGGATGTCGATCAGTTCCGGATCCAGCTGGGCCATCAGGATTTCATTCCCGACCCTGAACAGATTGGAACCGATTTTCTCCAGCGCATCGAGATCGGGTACCTGGGCGATTGCCAGGTTATCAATAAAAATATCATCCACATATACTTCTCCCTGTCGGGTCACCAGAACCCGGCCAGCGGTATCACCGCTCCCAATAATTGAAAGCGGTCCATGCTCGCCCAACACCAGCTCGCCCGCAGCTGTTTCCAACAGACCCTGGGTATCGACTTGGAAATGGCCGTTGCGGGTGATGGCCAGTCCCGAATCGTTTTGGACTACAAAAAAGCCGGTACCGGTGATGGCAAAATCCAGGGTGTTTTCAGTGTTTATCATTTCCCCCTGGGAAAAGTTGGTATAGCTCTTGGAAGCGCCCTCTTGGAGGGCTTCCATATACCAGTCGGTAAAGGCGGCGTCCCGCTTAAAACCTGTGGTGCTGGTATTAGCCAAGTTGTTGGCGATAATATCCGTGCCGAACAGGTTCCTGGTCATATTACGGGCGATTCTGCCGAGATTAAAATCCATATTTACCCCACAATTTCATGTCGCTGGGCAATATTGGTTCAAATGCCGTGCCAAACTCGGTAATTGGACTGATTTGATGATCGAAATTGGAATCTCTCCCGAGGAGAAAAGGTATTAGAGGAGCATTTCAGGCAGAGTTGGCTAGCGGGCTCCTGCACCCCGGTGAGAAAGGGATACTCTAATTAAGTCTCAAGTGGTAATTCTTTCCCTTACCGGCAGCTTTGGGCTAATCAATTTTCAACATCCTCACGCCGGCCTGATATTCTTCTACCTGGCTGGATTCCACATTCTCCAAGGCTTTGGTGATGCTCTCGATCCGCTTGGCAGCTACCTTGATCTTGGTCAAGTTCTGTGCAAACTCCGGCAGTGTCTCAGGGCATTGCATACTCAGCAGATCGACGAATCCGATGATGACCGATAAAGGATTGTTAATTTCATGCTTGATCTTTACGACTACTTCGCCGATAGCCGCCAGGCGTTCCTTCTCCACCAGGGCCTGCTGGGCTGTCCGGAGTTCTGCCAGCAACTCCTCAAGCTGGCTGTTTTTCGCCTTAATCTCATCCCTGAGCCGCAACTGCTCCACAATCATTGAGAGTTGCGCGGCCAATTTCTGGAATTCCGGTTTGTCCTTCTGCCGGTAGAAACCGGGCTGGGAGTGTCCCAGGTTGAGTACTCCCAGCAGCCGATCCTCGGACCACAGAGGCATGGAAACCAGGGAGTGGAACGGGTGGTCTCGGTTTTCCTTATGAATCGTGGAGAAAACTACGGGGGCATGTTGCGAGGCCACCCAACCGCTCAACCCTTCACCTTGCCCGAAAGTGACCTCCGAGATCAAATCGACAAGGCCCTGACCGTGGGTTTGGGATACTTCCAGTTGGTTAGTAACGGGATCGTTAATAAACAAGGTGGCGGAATCGAAATGGATGACTTGTTCGAGGATTTCGAGGACAGCGGCATAAGTTTCGTCACTGGAGAGGCTTTTCTCCAGGAGTACGCCGAATTTGTCTAGATAATCGAGGCTGAGCATGCCGGCACCTTCAGACTGCGGGAATCATGATCAGCCGGCAGGATCCTTTTCCAGGTCAGCCATCAGGGTGGCCTCTTCGAAACTTAGGCCGCCATTGTGTTTCATCATAGCCTGGGCGCGGGCCGTTGCGGCTTGGGCTGGGTCCAGCCGGTCGGCGCCCTTCCCCCGCTGGTAGCCGGACCGGCCATGTGCGTTCCGGCGCCGCATGAGGATAAACAGGGGTATGCCGGTAATAAACAGGGCGGCAAATACGGCGGCGGCCCAGAACACGGCCCGGTAAATCACATAGCGATAGGGGGCCAATTTGGTCAATACCGGTGGAACAAAACTTATCTTATGCGATGCCGCCAGTTGCACCGAACCGCCCCCTCCAGGAGTGACATCCGGCTGGAACCGGCCGCCCGGCCATAAGGCGCTGATGGTCTCTTCACGAAAAATGCTCTCCTGGGGCAGACGCCGGACATACAAGTCGATGACGTATAGGCCCGAGCCTACCTCGCGGAATTTCACCACTTCTTTAAAACGGGTCCCGTTGACCTTGATCAACATAAGCTGCTTTTCAGGGAATTCCACCCGGATGTGCACCGGGATCAAGTAACCTTTAGTGTAGTTCCGCAGACCCACATACGATTTTTCGGAGGCGCCCCAGATCCTGATCTCGCATTGACCCAAGCTGTCCAGCTCTACGTTTACGTGCCGCTTGCCGACGCCGTCGATGAGGATCCGCCGGTAATGCTCCTGTTCGGCGGAGAAGAAAGCGATATATTTCCCTGAACCGCCCTGGGCGAACCCGCCCACGAACATCGCGGCCAGTAATAGAATCTTACTCAATGATAATATCGATCTGGTGTTCATCTGTTTCCCCGTCTTGATGGCCCGTATCGTCTTCCGGCTCCTCCGCTTCAGAATGCTGGGCTGCGGTACGGCTGGATAATTCCACTACGTCCCTTTTTTTCCGCTTCCTTCGCTCTTGCAGCTGGGCCTCCTGGCCCGAACGTTTCTCCTCCTCCAACCGGTTATCATGAATACTCACGTTGTCGGTTTCCACCGGTGCCACCGGCTGGGTGGTAACCGGTACCGGCTGTGGTACTCCCTGGCTCGGATCGAGGATGTCGATCATTTCAATCTGCCTCGCAGATTGCCCAGTGATTTACTCATGATCTGGGATACCCGCGATTCGGATATATTCAGCACCTTACCGATCTCAACCAGGGTAAGGTTTTCATAATAGTAGAGAGCCAGAATCAAACGCTCTCTTTCGGGGAGCTCTTTGATCATGTTGACCAAACGGGCCTTAAGGTTCTCCATCATATAGAACTTCTCCGGGTCTTCAGATTCCGTATCCGCCAGCAGATCAATCTGCCGGGCGGAGCCGTCCGGTTCTCCCTTGACCGGATCGTCCAGTGAAAAAGTGGCATAGCTCAGCTGCCCCGCCACCAGCAAACTCGAGTACTCGCTGGGAGAAATATTGGCTGCCTCGCAAACCTCATCAGGGATTGGTTCCCGGTGAAGCTTCTGGGCCAGCTCTTCGGTAATGCGCTGTACCCTCATCAGTCGCTCGAGTTTAGTGCGGCTGAGGATGCGTACTTGCCGAATGGCGTCGATAACAGCGCCGTAAATACGTTTATAGGCGAAGGTCTTGAATTTGACTTGCCGGGTTTCGTCGAAGCGATCGATGGCCTCCAGCAGACCGTGAATGGCGCTCTGTTCCAGGTCTTCCCGGGTAATGGCGTCTGTAACAGGCAGGGTAACGCGGTTGACCACGTAGTAGACCAGCGGCAAGAACTCCCGGATCGCCCGCTCCCGCAGGATGGGATCTTTCGTGGCGTAGTATTCCCGCAGGAGTGTCTCGCCATTGTGTTCCCTACTGTCCGCAACCGTAGTACTCATTCCGCCTTCTCAGCCGCCTCCAGGTCGGTTCCAATATCCTCGATTTCAGAACTATTGGGCTTGGCAATAGTGGTCCATCTCACGATAAACCCGGCCAAGAGGAGCAATCCCAGCATCACCAGGATCACCACCACGCTCCGGTAAAGAGCGATACCCAGGCTCATGCCCCTGATCAGCAGTGTGATCAGGGTGCCCATTCCGATAATTAGGGTCATCTGGTAAATGGTCGAGCTCATTCTATACCGTTTCCATGACTTTACGCTTTTCCTTCAGCCGATCAAAGATATTTGAACGGCGGTCGAAATCCTGGCGCGGAAATTTCAGCAGGCGGTGGCAGACCAGCTGCAGGTTATTAGCCGCCTGGCTCTTGGGAAACTCTGTCACGAAGGGCCGTTGTCGGATTACAGCCTGGCGCACGGCGTTATCCTCCACGATGGAACCACCGTAATAAATCGTAGTTTTGAGGAATTTCTGGGTAATCAGGTTCAGTTTTTTATGCAACTCCACCCCATCTTCCCGCGACGAAGGGCGGT
>CBDVAP010000108.1:0-10839 GCA_965372015.1 uncultured bacterium | reverse complement strand
ATACGTTCCTTGGTCTTCTCCAGGCCGTAGTGGTCCTCGTCCAGAATCTGCTGGGCGTTAGCTAAGTCATTATTATCGTCCGTGCTTTTGCTCCAGGGCAGGTCGGTGAGCCAGTCGATGTAGGTCCGAGCCACGGTAAACTCCGGTGATTGGGGTGGGATGCGGCCCAGTCGCTCCAACTCCTTCATGGCTACCTTCTCCGCCTCGGGGGACATGCCCGCGGCTTTGACCTTATCCTCCAACTCCTTCTGATCCAGCGATTGTTCATCCTCACCCAGCTCCTTGCGGATCGCTTTGAGCTGCTCCCGCAGATAGTACTCCCGTTGCGTCTTGGAGATTTCGTCCTGCACTTCGGACTGGATCTTCTCCCCCAGTTCCGCCCGCTGAATTTCCCGGTTGACGATCACCGTGGCCTTCTCCAGTCGTTCCTTGACATCCATCTCCTCAAGGATTTCCTGCTTCTCCTGGTTGTGGATGTTCATCATGGAAATAGCCCGGTCGGCAATCCGGGCCGGGTCCTGGATGTTGGAAAGCACGCCGGCCTGCGCGTCAGTCAAGTAAGGTACCGCTTCGATCAACCGTTGGTAAATCTGCCGCAGGTTGGTAACCAGAGCGCCCACTTCCAGGCTGTCGTCCTGGTTCTCCTCCACCCGCTTCACCTGTGCTCTGAAGTAGGGACCGGTGGTATGATATTTGTCGATCACAACCCGCACAATGCCCTGGACAATGGCCGACTTGGAATTGTCGGGCATGTCAAAAACTTTCATGATGACTGCCAGGGTCCCCCGTAGGTACAGGTCATCTTCGGTGGGTACCTCCACCGAGCCATCCTTTTGAGCCACCACCACCAGCATTTTGCGGCCGCTGGGCAAGTCCTCGATTAGTTTCAACGACTGCTCACGTCCGATATAAATTGGGATGATCTGCTGGGGAAACAGGACCGTATTGCGTAACGGCATTACCGGGTACATTTCATCGCCCGGGTCATGCTCGATCAGCTCTTCTGGTTCCAGCTCCTCTGCCGATTTATCTTTATCGGTCATCTGTTCTCCAATTCAGCCATGCTACGAAAATTTAATCACACCTGTAGCGTGCAACAACTATCATACCAACGGGCGTTAACGGGAATCAGGGGGCGCCGGCCTGACAGGATGGCGGAAATCATTCACTCCGCAGGCGCTTCCTCTGCCAGATGTGCGGGCCGGCCCACTTCCACCCGCCTGATAACATCCAAGGCCCGCGCCGTTACCAGGGCATCCCCTTTTTCATCGCGTCCGGCCACCCGCGGGAACAAGCCGCTCGGAAGCTGTTGTTCGAGTAACCACTGGTACAGCTTTTTGAAGGTCCGGTGAGCCGGATTGAATCCGGCCAGACTCAGCCCGTCGAGCACTTTCAAGGTACCGCCCTGGAACAGCTGTACGCCCCGGCTGCCGGTCTGCAGAAAATCCCACGTGGCGGCATCCGGCAACAGGCTGGTGGTGTTGGCCTCCAGGGCATGCTGCAGCAGGAACTCCCCGGCCGCCTGGAACTTTGCCTTGACCCGCATGGTAGGATAGCGCCCCAGAAAGGCCAACACCTCCGCCGTGGTCCACAGGCAGGAGCGGGGCGCCTTTCCCCGGCCGGCCATATGGGGGTGCAGCCAACCGCCGTCTTCCCGCTGGCGCTCCAGAATCCAATGGGCCGCCTTGTGCACCGCCGGATTGCGCCCCAACCCCAACGAAATCATCAAACTGCCGATGGCGGCATGGTGATGGTACATCAGGGGGAAGCGGCCATCCGGCTGCTGAAATCCCAGTAGCGCCCGAATGGCGTCGCGTGCTTCCGGCCAACTACGCCGGCCCCCCAGGTTCATCAGGCTATGGAGTTTCTCCACCAGCATCACCAACACCAACTGCCGGTAGGCTCCCGCCGGTTCCCGAGGGGCCTTCACCGGCCAGGTACCGTCTTCTTGTTGCTCCCTCAAGGTGCGCCGGATCGCCTGGCCGTGACGGGCATCCCACCGCAGTTCTCGGCGCAGAGTCGCCAGGCGCGGTGTCCATTCAGTGACCAGTAACTCCAACATCAACAGCCGGGCGCCCGCCGGTCCCCGTTCGAAAACGGCCGGTATCGCCGGCGCCGCCAGTACCCGGGACCAGCCCGGCTCCAGGTCAACCTGCCGCGCGAGCTGGGTCAGCCTGCTGGGAGCTGGTGGCACTCGCCGCAGTTTTTGCGGAGATCGTGGTCCATTTTGGGAGCCACTAGGTCGAAAGCGGGTAGTTCTTTTTTCTGGGCGTGGCATGTCAGGCAAATCTCATCGTTAACATAACTCTGGTGAAACGGCTGGTCGCTAAGCGGCGGGGGTTGCTCACCGCTGGCGCCCCGGTCCGCCCACAGCACCGGCTGGTAAAGGGCATATACCAGCAGGACACCGGCCAGTGCCGTTAAAATCAGCAGTAAACGCGCGCGCGAAGCCATATTTACTCTCCTGTAAATTACGAGTCTTTCTCCCAGCGGAATGACAATAAGCCCGGTGACCGCGCCAGCCGCTCGGCTTGGTAGGAAGACCTGACCAGCGGACCGGCTTCCACGGCTAATCCCAACTGCCGGCCGAACTCCCGGTAGCGGCCAAACTCCGCCGGCTTGATGTAAGCCGCCACAGCCACATGCTCCCTGGTCGGCTGGAGATATTGGCCCACGGTAAACAGGCGACAGCCGGTAGCAGCCACAGCGGTCATCAGGGCCCGGACCTCCGCCTCGCTCTCACCCAACCCGACCATCATGCCGCTCTTAACGATCAAACCCCGACCGGTAGCGAAAGCCAATACCTCCAGGCTGCGCCGGTAGTCCGCCTGGGGCCTGACCCGCCGGTATAGACGCGGTACGGTCTCCAGGTTGTGCCCGAAAATATCCGGCTCAGCGTCGATCACCTGTTGCAGCGAAATTTCATCTCCCCCAAAGTCCGGGACCAGCACTTCCAGCGTGCAATCGGGGGCCTGGCGGCGCACCTGGCGGATAGTCTCCGCCCACAGGCCCGCCCCACCGTCGGGCAATTCGTCACGGTCCACCGAAGTGATCACGCAATGCCCCAGCCCCATCAGCCGCACCGCCTCAGCCACCCGGCGCGGCTCGCCTTGATCAATTGCGGCCGGTCTGCCGGTGGTCACTGCACAAAAGCCACAGGAGCGGGTGCAGACCTCTCCTAAGATCATCAAAGTGGCGGTCCGGTGCTCCCAGCACTCGTAAATGTTGGGACAGCGGGCCTCCTGGCAAACCGTGTGCAACCGCCGTCTTCGTACCAAGTCCTTAAGGAATTTATAATTATCTCCCGTCTGCAATTTGACTTTTAGCCACGGCGGCCGGCGGTGCCAACTGCTACTGCTGACTGCCACTACCACTTCTTCCCTCACCCCCTCCCCTCCCGCGGCTGCAGGACCAACTGGATACCCTGGAGGATTTCAAGAACTCGCTTGGAGGATAGGGTGCCAATTTTCTCTACCAGGGCAGATTTGTCTATGGTGACTATCTGGGTCACGTTCACCACACTTGGCCTGGGGAGGTTGGCCTCACCCTTGTGAAGGAGAACATTTCCCGGGCTCGCGGCGCGCTTTAGCTTCGATGTAATCGAGCAGAGGATCGCTGTATTGATTGGACTTTGGTTGAGCAGGTCGTTCTGCACGACAACGTGTGGACGACGGTAACCTGGCGCCGAGCCCCGAGGCACTCCCAGATCCAGCCAGCATACGTCCCCTTGCCGGATCACCATTCCTCCCGCTCTAAGGACTTACTGTAGAGGACTTTCATTCTCCTGAGGTACTCGCGCTCTTCCTCGTCAGGTGGTTCACTGTAAACCTCTTTCAGTTTCTCCATCATCCGCTGGCTCTCTCGGTCCCGCAGGAACCTCTCCACAGCTCGCCTGAATACCTCGCTCCGGGAGAGCTGCATTTCCTTGGCTGCAACTTCGAGCTCTTCAAACAGGGATTCAGGGATTGAAATCGCTGTCTTCACTGTTGCCATTTGTTATACCTCATTTACTACCACTGGTATAACTTAAGGTACTCTATATTATAATACAAGTGAAATCATCTGCCTGGCTGCCACTGCCTACTGCCAGGCTCGCCGTAGGCGTTGCCTCCGGCTACGCCGAGGCCTGCTACTGCCACTTCCTCAAACAGCCGGCCACAAGTCCGCCATGGTCCGTAGCCCCGGCGGTAACCGTAGCACCAATGGTATGGCCCCGGCCGTGATGGCTCCGGTAGCCACGTCGCCTGCCACTCCGCCCTTAAAGACGCTCTCCAACGGAGGGTCGCCCTCCAGGCGAAGGCGGTCAAAGGACTGCGGCTCACCCACCGCCGCCCGGAACACCAGCCGGATCACTTCCCGGCCCTTCATCGTGCCCGTGCCAACCTGGTAAACGCCCGTAACCTGACCCGCTTCGATGGACAGGTAGTCGGTCTTCAGCGCCCGGTCGGTCAAAACCGGCTCAATGCTCTCCGCCGTATTGTCCAGCCGCCAACCCAGCCCGGCTGCCAGCAGCTGCACCGAGGCCGTCAGTCCGGCGTGCCCGAAATTGCCCCCGGCTACCCGCGCCTGGAACTGCTCCACACTTAGCCCGGCGCCAATCTTGCGCTGGAAGGCTTCCCGCCGGGGGGCGGCATCCTGGTAGCGCTCCACCAGCACCGAATCCACCCGCCGGGCCACACGGCTGATCACCGTGGGCAGGAAGTCCATCAGGAAACCGGGGTTGACGCCGGTGGAGAGCACAGCTACCCCACTTTCGCGGGCCGCCGCGTCGATCTGTCCCGCCTGCCGGGGATGGCTGTCCCAGGGATAGACCAGCTCCTCACAGGTGGACACCACACTCAGGCCGCGTGACAGCAGCTCCAGCACCTGGGGCGTGATGCTCTCCATACGCGAGGTGGTGGTCAGCACGGCCACCTGGGCGCCGGTCTCCGCCAGGGCCTCGTCAACGCCGGCACTTACCCGGTAGCCTGGCAGTTCTGCGGCTTTGGCCGGATTAGTGTCGACTAATCCCACGATCTCAAAGCCGGATCGCTCCCTTAGAATCTCGTGCACGGCCAAACCGATGTAGCCCAACCCCAGTTGCAAAACGCGGATTGATTGGCCCATTCCTGATTCCCTACATTCCAAGTTATTTCGCCAACGCCGGCCCGGCCTCAGGGCCCAACATGGCCGAGCGCACCAGCGGTACCGGGGGCGAACCGTAGGAGAGGAATTGGTCATGAAATTCCTTCCAGGCTGCCCGCCCGCCCCGTTCGGCGGTCCAGTCGGCCCGCAGCTTTCGAATCATGAGCTTGCCCATTGTATAGTTCAGATACCCAGGATCGAATGTGCCCCGGACGGCCTGCTGTCGGGCGTTCCCGGGATCCTGGTAGGCCAGATCGAGGAACATCTGCTCGGACTGGGCCACCGTCATGCCCTGGGTGTGCAGCCCGATGGCCGATAGGTAGCGCACGTTGCGCAGCAGGGCATTGAGTAGTTGCCCGATGTGAATAGCCGGGTCACCACCTTCTAAGCCCGCCTCCCACATCAACTCCTCGCTATAATGGGCCCAGCCTTCGGTAAAGGCGTAACTGCCAAAGATTTGTCCGAATTTCGAAGCGGCCCGATTCGAGTGCAGAAACTGCAGGAAATGCCCCGGCCAGACCTCGTGCACCGAGATGAACATCAGGTCCGCCAGTCCGGGGACGTAGGCCTGCTGCTCCGCCTCGGTCCATGACGGGTCCGGGGGGGCGATGTAATAAATGGAGGGCAGGTTTTCCTCGTAGGGCCCCGGTATGTCGATATAGGCTGCGTTCCACCTCCGATGGGGCGGCGATTCGTTCACCAGCGCTTCTTCGGTTCCAGGTATGCTCACCAAGTCCAGCTCGACCAGGGTCATCTTAAGCCCGGTCAACTGCTCCCGGGCCGCCTGCACGGGACCATCCACCGGTTTCGCGGCCTGCACCCTGGCAATACAATCTTTGATGGATTCACCGGGAGCGTACTCTAAACAGGCGGCTTCCAAAGCGGCCAGATTGCGCTCCAGGTCCGCCCGGCCGATGGCCTCCAAATCCTCCAGTGAAAGGTTAATTCGTTCGTTGGTCCATAGCATCTCACCGAACAGCTCGGCGCCCAAGGCGAAATCGTCACTAGCATCGGCTTCCAGACCTTGGAACCATTCATCAGCGTCTGCAAAGGCCTGCCGGGCGATGGCGTTGGCCGCTTTAAAGTCAGCCAGCAAAACCTGATCATCAACTTCGGCAAATATGCCCGGGATGTCGTCTGCCAGGAAACTCGCCAACCCACCAAAAATAATTCGACCCAGCTGCACATAGGTCTTCGGCAGGGGTGTTTGGAGGTTGCTGCGCATCTGTTCCAGCGCCGCCGGGATGTTGCCGGCGTAGGTGATATAGGCCTGCAACCTCTCGTTCAGCGGGGCATATTCGCGCGATACATAGACATCCGGTGACAGCCCATAAAATCCGGGATTCTTATAGGGCCAGCCAACTTTCTCCAACCAGAATAGCTGGCCTTCAATCTCGCCCAACAGGTACTCACGTTCAAAGCGCTGGGCTTCGGTGAATTTGTCAACCTCGAAACCCTGGGCTGTCTCTCGTTGGCCTTTCAGCCAGGCAATATACGCATTGATCCCTTCCGGACTCCTGTCCGGCAATTGCCCATCGTATTCGTGCCGGCCCGCGTAGACCGCCGATGTTGGCTGGTACTCAAAGTACTGCTCAATAAAGGAGTCCACGAATTGTGCCCATTCCGTGGACTGTCGTTGACAACTAAATCCCAGTATCAAGCTGATTAGCAGGGCCAAAAGCAGCCCCGGTTGGGTGTGCTTCATCGAGTAACTCCTCCTTTGAGCGATCATTAGGTTAATAAGCCGGTAAACTCAGTCAATACTTCCTCGATCCGGTCAGTCCGGGGCAGCACCTGATCCTCCAGGCCCGCGAAAACTTGCAGCAGCTGCACTTTGGTGAAACCGCTCAGTTTAGCCAAACTGCGCACTCAGGAACTCGCGCAACAGGGGTGTCATCCGCCGGGCCGCCTGCGCCACACTGGTGGGCCGGGGTAACACCTCGTTCAAGTTGATCACCCCGTACTCCCGGACCCCACAGGGGATCATGCCGTCGAAATAGGGTTGGGCCACCTCTATGTTGAGGGCCAGGCCGTGCATGGTGGTCCAGCGGGCCAGCCGCACCCCCAGGGCCGCTACCTTGCGGTTGCCGATGAACACCCCGGTCAGGCCGTCGATCCGGTGGCTTCGTACGCCGTAGCTGTCCAGCAGCCGCATGAGCACTCCTTCCAGCCCCCGCATATACCAGGTCACGCTGGGCCGGTGCTCCCGCAGGTTGACGATGGGATAGGCCACCAGCTGGCCCGGACCGTGGAAGGTGATATCGCCCCCCCGGTCGGTCTGCACCACCTGGGCGTCCCGGGGCCGCCGGGCCAGCAGGCTTTTTTCACCGCTGTTCCTGCCCAGGGTATATACCGGCTCGTGCTCCAGCAGCAGTACGGTATCGGGGATTTTGTCCTGTACCCGCCAGGCATGCAACCGCCGCTGGAGCTCCCACAGGGGCCGGTAAGGCTGCCGCCCCAGGTAGAA
Organism: uncultured bacterium; assembly: GCA_965372015.1. Lineage (GTDB taxonomy): Bacteria > Fidelibacterota > Marinisomatia > SCGC-AAA003-L08 > TS1B11 > JACZSB01. The sequence goes on along the minus strand of CBDVAP010000108.1, from coordinate 3,248 downwards.
GACCGCCGTTGAGCTGCCCCTGGCCAACCGTTTGATGTGCCCGGCGGCGCCGGGGACGTCAGCAATTGCCAGGGGAGTGAAAAACTGCCGCTCGGGGCGTACCTCCTCCAGGCAAACGGTGGTGCCCACTGTCAATGCGGGGAACGGGTTGACAATAGTCTTTCTGATTATCTTAGAATCTCTACTTACCATCACTAGTGATTTTGGTTACTCCTGCCTTAAAAAATCAAATCGAGCCGCCGGCAAAACCTGTCAGTGGATCATGCCATATTGTCCTGACCACCGCTAACTCGGCAGGATTCCGGTTGGCGGCATGATCCTTGAACACCAACACTGGCAAATAACGGAAGGAAACTAATTATGTTTACCAGTACTATCTGGACCGCTTACACCCCCCGGCTGGAAGATTGGATGGACCGCTCCTGGTCCAAAGTTCTGGCCCTGGGTCTGTCGCTGATTCTGGCCGGCATCATCGTAATGATCTTCGCCCGCCTGGTGGCGTTGCTGATCGCCCTGGGATTGTTCTTCGGGGGCGCCCTGGCGCTCAATTCCGCCTATCGCCTGTGGCAGCTCAGCGGGGAATTGGTCACTGATCAGCCTGGTGAAGATCAGTAGTTCACCGACTCTCCCCAGGCCAGGGCGCTGGCCTCCCTCACCGCCTCCGACATGGTCGGATGAGGGTGGATGGTATCGATAATTCCCCGGTGGGTGGCCTCCAACGTCCGGGCCGTAGCCACTTCTGAAATCAGCTCGGTGGCGTTGGCCCCGATAATGTGGGCCCCCAGCAGCTGGCCGTCACGGGCGTCGTAAATCATCTTGGCGAACCCCTCGATCTCCCCGGCCGCCACCGCCTTGCCCAGTGCCCGGAAGGGGAACTTGCCCACCTTCAACTCATAGCCCGCCTCCCGGGCGGACTGTTCGGTGAGACCCACTGAGGCCACCTGCGGCTGGCAATAGGTGCAGGCCGGGATATTCCCGTAATCCACCGGCCGGACTTCCCTACCCGCCAGGCGCTCCACCGCCACCAGCGCTTGGGCCGAGGCCACATGGGCCAGCCAGGGTGGGCCGATCACGTCACCTATAGCCAGCACCCCCTCCACCGAAGTACGGTAAAACTCGTCCACCTTGATAGCCCCAGCTTCCACCACCACGCCCAGTTCCTCCAGTCCCAGGTTCTCCACGTTACCCCGGACTCCCATGGCCAGCAGTACTACATCGGCGGTGATCGTCTCCTCGTGCTGGCCGGAAGTATGTACCTTGACCTGGGTCTTCTGCCGCTCCAGGCGTTCCACCTTGGTCCCGGTTAACATTTTGATCTTGCGCTTCTTGAACTGCCGGGCCAACTCCCGTGAGATGTCGGCATCCTCGGTGGGTAGAATAGCCGACAGCATTTCAATCAGGGTCACCTGGCTGCCAAAAACACTATACAGGTAGGCGAACTCCACTCCGATGGCCCCGGCCCCGATGATCGCCAGCCGTTTGGGCACTGCCGGCAGCGTCATGGCCTGCTTGGCGGTTATCACCCGCTCACCGTCAGGCTCCAGGCCGGGGAAAACCCGCGGCCGCGCGCCGGTGGCAATGATTACCTGCCCGCTCTCCAGGATAAACGGCTTACCCTCCTCCGGAGTCACCTCTACCCGGTCCGCCGCCGCCAGTCGCCCCACACCGGGATGATAAGCCACCTCATACTTCTTGAACAGATGCTCAATTCCCTTGGCCAACCGTCCCGCCGCGTCACGGCTGCGGCCCACCACCGCCGGCCAATCCACCACCGGCTCACCCACCTGCAGCCCGAAGGTGTCCGCCTGCTGCACGGTCTGGTAAACCTCCGCCGCCCGCAACAGCGCCTTGGTGGGGATGCAGCCCCAGTTGGTGCACACACCGCCCAGGTGCCGGGCCTCGACCACGGCGCTTTTCAAGCCCAGCTGGGCGGCCCTGATGCCCGCCACGTAGCCGCCGGGACCGGAGCCGATTACGACAATATCGAGGTTATCCGCCATCGGTTAGTCCTCAGCCGCCACCGGCTCCGGCTCGGGTGCAGCGACCAACGAGCGCAGCAGTTTCAGTTCCACGCCATACTCGGCCGCATCATCCACCGGTGTTTCCAGTATTGCCGGGGTATCGCTAAAGCGCTGGTCGTTGACCAGGCACCAGAACGGCATCAGCCCCAATAATCCTTCGCCAATGGACTCATGTCGGTCCACCCGGCTGCCATGCGCCTTTTTACTGTCGTTTAGGTGGAATACCAATAACCGCTCCAGGCCGATCAGGACGTCGAACCGTTCCATCACCAGGTTCCAGTCGTCCGCGTTTCGCAGGTCGTAACCGGCAGCGAAGGCGTGCTGGGTGTCGAAGCACACCCCTATCCGCTGCGAATATTTCACCTGCCCCAAGATATCGGCGATCTGCTCAAAGGAGTGCCCCACGGTAGTGCCCTGCCCGGCGGTTATCTCCACCAACAGTTTCACTTTATGATCCGGGCGCTTCTCCAGGGCGTAATTCAAACTTTCAGCCACCAGGGCACAGCCGGCTTCGATCCCCGCGCCCATGTGCGCCCCCGGATGGAACACTATATAGGATATCCCCAGTGCCTCGCTGCGGTCCAGCTCCTCAATGAAGGCGCCCACCGCCCGCCGGCGCTTCCCCTCCTCGGCGGCGCACAAGTTTATCAGGTAGCTGTCGTGGGTGACGCTCACCTGGGGCCGGTCGAGCTCCATACCGGTGCGAAAACCGCTGATATTTTCTTCCGAGAGCGGTGGCGATTGCCAACGGTTCTGGTTGGCGGTAAAAATCTGGATCGCGTCGGCGGCGATGTCCCGGCCCCGCTCCGGCGCATTCTGTACCCCGCCGGCTACCGACACGTGCGCCCCCAGCAGTGCCATCAGCTCCGCCCCAGGGCGATGATGCTTAAGAATTCCTCGCGGGTTTTCTGGTTGGTCTGGAAAATACCCACCATGTGCGAGGTAGTGGCGAAACTGTTCTGCTTCTGTACCCCACGCATCTGCATGCACATGTGGGTCCCTTCCACCACCACGCCCACCCCCTGGGGCTTGAGCACCTCCATCAGGGCGTTGCCGATCTGCAGGGTCATGCGCTCCTGGAGCTGCAAGCGCCGGGCATACATCTCCACGATGCGGGGAATCTTCGATAGCCCGATCACCCGGCCATTGGGGATGTAGCCCACGTGCGCCCGGCCGAAAAAGGGCAGCAGGTGGTGCTCGCACAGGGAGAAAAAGTCGATATCCTTG
>CBDVAP010000107.1:0-10967 GCA_965372015.1 uncultured bacterium | reverse complement strand
TCTCCGACCTGACCTGGATCACCCCCATCGTCATGGATACGTTAAAATACGGGTTTAATTCCGACGCCGTCATCGGGCTGGTGGGCACCAGCGAATACGACGGGATCGACATCGGTGAGGACGGCATACCCGGTACAGCCGACGACAAAGTGGATTTCGAAAACCCCAGGGAACTGGCCCTGACCAATATCAATTACGGCAAAGTCAGCCTGGGCGGGCTTGATATGAGCCTGGTCTATTTTTTCTCGCCCCAATTATCGGGGGAGGTCCGATTTTCGTACCTGGGTCGCCGGTCCTTCTATAATCCGCTCACCAAGGCCGATGATCCCGTCAATGCACCGGCCTACAAGATTTCCTTGAGCAGCAAATATTCGGACCGGTCAAATCGCTTCTGGCTGGGGGTAGCCGCCCGGCACATTCCAACCTTTGACTGGTCGGCGGGCGTATTCTACGGCACCATCGGGAGTTATACGGTGATCGATGTAAACATGGGCTACCGGATCAACGACCTGTTCACGCTCAAGGCTAACCTGAATAACCTGACCAACGATGTTCACCGGGAGATTATCGGCGGGGCCGAGCTGGGGCGCCAGATCGTCGTGAATCTGGCAGTGAAAATGTAGTCCGGGCCACCGGCCGGCGGCGAGTTAATTTCCCTCCAAAGGCGTAAACGCCCCCCTGTTCCTAATCAGATATATTGATTGCCCAGCCGTGAACGGCCGTCCGGGATCGCTTTTATTATTGCGGCACTCTAGCGGTAGGGGACCTGGAAGGTGTGCATGTTGATGATGCCCTGCTGCTGGTAGAAGTCTTTGATGGGCGGTGACCACTTGAAGCCCACCTCTTCGAGCAGGAAGTAGAAATCCTCCACCAACCGGGCTGCCCGGGTGGTGTCATAGAGGCGGAAAAATGACGCGTAGACCCGCTTGACGGCCGGATCGAGATTGCCGTCGGGCCCGAACACGGGGGAGCGGCGCAGGCCGGTGAGGAAGGTGCTCAGGTAGACGCGGTAATAGTATTGGGCCGATTCAGTCATGATGGAGCCGGGATATTTATCCTGGTAGTGTTCCCAGGCCACGATCCTGGTACCCAACTGGGCATAACTGATCACCAGCAATTCATCATCGGAGAAACCGGCGGCCAGCTCCACCTTGCGCAGGGAAAGGTAGTCCTTGACCGCCAGGGACACATAGGGATAGAAATGGCGGTAGAGGTAATCGGCGCGCTGGTCAATGTAATACAATTTGCTGAGGGTAAACAGCCCCAACCCGTTTCGCTCCAGGACCTCCAGGAAGGCCTCGATCTCGGGCGCCCGGGGCCGTTCCCGAGCATGGAGCCGTTCCAGGAAATCCAGGTCCTCCCAGATCAGATCGTTGTGCCGGCTGATGGTGGCGAAGAAGAAGGTCTGGAAGGACTTGAAGATGGAGTCCACCTGGGCCTCCGGCAAGTGGGTGCAGCAGGCCTTGAAGTTGGTGATGGCCCCTGAAAAGGAATCGAGGTCGTCCTTATCCAGCGAGTCGATGTAGGCGACCCACCGGGCCACCGGGGAGGGCGGCGGCGCGGTATCCGGCGAGCTAGAGGACGGTATTGCCAGCAGGCCGGCAAGCAGCAGGGGAAACATGGGGGAATTTTAGGTAAAGGAGGTGGGGAAAGCCATTAAAAGACTTATGACTTTAGCTGCCGGCGACACATTCTCGTAACTCCAGACTCCCTATACAGGCAGTTCTATTGTATCACCGATCCAGGGCAGTCCCCCTTCCATCCCCGCTGCAGCGGCCTTAAATTAACAAGTACAGGTACGCCAATATGGCAGAGTTTCAGATCATATCGAACCATAAACCTCAGGGGGACCAGCCGGAGGCTATCGCCCAGCTGGTGGAGGGGATTCTCGAAGGGCGCGAGCACCAGACACTGCTGGGCGTAACCGGCAGCGGCAAGACCTTCACCATGGCCAATGTGATCCAGGCGGTTCAGCGCCCCACGATCATTTTGTCACATAATAAGACCTTGGCGGCCCAACTGTTCGGTGAGTTCAAACTACTGTTCCCCAACAACGCCGTTGAGTTTTTCATCAGTTATTACGATTATTACCAGCCTGAGGCCTACCTGCCGGTGACAGATACCTTTATCGAGAAGGACTCTTCGGTCAATGAGGATATCGACCGCCTGAGGCTGAAGGCCACCTCGGCCCTGCTGGAGCGGCGGGACGTGCTGGTAGTGGCCTCCGTCAGTTGCATATATGGTATCGGGTCGCCTGCGGCCTATAAAAAGAGCAGGGTCAAATTGGGCCTGGGGGAGGAGCATGATCGCCGCGATTTGCTGCACCGGCTGGTGGACAGTCATTACGTACGCAACGACCTGGTGCTGGAGCCGGGGAACTTCCGGGTGCGGGGAGACCTATTGGAGATCTTCCCGGCCTATGAGACCCATTGCGTCCGGCTGGAGTTTTTCGGTGACACGGTAGAGCGGATCATCACTTTCGATCCCCTCACCGGCGAGGTGATCAACGAAGGGCTGGAGCATATTTTCGTCTATCCCGCCAAGCACTTCATCACCGATCAGGAGACCATTCAGCGGGCCGTGGAGGAGATTCGGGCGGAGTTGACTGAACGGCTGGAGTGGTTCCGCAGCGAAGGCAGTCTGCTGGAAGCCCAACGGTTGGAGCAACGTACCAATTATGACATCGAAATGTTGCTGGAGGTCGGTTCCTGCGCCGGTATCGAGAACTACTCCCGCATACTGGACGGCCGCGAGCCGGGGGAACGGCCCCATACCCTGCTGGACTTCTTTCCCGACCAATTCCTGGCGTTCCTGGACGAATCACACGCCACCATTCCCCAGGTGCGGGCCATGTATAACGGCGACCGGGCCCGCAAAGAGGTGCTGGTGGAGCACGGCTTTCGCCTGCCCTCGGCAATGGACAACCGGCCCATGAAATTCCCGGAATTTCAGAAGCGGCTTAGCCAGGTAGTGTATGTTTCGGCTACCCCGGGGCCTTACGAACTGGAGCAGAGCGCCGGGGTGGTGGTGGAGCAGATCATCCGGCCTACCGGATTGATGGACCCCGTGGTGGACGTGCGTCCCACCACCGGGCAGATCGACGACTTGATAGGTGAGATCAAGTCCCGGGTGGCACAACGGGAGCGGGTGTTGGTGACCACCCTTACCAAGCGCATGTCGGAGGACTTAACGGACTACCTCAAGGGGCTGGACCTGTTGGTGAGCTACCTGCACTCGGATATCCAGGTGCTGGAGCGGGTGGAGATCCTGCGCAACCTGCGCCTGGGGAACTTTGACGTGCTGGTGGGCATCAACCTGCTGCGCGAAGGGCTGGACCTGCCCGAGGTATCGCTGGTGGCCGTGCTGGACGCCGATAAAGAGGGATTCCTGCGCTCGGAAACCTCGTTGATGCAGGTATCCGGCCGGGCGGCCCGGAACATCAACGGCAAGGTTATCTTCTATGCCGACAAAATCACCAGATCGATGCGGCTGGTGATTGAAGAGTGCGACCGGCGGCGGGAGATCCAGGCCGACTATAATCGTGAGCATGACATCACGCCCGCCACTATCTATAAGTCGGTGGAGGAAGTTATGATCTCGACATCTGTGGCGGATGCCCGTCAACCGGTGCAGGTGGCGGAAGCGGCCCCGGTGTACGACCTGTCCACCCTGGACGAACACGATTTAAGTTTCACCCTTGACTTGCTGCGCCGGGAGATGAAAAAGGCGGCCGAGGCGCTGCAGTTCGAGGACGCGGCCCGGCTGCGCGACGAAATTATCCGTCTGGAGAAAAAGCATACGGCCCGGAAGGTGGCTTCCTGAGTGGCCCGGGTGCTGATCATAGGGAGCGGAGGCCGGGAGCATGCTATCGCCTGGTCATTGGCCCGGGAGAACAGACACGACCTCTATTGCGCCCCCGGCAATCCCGGCACGGCCTTGTTAGGTACTAATGTGGCCCTGGACATCGACGACCACCAGGCCCTGGCCCGCTTTGCCCGATCCGAGGGGGTCGAGCTGACAGTGGTGGGACCCGAGGGGCCGTTGGCTGCCGGTGTAGTAGACTACTTTCAGGCGGAGGGGCTGGCCATTTTCGGTCCCAGCCAGGCCTGCGCCCGGTTAGAGGCCAGCAAGCTGTTTGCCCGTGACTTCATGCGCCGTCACCACATTCCCCACCCGGCTTATGTGGCTTGCGCCGATAAAGAGGCCGTCCGGGAGGCGGTGAGCGAATCGGGCCTGCCGGTGGTGCTGAAGGCCGACGGATTGGCAGCCGGCAAGGGGGTGATCATCTGCCGATCCAACGAGGAGGTGGAGGCGGCGCTGGTTATCTTCTTTGATCATGACGCGTTCGGGACGGCTGGAAGCATCCTGTCAGTGGAGGAGTGCCTGGAAGGCACCGAGATGTCGGTGTTTGCCTTGTGTGACGGAGAGAATTTCTGCCTGCTGGGCACCGCCCAGGACTACAAGCGGGCCTACGACGGCGACCGGGGACCCAATACGGGGGGCATGGGCTCCATCGCCCCCTCACGCCTGGCTACCAGGGAACTGCTGGAGGAGGTGTCGGCCACCGTCATTCAGCCCACCCTGGACGGTATGAAGGCCGAGGGGCACCCTTATGTAGGCATCCTTTACGCCGGGCTGATGATCGTGGACGGCGCGCCCTTTGTGATCGAGTTCAATGTGCGCATGGGTGACCCCGAGACGCAGGTGGTGCTGCCGCTGCTGGACCAGCCGCTCTACGATTTGATGGAGCGGGCCTTGGAGGGGGCGGTGCCTATCGCCCAGCGGGTCAAACCGGGAGCCGCTACCTGCGTGGTGCTGGCTGCTGAGGGGTATCCCGGGCCTTACGATAAAGGCCTACCTATTAGCGGGTTGGAGCGCCTCGACAGTGATGCGATCCTTTTTCACGCCGGGACCGCCAGAGACGATAACGGGCGGCTGCTGAGCAACGGCGGCCGGGTATTGAGCGTGGTGGGCCTGGGGCCGGACTTCGAGCAGGCCCGGGATAGGGCCTATGCCAATATCAGCAGGATTGAAATTCCGGGGAGTTTTTATAGGAAGGATATTGGGGGGTAGACGGCCTCCTGAGGGTAAAAGGAGAACCGAGAAATGGAAAATAATGAGCTTTTAAAACGCATTACTATGAATCCTGAGGTAATGGTCGGCAAGCCTGTCATCCGTGGAACGAGGCTCACGGTTCAGCATATTGTCGGATTGCTGGCTAGTGGTATGACCGAGAACGAGATCGTGAGTGAGTATGAAGGTCTGACCCATGATGACATCCAGGCTTGCTTGCTGTTTGCCACTAAAACTCTTGAAGATACGACGTTTGTGCCAACAGCTGCCGGGGTCGAATAATTGCGATTCCTGGTGGATGAAAATGTAGGTCCTTCGGTAGCAGACTGGCTTACGAAGCAACGCCATGACGTCTCTTCGATTTACGAAGATTATCGGGGAGAAAGTGATACCTTCGTCTTGGATAAGGCACAGCTCGAGGAGAGAATTCTCATCACAAATGATAAAGATTTCGGTGAAATGGTTTTTCGACATAAGCGACCACATCCAGGAGTGATTCTATTACGTCTTGCGAATGCACAGCCCATGAAAACAATTGCTGCTTTGCGTGGGCTCATGGAACGATATTCTGACCAACTCGCAGAGAACTTTGTGGTCGTAACTGAAACGGCTGTGCGAATTGTGAGGGAACGGAAGGAATAATAAAGAATTAACTATGTCAGTTAGCATCAGCGTCGTCCGGTTCGATGAGGATATACTCCACGTTCACTTCACAGCGTCGCCCCTACAGGGCGCAGCTGCTCCTAAGGAATTAAGGCTATGCCGCTAGACATAGAAACCCTCCAGCGTAAGTCAGGCATCCTGGGCGAGTCGGAGCAGATCCAGGAGGTGCTGCAGACCATCGCCCAGATCGCCCCCACGGATATCTCCGTGCTGGTGACGGGAGAATCGGGCACCGGCAAGGAGATGGTAGCTAAAGCGATCCACAAGAACAGCCGGCGCAAGTTCGAGCCGCTGGTGACGGTCAACTGTGGGGCCATCCCGGCCGGTATTATCGAGAGCGAGCTGTTCGGCCATAAGAAAGGGTCCTTTACCGGGGCCGACGAAACCCGCAAAGGATACTTCGAGGCCGCCCATAAGGGCACCATCTTCTTAGATGAGATCGGGGAGACGCCGCTGGAGACCCAGGTGAAACTGCTGCGGGTAATCGAGACGGGGGAATTCATGCAGGTGGGGGATAACGCTACCCGCCGGGTGGATGTGCGCTTGGTAGCCGCCACCAACCAGGACCTGGGCGCCGAGACCAGGAGAGGCAACTTTCGGCAGGACCTATATTACCGCCTCAAGACCGTCACTATCGAGGTACCGGCTCTGCGGACACACCCGGAGGATATTCCGCTGCTGGTGGAGCGTTTCGGACTGGAATTCGCCACTCGCAATGATCTGTCTTTCCGGGGATTTACCTCGGAGGCCATCAGGCTTTTGAAGACCTATGAATGGCCGGGGAACGTACGGGAGCTGAAGAATGTGGTGGAGAGCGTTCTGGCCCTTAACCCGGGCGAGCGTTTGACCCCCCAGATGCTGGCGACCCAGATACAGGTAGCCGGGTATCCGGCCAGCAGCAGGCTGCCGGTGGTGGTGAATATCCCACCGGAGCAATCGGACCGGGAGCTGGTGCTGCGGCAGCTATTGTACATTCGCCAGGACTTGAGCGACGTTAAGCAGCTGGTAGCCGGGACAGAAATCAGCCGGCATATCGATCCTTACCTGCCATCGCCAGTGCCGATGATGCCCGGGGATCAGAGCGGTCTGGCGCCCCACCAGGATATCACCGGGCTGGATCAGCGGCCGCTGATCGATCCCGAAGCGGTGGGCGAGATCACTATCGAGGACTTAGAGCGGGATTTCATCCAGCAGACGTTGATAAAATTCAATCATAACCGGCGGCGGAGCGCTGAGGCTCTGGGTATCGCCGAGCGCACCCTTTACCGCAAAATCCAGGTGTATGGGCTGGATAAGAAATAGCATCCTGGCCGGTCTGGCGTGGGGCCTGATGGGGTGCGGGATATACTCGTTCCGGGGCAACCTGCCGCCACACATCAGAACGATGGCGGTGGGCACGGTGGTCAACCGGACGTCGGAGTTCCTGTTGGACGACATGACCACCGAGCTGGTCCTGAACCTGTTTTTCTCCGAGCACGTGTTGGATATTGCCGAATTGGACCGGGCCGACAGCGACCTTCAGATCACCATCACGCGGGTAACGGACAAGCCGTCCACCTACACCGCCGGGGAGACGGTTGAGGAATGGCGTATCGATATATTTACTAAAGTGGTGTGGTATGATATTCTCAATAACCGGCCCCTGTTCGAGCAGAACTTCACCGGTTTCGGCTTTTACTCGCCGGGGGGCGATATCGGCAGCGATAATCTGGATAATGACGGCGACGGCTCTATCGATGAGGAAGATGAAATCGGCGATCCCCGGGAGATGGCCCTGCGCACATCCGTCAATAAAATCAGTCAGGATATTCTGAATGCGGTTATCTCCACCTGGTAACCTCAACAAGTAGAGGACACACGGCCACTGTGACTTCAGTAAAACATCTGGACGGTTTCGTCGGTGAGGAAGTAGAGCTCGAGGGCTGGGTCTATAACAGCCGGTCCAGCGGGAAAGTGGGCTTCCTGATGCTGCGGGAGGGCACCGGCATCGTGCAGTGTGTCATCTCCCGGGCCGACGTGGGGGAGGAGCTGTTTACCGCTTTTAAGGAGCTGACCCAGGAAACTTCCATTACTGTCCGGGGGGTGGTCAAGGAAGACCAGCGCGCCCCGGGTGGCTACGAGATCATCGCCGGCGGTTTTACCGTCCATCAGGTGGCCCTCGATTATCCCATCACGCCCAAGGAGCACGGCACCGCCTTTCTAATGGACCACCGGCATCTGTGGCTGCGCAGTCGCCGCCAGCATGCCATCATGCTGGTACGGCACGAGATCATCAGGGCCACCCGGGATTTCCTGGACGATAACGATTTCATTCTGGTGGACACGCCCATCATCACCCCCAACGCCTGCGAAGGCACCAGCACGCTTTTCGGCCTGGACTATTTCGGCCGACAGGCCTACCTGACCCAGAGCGGGCAGCTGTACAATGAGGCCAATGCCCGGGCCCACAAGCGGGTCTATTGCTTCGGACCCACCTTCCGGGCCGAGAAGAGTAAGACCCGCCGCCACCTCACCGAGTTCTGGATGGTGGAGCCGGAGATAGCTTATTGCGACCTGGCGGGTGACATGGGCTGGGCCGAACAGCTGGTGGCCTATATCGTCAGCCGGGTGCTGGAGACCAATAGCGAGCAGCTGGATATACTTGAGCGGGACACCAGCAAGTTGGAGCAGGTCAAGGCGCCCTTTCCCCGGATGAGCTATACCGAAGCGGTGGATGTTTTGCATGACAGCGGCGTTGACTTTGAGTGGGGCGGGGACTTCGGCGGCGGCGATGAGACCATCATCAGCGAGAAATACGACCAACCGCTGATCGTGCACCGCTTTCCAGCCGCCATCAAGGCCTTCTATATGAAGCAGGACCCCGCTGACCAGCGCTTGGCGCTGGGTATGGACATCCTGGCCCCGGAAGGCTATGGTGAGATCGTGGGCGGCGGCCAGCGCGAGGAAGACCTGGAAGTGCTGATGGAGCGCCTGCTGGAGGAGGGGCTATCGGCCAAGGAGTACGAGTGGTACCTGGACCTGCGGCGCTACGGGTCGGTGCCCTGCGCCGGTTTCGGGATGGGCATCGAACGGGTGGTGGCCTGGATCTGCGGGCTGCCCCACGTGCGGGAGACCATCGCCTATCCGCGGCTGCTCAACCGGGTCGAGCCCTGAGATGGAAGGCGAATCCATAAATGAATTCGCTTAATCGAACAAACCGCCCTGAAGGGCGCTACAAGCTCCCACCAGGCGGCTTCAGCCGTCTTGTTTCGATTAAGCAAGGTGGTTTACCACTTCGCACTCCGGCAGGCCTCTTCAAAGGGTTTGTCTGATTGAGCGAAGATATTCATATATTGGCGCTTGCTCTGCATAGGACTTAGTCCTTGCACCTTGCCAGGATTATATGCAAATTTTCTCTGCCGGTGGTATCCTTCACACATTTAGCCCGTAGCAAAAGGAGTCGGTGATGAAATTCAACCCAAAAGCCTTCGTTCTTGCAGTCAGTTTGGTCCTACTGCCTGAGCACGCATTCTCCCAGGGGGGACTCAATCAGCGGATTGATGAACTCAGCCAGCAGATCGCCACCGAGATGGCCGAGCAGCAGAAGACCACCATAGCCGTAGTGGAGTTCACCGATCTGCAAGGGAATATCACGGATTTGGGGCGCTTTATAGCCGAGGAGCTGATCACGCGGCTCTTCCAGACCAAGCAATTCAAAGTCATCGAGCGACAGCTATTGAACAAGGTCCTGAGTGAACAGGACCTCAGCTTGACCGGAATCATCGACCCCACTTCAGCCAAGGAGCTGGAGAAAATCCTGGGCGTGGATGCCATCGCCTCCGGGACCATCACCGACCTGGCCCAGAGCCTGCGGGTGAATGCCCGGCTCATCAGCACGGAGACGGGTGAAATCTTTGCCGTGGCCTCCACCGAGATATTCAAGGACGAATCGGTTATGAGACTCATAGCGGCGGTGGCAGCGCCAACGCGCGCCTCCAGCCCAAAGGCTGCGGCTGAGCCTGCAACTTCAAGCCCAAGTGAAAGTGTGGTGCGGAAAACAACAGTAAAAGACTTTGTCTTTGAGCTGAAAGAAGTCAAGCGGTCGGGAACAGCCCTATCCTTCCAGCTGCTCATAACGAATACCGGCCAGGATAGAGAGATCACCTTGTATTTTCGAGGTACAAGGATATTTGACGACGCCGGAAATGAATACGCACCCACGAAAATTCAGATTGGCAACAAAACAGTTGCTAGTAACAAGGTGCGTAACTTGCTTGTTTCTGGAATTCCTGTGAGGGCCATCTTGAATTATGAAAAGGTTTCTGATCAGGCCGGCAAGATAACATTGCTGGAAATGAAATGCTACTCGGGCGATAATTTCAGGGCGCAGCTCCGCGACATCCCCATACCTCAATGAGGAACCGCAGCACGGGTCAGCCTACAGTAAGCCACAAGAGGAGGGAAAACAAAATGATACGCGCTAATCGTCTTACGTTAATTGCTTGTGTTGGACTTATCTTCATCAGCTGTGGAAAGGGTCCGGAGAAGCAGGCCCAAGATTTCATGGAATTGGGAATGTTTGATGAAGCGAAAACATTCCTGGCTGAGGAACTAAGCAAGCGTCCCAAAAAAGCTGAACTGCATTTATTGTTGGGAAAGTGCTTTTTGGTTACTGATGAACTAGAGAAGGCAGAAGAGTCCTTTGGTCGTGCGATATCCCTGAACCCATCCATTAGCAGTAAGATCGGCAAAACGTACTCTGATGAAGCCTTGACCTTATTGCGAATAGATGAAATTGATAAGCCACTAAGTTTTTTTGCGACTGCGATGAATTATGATTCATCTCTCAAGCCCATAATCGTGGATGCTTTGACTGATAGTGGTAAAGTTCTTATTACAACAAATTATTATTGGGATGCAATACAACTTCTGAGTGCTTCTGTAAATTATGATCCGTCACTAAAAGAAGAAATTGTAAGCATCCTTTTTAATGGTGGAAAAATTTTCATAAAGCGGGGCGTCAGTAAGGGTAATAACTTTCGCATAGCGCGGAATCTCTTCATGTCCGCCTTTAAGTATGATCCTGAAATGAAAACTGAGGCAGCCAAGTTCTGTATTGAACAAGCTCAAAATGCATTTAAAGGAGGGGATGATTCAATAAGTTTGTTTTATCTAGCTTCAGAATTTAATCCGGATACAAAATCGCAAATAAATAAATAAGCGCAAGACAAGAATAGTTGTTGGCGCAGGAC
>CBDVAP010000106.1:0-10973 GCA_965372015.1 uncultured bacterium | reverse complement strand
CACTGAGGAAAAACTCGTCGGTGCTGGCGCCGGCCCGGCGAGAATAGTATAACGCGATGCCCAGGCTGACCAGGAGATATACCAGGATAATCAGCCAATCCAGGAGTGCTAAGTGCATGCAAAGTTCCTCTACTAGGGCCCTTAGCCCGGTTTCACTTGCGCATTACCAGCGGTGGTATGACATTGGCCGGATGCGAGGCCCGGTCAGGCGCGGAATTTAGACTGCTAACCGGCCCGAGACGCGGAATTTAGCGCTGGCCCGGGCAGCAAAACTAAGCACGCTTTTCGCTAATAAGAGCGACTCCGGGGCCAGCACCAGAGCCCGGGAGCGGAAAATTTACGGCTGGGGCGGGGCTGAAAGCCGGGCCTAACTTTAGTTACGACTCCATCCCCCGGCCACTCGCAATCCTACTTGAAGGGGCGACTCTATGGAACACATTATTAAAAGTATTACGGATTGTCGCCCGAACCTGGGCCCACTGATCCGGCTAGTAATCGCGGTGCTTTTTACCCTCGGTTTCGAGGGTTGCGGACAGAGCCGATCGCCGGACACCATTTTCACCGGTGGGAACATCTGGACGGGGGTGGCGGGCGCTCCCCGGGCACAGGCCCTGGCTGTCCGGCATGCTGAGATTTTGAGGGTGGGCAGCGACCAAGAGGTATTGGCCCTGAAGGGTCCCGATACCAAGGTAGTGCCTCTTAAAGGCCGTTTGGTGGTGCCAGGTTTTATCGACAATCACACCCATTTCATTCCCGGTGGCCGGCAGCTGACCAGCGTGGACCTGCGGAATGCGGCTTCACGGGAGGAGTTTGCCCGCCGGGTGGGTCTTTTCGCCCGTGGACTGCCAGCGGGCCGCTGGATCACCGGCGGCGACTGGGATCACGAGCTATGGGGTGGAGAACTACCCCAACGGGACTGGATCGATGAGGTTAACGGCGATAATCCGGTATTCATCAGCCGGTTGGACGGCCACATGGCCCTGGCCAACAGCGTGGCCTTGAAACTGGCCGGAATTACTACCGCCACCCCAGATCCCGAGGGTGGCGCCATAGTCCGCGATCCCGGTAGCGGCCAACCGACCGGCATTTTGAAGGACGAGGCCATGATGCTGATGTACGCGGTCATGCCCAATCCCAGTGAACAGGAGCTCGATGAGGCCCTTGTGCGCGCTATGGACCACGCCGTATCCCTGGGTGTCACCCAGATAATCGACATGGGCGGCTGGGGTGATCTGGCGACCTACCGCCGGGCCGCGAACCGGGGAGCGCTCAAACAGCGGGTATACGCCCTGGTGCCGATCAGCACCTGGGAACGGCTACGGGATTTCATAGCGGCGGAGGGCCGGGGCGACCACTGGTTGCGCTGGGGCGGCGTCAAGGGCTTTGTGGATGGTTCCCTGGGCTCAACCACCGCCTGGTTCTACCAACCCTACGATGACGCGCCCCAGACCAGCGGCTTGATGGTCACCGATACCACCCAACTGCGCACCTGGATCCAAGCCGCCGACGAAGCTGGATTACACGTGACGGTGCACGCCATCGGCGACCGGGCCAACGACTGGCTGCTGGAGGTCTATGCCGCCGTGGCCGGGCAGAACGCCCCCCGGGACCGGCGCTTCCGCATCGAGCACGCCCAGCATTTGACCCGGAAGGCTATCGGCCGTTTCGGAGCCCAGGGGATTATCCCGGCCATGCAACCGTACCACGCCATCGATGACGGCCGCTGGGCGGAAAAGCGTATCGGCCCCGAGCGGATCAAGACCACCTACGCCTTCCGGTCACTGCTGGATCAGGAGGCCGGGCTGTCGTTCGGATCGGACTGGACAGTGGCGCCCCTCAGTCCCCTGGAGGGGATTTATGCCGCCGTCACCCGCCGCACGATCGACGGACGGAACCCGGACGGCTGGGTGCCAGAGGAAAAGATTACAGTAGAGGAGGCGTTGCGTTGCTATACGGCCAACAACGCCTATGCCGGATTTTTCGAGCGGCAAAGCGGCACATTGGAAGCGGGTAAGCTGGCCGATTTCGTGGCCCTATCCCAGGACCTGTTCACCATAGACCCGGTGGAAATTCCGTCGGTTGAGGTCGTGCTCACAGTGGTGGGCGGCCGGGTGATGTATCCAGCCGAATAGGCCGCCCCTGGTGGAGGGACCACAATAAAGGGAAGCAGGCCCTAGTGCAGATAGGCTTGCCAGACAAGATGGATCAGAAGCGGGTCCGCTGCGGCCCCTGACGCCGCGGTGGTCTTGTATGTCACCGCCAGTTTGAACAGAGTGTCCTGCCAACGCTGAGGGTCAGGGGAGTAGTTTACGCCGACCGTAAGGTTACCTACTGCGTCGCCATCAGCGGCTCGGTCTGGGTCCCAAAAGGCATAACCAACGCCGATCTCCGTGTTATCATTGATCTTATAGAAAGCGCAAAATCCAATACCAGCTAAGGTGCTATCAACCGGACCGGTTCGGTCGAATACCATTGCCAGGTCCAGTTTGCCACGGACCGCACCAGGTTCGTAGTCCTGAGGCTGGTAATAGGCATAGCCGGTTAGAGAACCCACGTTGACCCGGTTTTCGTTGGGGACCCCGATATGCAACCCCACCTCGATGGGCGACCATTGGTCAACGATCAGCATTAGATCAATTTGTGGTCGGAGGCCGGGGCCGGTGGTTGAGTTGCTAAAATCGGTATTATAAGGCTTAAGGTTGAGATCACCATCACCGTTGGAGGCCATAATCTCGTAACGGAACAGGTTGGTGTGCCCCAGGGCCGCCAGGCCGAATGAACGCCCTTCGGGGCGGGCAACAGCCGAGGCCCAATAGCGTCCCACGATGGAGCGCTCAGCGAAATCTATAGCCGTATGGGACGTGCGGGCGCCGGCTTGGCTGCCGGGCCCGATAAAGCGTCCCAGGCGCAAGGTGAAATTATCCTTCCAGGCGTAGTCGAGGCGGGCGTTCATCAGTTTGGGAGAGGCGGCCTCATATTGAATAAAGGCTGAGGCCCTGCCTTGCGCCATGCGCCCCCGCAGGCGAGCCCGCCGTACCCCGAACCCCAGCTGTCCATAGGTGGAGCCGGCGCGGCGATCCAAGGTGGAGGTCGCCCAAGTCTGCAGGGTAAACTGGAATTCGGGCTGGGCTGACAGGACCCCGGCGCCACCCAGGAATACCAGGATTCCGATGATGTGCTTGTGAGCGGTACCCATTATAACCTCCTTCACGTTGATTCAGGCGGCCGGCTACAACAGGAGTGTTCGGCAAAACAGCCTACGACTACCGTTTCAGCAGCCGCGTGATGTTATATCCGGGTAAGTCGAAGTTGTAATAAAATCCGGCACTGACAGTAAATTTTTCAATATCTCCCCAGGTTGCCACATCGGGTTCGGTGGGCTGGAAGCCGGCGTTATCCCACCAAAGGCGGCTGACTGCCAGCTCAATCCAAAGGCGGTCCCAGACCTGGCGAGCCACGGTCAGTTCCAACGACCGGCGGGTCTCGGTTTCGCCGGCGAAACGTTTATCAGGGATCGTCTGGTATTGGTGGATTATCAGCGAGTCGGTCAATTCCCCCCGCTTGACATAACCCCCGGCCGCCAACCAGCGGAAGCCCAGCAGATCGAAGTCATAGGCCAGCAACAGGGATTGGGCGTGAGGCCCCATCCAGTGCCCCACGGGGTAATCGTGGCTGTAAAAGTCGTTGATGGGGAACCTATGGCGGTAGACCCGGTGGTCGGTCCAGCTGGCCTCGAAAGACAGGCGATCCTGCGGTAGGACTAGGGAGCGGGCTTCCGCTCCTCCCTGCCAGGCGAACCAATTGTGATTGGCTTCATCAAATGTGATCTGCGCGGTCCACTCCGTCATGAGGAATACCCCGTACAGACGCAACTTTGTGGTTGGCATCCAGGTAAGATCGACGCTGATCTGGGTATTGTCCAGATCACCCAGGTAATGCTGGGACGACCAGAACGAGACAAACGGCAGCAGGTAGATGGTTTCGATGCCCCGCTCGCCGTAAACCACCGCCTCATTGAGCGCCAGCGTAAAACCTTTAGGCAGATCGACTTCCAGGCGGTGGGCTACGAGGTAGCGGCTGAGATAGAAACGGCGCGTGTCAGTGCCCGGGCCCGAACTGATCCATTTTTCATCCTGGATGCCACTGTGCAAATCGGCGTGGGTATAGCGGAAGCGCAGGCGTCGCCCCAGGTCCCAGTCGAAGCCAAACTGGGGGTAGGTGGGCGGTTTCTCCGAGATGGTCAGGGAGTGTATGCCGGGGCCCCAAGTGCTGGAATACTTCCCGGCCTGAGCCACAAAACCACCGGCCCGGTAGGCCATCATCAGGGTAGTATAGTCGGTGTCAAGCTCACCGGTCGGGCTGGACTCCCATGAAAAGCCCTGTTCAGGCGAGAAGCGGTTAGGCAATTCTCCCAAATTGAAAAACCGCATCAGCACCAGTTCGGTGGATATTTCCCAACGGCCGAACTGTCCGGCGCCTCGCACACCCCACCCGGCGAAGTTAATGGGCCGGTCTTCCGCTGTCCAGGTACCCCCATCGGTGCGGTGCATGCCAAAAAACACCGGTTCAACGCTGACGCCGTCACCCAGTTCAATAGTGAGCGGGGAAGCAGCCAGCGGGAGGCAGGACAGCCAGCAGAAATATACCAGACATAGACGCATGCAGAGCTCCTTAATTCCAGGGCGATGCGGGAACGGCGGTTACTCGTCCCGCTCTCCGGGCGCGGCAATACGCCCGTTGGTGTTATCCAGAAACAGGCTAATCTTAATAAATAATGTCAGGTGGAACGTACCCCCAATTGGGTGGTACCGGACATCGCTGTCCAGCAGGTTGCGCAACAACAGGCTGCCGCTTAGCCGGCGGCGCCAGAACCATTTCCGTGCCTGCACATCGAGGGCAGTCCACGACGGTACCTTCGCTCGATAAGTGATTAGGTCATTGGACGTCAACCGGCAGGTTACTCCATCCACCGGTTGGTAATCCTCCCAGGTAGTGGTGGAAACTTTGGTGAGCATTACCCAGAACGACAAATTCGGCACAGCAGTCCAGGTCAGCCGGGCCGAGAGCTTGTGCCGGGGGATTTTACGCCACTCGTCCCGGGCGATGGGAGTAGCATTGACCACGGTCCAGGAGCGATATGCCAGGTGGAACTTCAGACTAGCCGCGATCCGACCAGATCCTGCCAGGCGGACGCCGATAACCTCAAAGTTCTCACCGGTGGCCATGGTGGTGACGGCGGGGAAAAGGCAGTTGGCGGGATTAAAACTTATTTCACGCCGCTCCAGCGCCAGTCCCGCGGCTCGGCGATAGGAGGCGCCCGCTTCCCAGATTAAATCTCGGCTTAGTTGATGATGCCAGGTCAGATCACCGGTCAGCTGCCGGCGGGTGGCAACCTTTGGTTCACCCTCCAGCCGTGGGAGCGGCTCATCGAGACCAGCGGAGCCGGGCCAGCTATAAAGATCATATCCTCGCTGCATCCAGAGCCAGGGATTGTTGCCAGCCTCAGGGAACCGTCGAGACAGTGACAAAGCCATGCTAAAACGGTGCCCGGGCAACGGTCTCCAGCTTGCACCGGCAGTCACACTACCGGCGGCTTCACCTGCCGTACGGGCCAGCATCGCTCCCGAGTAGTAATCCCAAGCCGAGCGCAGTGTACCAGCAGCAAAGGCATATGCCTTAACGTGAAGGAGGTCGTCATCGCTAAGATCGGCTTGCGTGAACAATCGATAATGGTCCAGCCCCGCGCCGATGCCCAGTTCTTGTCCTCCGACTATAGAGGTCACTTCCAGATTGCCGGCAGAGTGGGCCATGCGCCAGTCGTAATCGAAGGCCAAGCGGTTGGGCCGTTCCACCAGATCGTTGGAGGAATAGTTCCAGCGGTAGCGCCCGAGAGTCCGATCAGATATAGGAATCCATCCCGACAGCCCGGCGTCGGCAGTAATAACGTCCAGGGTAGTTTCGAAACCGAGCTGCTCCGAGAATTGATAGTGGGTCAGCGAGTGGCTGTACGCCAGCCGGAGCTCCTGCCAACCTGCCCACCGACGCCGGCCAATTGTCACAGTGGGAGCAACACTGAAAATGCCCGGCCATTCGGAGCTGAGGCCGCTGGTGCGCCGGAACATGGCCCCGTCGGTAAAGGGATGCTGTTGCACAACCACGGTGGCCCGCTCATAGCCATCCGGGCGCCCGGCCATCAAGGTAAGTTCGCCGCCAGGACCGATGCGATCCACGTTATGCGTGGCAAACTCGGTGTAACGATAGGGACCAGGATCACCGGTTTCGTTGCCCATATCTATGGCGCCCGTGAAACGCAGCCCGACACCGGGTTGGGAAGTGAAGATATGCACGAAGCCCGCGGCTGTGTATTCGCCCTGGTGCAGGCATGGAACCGTACCCACCTGTACCGAATCGATCTCCTCCAGGGCGACACCTATGAGATTCAGATTAATCACATCAAATAATTTGCGGTCCAATTTGTGCCCATTCAGGAAAACATTCCAGTGCTGCTGCTGCCAAGTATCCAATCCCCCGGCGACTGCCTTCCAGGAGAAACCGTCGGTGGTGTTCAGGTCCCAGTTATCCGCCAAGAGCAGGATATCGGCTACCCGGGTAATACCGGCGGCTGCGATGTTTTCGGCTCTGATGGTCTGGACCCCCAGGCAACCCTGGCGGCTCTCCTGCTCGGCGCCAACTAATCCGACAGTAACTACCAGCAAGGCGATTGCCAGGCGACCCTTCATTGCAGAAAGTCACGCAACCATTTGGGAGTTTCAAAGGTATATCCCAAACCAACCGAGACATATGTCAGGGAAATTGGTTTTCGGGTGTAAATCCTTTGCCGCAGCAAATTAATCCGAGCGCTCCAGTGCTGCCGGGGACGATAGCGCAGAGCGGCATACAGGGCGGTCCCCAATTCGCTTTCGTGCCGGTCCCAGCTGGGCACACCCTGGAAAGACATCAGCACGCTACCGGTTTGTATTCCGCCCGCTATAGATAGGCCGCCGGGCAGCGGTCGATTCATACCCCAGCCCAAGAAGATGAAATGGGCATTAAAATTGGGTACCTTGTCTTCTACCTTCCTGAAGGTCGTCATCTGCCACCCGGCTTGCACCTGGCCTCGGTAGAACGGTAAGTCGACGATGAACGTGGGTACAGCTTCGGCCTGCCAAAAGCGATGTAACCCGCTCCGATTGGTTATGGCGCCCATTTCCAGGATCAGGTTCATCCGGCTAAATGGAACTGTCGCGCCGGATGCCGGCAGCCAGGAATTGCCCAGCAAGAGCATGCCAACCAGGCAAAGGCCCTGCCGATGACCTTTCCCGCCTCTTGTCCGGCGCCAATCAATATTTGTAGACCCGATCAGCACGGTTGAATATGCTGAAATTCGTTGAAGTGTGAAAGGGAAATCGTAAGGTCGCAAAACCCGGGGGTAATCATTGCAGCCGCCGTAAATGCCTGTAAGTATAGGTGGTGCGCCAGCTGCCTGCGGTTTAATTTCTGGCCGCATTTAAAGTGGCACTTATCATTATCACCGGCATATCGATCCCCGTTGAATAACACAACTCCTGAAGCAACCGCTAGCCCTCTTGAGCTGCGGCGTCCCCTCCGTATTCTGGTCACCGGGGGCGCTGGTTTTCTGGGCTCCCACCTGTGCCGCCGGCTGGTAGAGGCAGGAGGTGACGTGATCTGTCTGGATAATTTCTTTACCGGCCATAAGCGTAACATCATCGATCTGCTGGACCGGCCAAATTTCGAACTGTTACGTCACGATATCGTCAATCCCATTTTCCTGGAAGTGGACCGGATTTACAACCTGGCCTGCCCCGCCAGCCCGGTGCACTACCAATATAACCCGGTCAAAACCATCAAGACATCGGTAATGGGGGCCATCAATGTCCTGGGGCTGGCCAAGCGAGTCAAGGCCCGGGTGTTGCAGGCTTCCACCAGTGAGGTTTACGGGGACCCCCGGGAGCATCCCCAATCCGAAAGCTACTGGGGCCACGTGAATCCCATCGGGCGGCGTTCCTGCTACGACGAGGGCAAACGCTGTGCCGAGACCTTATTCTTCGACTATCACCGCCAGAACCGGGTGGAGATAAAAGTGGCCCGTATTTTCAACACCTACGGTCCCAATATGGATCTCAACGACGGCCGGGTGGTAAGCAATTTCATCGTTCAAGCCTTACGGAACAAGCCGCTTACAGTGTATGGCGCCGGCGACCAGACCCGCAGTTTCTGCTATGTAGATGATCTGCTCACCGGCCTGACCGCCCTGATGGACAGCCCGGAGGAGCTAACCGGACCGATTAACCTGGGGAATCCAACGGAGATCACCGTCAGCCAGCTGGCTGAGACCATTATCGGCCTCACCGGCTCGCGCTCGTCAATCGAGTATCTACCCCTGCCGGATGATGATCCGGTGCAGCGTCAGCCTGATATCACGGCAGCGATACGGCACCTGGCGTGGGAACCAGGTACGGAGCTGCAGGACGGGCTCAAACGGACCATCGACTATTTCAAGGATCAGCTAAACTCCTCAGCGGCGTCGGCCTAGCCTGTAATCAGCCGAGTCCCGGGCAGAAAACACTTCCTTGCGTCGCCATTATCACTGTGCAATCCACTCAATAGATCAGTAATGATTGCTACTTTTAATGACTTGCGCAGCTGAGATTTTATCTATAGATTGGCACATTGTAGTTGACAGACGATCGTCTCTGGTACGATCGGACATAATCGGCGCTGGGGCTGGTCCGATCAATAGGGTTGTCAGTACACACACAGTAAAATAATTCGATGGCGCGCAGGAACTCATATTTCCGTCGCAATTGGAGAATTATCTTCACTGCGATCACTTTCGTCATTGATGGAATATTCATCTTTGGCTCCGGGGTAACTACCTGGTGGTTGCTGGTCAACTACTATCGCGGGCCGGTACTGGCGCTGAGTGAATCGTTGCCGCTGGTGGTCTTTTTCTGGGCCGTCATTTCCTTCTTTTCCCTGTTGATAGGCTTGTACCGCCAAGCCTTTTTCGCCCGGTCAAATTATCACTATCTGTTGGCCGCCAAGTCCTATGTATACGCCACTGGCATGATCCTGGCCTCCTTCTACGTGCTGAAGCTAACCTATATTCCCCGCAGCTTTATCGCCCTGTACCTGTTGCTGCTGCCGATGCACTTCTTGGTCGGCCGTACGATTCTACAGTGGCTGGCCGGAATGTTCAGCCGGGTCGACCTGGGCATTTATAACTCGCTGATCGTTCCCAACGGCGCCTCCGACAACAGCATCATCTCGCAGTTCAGATGGTTCCCGGAATTCGGCTACCTCATCAAGGGGTTTCTCATCCACGAGCATAACGGCCGGGGGCCAAGTGATCTACCGACAGATGGAGGACTGCCCAGCTATCCGTTGCAGGACTTAGACCGGGTAATCATCGAACAGGACATCGACCGGATTTTCATCCCATCCAACAGCTTTGTGGTCAACGGCTTTCATGAATTGATCGAAACCTGCCAACGGCATGGTGTCAAGATGCGGGTGGTTTCGCCTGAAGCCACCGGGTTGTTGCGCATGGCCCGGGTTTACGATATAGCCGGGATCACTTTGTCGGCTCCCCCACACCCCAAGGTAAATTTCCTCAAGGCGGTGATTAAGCGGGGTTTTGATCTGGTAGGAGCGCTTACGATCCTGCTGCTTCTGTCTCCGGTCCTGCTGATAGCCAGCCTGGCGATCTGGTTGGAGTCGGGACGACCGATTTTTTACGGCCAGACTCGCGGGGCCACCAAGGGAGATTCCGGATTCAAGTTCTTCAAGTTCCGTAGTATGGTGAAGGACGCCGAAAATGAACGCAGCCGGCTGACCGATTTGAATGAGGCTACCGGGCCGCTGTTCAAGATGAAAAACGACCCCCGGGTAACCAGAGTGGGACGGATCCTGCGCAAATTCAGTCTCGACGAATTACCCCAGTTGTTCAACGTCATCCGAGGCGAAATGAGCCTGGTTGGTCCCCGCCCCCTGCCGGTGGAGGATTTTGAACGCGTGGGAATGAGCGATGATTTCTGGGGTGCCATCCAGGACCGGGCACGGGTCAAACCGGGGATGACCGGTCTGTGGCAGATTTCCGGCCGGAGTGACATCGAGTTTAAGGAAATGGTGCTGCTGGACCTCTATTACGTGGAGCACAATTCTCTATTATTCGACCTGGAAATCCTGTTCGAAACCATCCCGGCGGTACTCTTCAGTCGTGGTGCATATTAATCCCCCCGCTTTTCGTTTACAGAATCTACGCCACCTAATATCAGCCGCTTCCAATTAGGACCGGTTCCAGTACGCATTCAGCTTGCCGCGGGACCGGTTCAGATGGAAGGACCCAGCATAAACAAGATTGAGTTGGGCTGGAGCAGGTTCGGATGGCTAAATTGAATTCAGGAATATTTCCGATACCCGTTTGTTAAAACCTTAGGGACGGGCGTTCCCGGGCGATAGTGGGCATTTGGTCGAGAGGATGAGTGCTGTCAGCGGGAAAATGATCGCTTATTATTTTTATGCTAGGGCTGTAATCTGCTGAGAGGATGAGATGCGTATAACCATCATTGGAACCGGCTACGTCGGTTTGGTAACCGGCACCTGTTTCGCCCACATGGGCAACCAAGTGTGCTGCCTTGATATCGACCGGGAAAAAATAAATGATCTCGCGAAAGGCATGCTACCGATTCATGAGCCGGGATTACAGGAGCTGCTGGACAATAACCTGGAGGAGGGACGTCTCACCTTTACTACCAGCCTACCGAAGGCGGTCGAAACCAGCGAGTTTATATTTATCGCGGTGGGCACCCCCATGGACGAGGACGGCAGCGCCGACTTAAAGCACGTTTTAGCGGTGGCTGAGGAGATCGGTCAGACCATCGAGGGTTATAAAATCATTATCACCAAATCCACCGTGCCGGTGGGTACCGCTGAACTGGTCAGGGCTGAAA
>CBDVAP010000105.1:0-10998 GCA_965372015.1 uncultured bacterium | reverse complement strand
TTAACTCTTCTCCAAAACTCCTTCCCTTATAAGGGAAGGAACTCGCGCTAGCGAGAAGGATGGGTTAACTCTGGGACTCACGCCAGCGAGAAGCATGTCCTGAGCAAAGTCGAAGGGGAAAGGTTTCCTCAGGCACCGCAGCATGCGGGGTGAGGCCTGCTGCTGCCACTGCAACTGCCACTACCCCGCCAGCGGGTTGAGGTCCGGCCCCGGTATCGAACAGATATTAACCCATTAAAACTTAATATCTTATGCTCATTTTCTGCCCATTTTGCACTTTTCATTTTGCATTTCCCTCTTGGGCTAGCTGCTCCCGTCGGTAAGCATTAACCATTTGATGGGTATTAACTGGGTTTTCGCTGGGTTTCTTATGGGTTTTTACTGGGCATTCGCGGGGTGTTCGATGGGCATAAGCTGGGTATAAGCTAGCCTATCGTGGCCCCGAACCCCGCTGTAAGCGGGGGAACCCGCGCGGTACCGGCGGGATTGGACGGAATTGATTGTCAGTGCCGGTGGGTCTGATAGCGGGCCGCAGGCCCTCGAAGACCGCCTGCTACCAGCCGAAGTCCCGGTGGAGGCCGATGCTTATCATCAGTCCCCCGCCCAGTGCGCCTACCGAGACGACATACTTGTCGGTGAGCAGGTAATCCGCCCCCAACACAATGCCGGCGCCAAAATTAGCATTCTTGGCCACATCCAGTGACAGGGCGATACCCACCCAGCCGATGATCTTGCGTTGCGGCATATACCTGGCCCGGGAGATGACAGCGGCCTGCACCAATACGCCATCCGGTGCTGCTACGGTGACCTTGACGGCCTGGCCGGGTATGAAGTTGAGGAAGCTGAGCAGTTGCGGCGACGCCAGTTCCACCGAGGCACCAAATGGACTGGGGCCGAGTAGGATCAGCCCGCCGGTCAGGGCCTGGGCCTTACTGTCATTCAGGAACCGGAATGGCCCCAGCTCGACCTGGGCCGACCCGGTCAAGGGTAAAAGCATCATTATCAGGACCAATGATAGTCGCATAATCTCCTCCAAGCAGAGTTCCCTCAGCCTCTATTAACCAGCTCTTTGCCGGTGACTTAATTTAACATGGACGGGGTGGCGTGGTTGTCCCTTGCAGGGGCGCAACAGTTTCGTGAAGAATAGTTGCTATTGCTGCTCCAGTTTCGTATTCTTCCGGTGTGGAACGCTTAGTGATAACCAGGCAAATAGCTCTCTTCTACGCGCTGGGCGTAATTGTTGCCGCCCTGATCTTCCGCTTCGTCCGTTACCTGCGTGGGCGGCGAGACCAACGGAAATCTACCTTCTAGCTCCGGTTCCAACCCGCCGCAGGCTCGCCCACACCCCTTCAGCCGCGGGCTTCCGCCACCAATGATTGACTATCCTCCATGAAGCGCTCCCTGTCGACCTTGCCGGCCTCGAGGTCCTGGAGAATTTGACGTTGGGCCAGATAGTCCTTGTTCTCCACACCGGCGCGACTCTGCAACATCCGCCAAGCCTTGCGGCGTTCTACGCAAAACAGCACCATCTGGCGCGAAAGGGAGTGATAGGAGGGTGCTGCGTCGGCCCCATACTCCACCAGAAATACTCCCCAATCCGGAATGTAGGCCCGATGTTCCGGATCCAGGAAGCGCCGCTTGACCACCTCCGCCTGGGTGATGCGCCACAGCATGTCATCCAGATAAATGAGCTTCGTGCTCTCCTCCTGGGTGATCTTCTTATGGTGCCGCCGGAATCGGGCCTCCGTCAGGGCCCAGTGAGCCACGGTGAAGGAATACTTATCCCGGGTCTTGTGGATATTCTTCTGGTACCAATCCCGGTCCGGGTTGGGATTACCCTTCAGGCTGATTGTCTCGGCGGTGGTTTCACCCAGGTTGGCGTTACAAATGAATTCCGGGATTCCCCGGCTATCCCGAGCTAGCTGGGCCTGAATGGTGGAGGCGGAATCGGGCACGCCGTGCTCCGGCTGGCAGGTGGTAAAGGCTTGGAAAAAAGCCGTACCCGGGTAATCAAGTCCCTCAAGGATCGCCTTGAACAAGTTGCTGGAATTGGCCATCGATACCTGGGCGACAAACGGCGAGCCGTGCCCTACAGTCATGGCCTCCGAGACCCCTTTCTTCTCGGTCAATTTGCCTTGGGTGGCCGCACCGATCTGATTCATGTCGAATCCACCGAGCATCACCGACGAATCGGAGTTCTGGCCGCCGGTATTGGAATAGACCTGCGTATCGAGCATTAGTATATTCACGTTGGGCCGGTTCTGGAGGACCACTTTCGACAAGTTCTGGAAACCGATGTCTCCCAGACCGCCGTCACCACCGACAACCCATACTTTGGGCAGCTCTGCTAACTCCAGTTCCGTCATATATTCATCACTGAAATGGGTGAATCGGAAGTAGTCATCCTCACTCAGGCTCCCGGCATCCAACAAGGCATCAGCCAACCGCTCAGGAATGATTGTGCGCTTGGCATGGTCGATGATAAAACTCTCCCCCATGATCCAACCCACAGTGGTCCCATCCTGGAAAAGGGAGTTCATCCAGGGGTAGGGATGAGGAGTGTTGGGTGGAGTGGAGCCATACACCGTGTTACAGCCGGTATTGGCCGACATTGCCATCACCGACATACCGTTGGCCATCCTTCCATCCAAGGACTGCAGGTCGCGATGGTTGTAGGCTTCCTGCTTCAACACCGTCATCAGCGCATCGATAATCTGTTTATCGCTTACCTTTCGGGTTTTAACCGCCTGATCCACCAGCTCCTTGTCTTCCAACCCCAGCCGCATGATCATGTGCGCCACGGTGCGTTTGAGGATTCGGTAGGTCTCCGGTTCCTCCCGCTTCAAATTTGCCAGCCGTTTAGCGCCCTCACTCTCTAGCCGGGCCGCCTTTTCATCCAAACGTTCGGCTTTAGCATGGAAACGGGGGCGCATGAGCGCTTCGGTTATGGTTGCGATAGAGCGCAAGACCGACTTCTCGCCGCAACCCGCGCAGGCACCGTCACCTGATACCAGGGCCTCATAGTTGCTCCGTACCATCAGGTGATTTTGAAGGGCCGCCGCTACACTCTCCTCGGGATGCTCGGAGTCATATTTGCCCAAGAACTGCTGGGGCGTATCAGGCAGAGTATCCAGGAACTTAATGGCTGAGGCATGTTCACCGTTGAGCGCCTCGGTCTCGTCCACCATGCGCAAGGCATCATGGTCGCCACATTCGGTAGCGCATTCACCACACCCCTTGCAAAGATCGCTGACGAAGATTGAGAAAAGGCCACCGGTACCGGGTTCTTTCTTCTCCTTGACTTTGAAAATAGCGTTCACCCGGGAATAGGCCAGCGGCAGCTTGGGCAGCATAGTCTTCAGAAGATGTAGGGAACCATCATTCAGGGTGGGGTCGGCCTTCTCAATTTCCCCTAACACTTCGTTCACCACCTTACCGAAAGGTACATCCAGGTTCTTTTCGTCGAGCATGGAGTTCATCCGTTCCCGGACTCGGGATTCCAGGCTATCCAGCCCTTCCAGTAGCTTATTCTTTGCAGTTGCATCCTCCACGTAACTGCGGATGGCAGTCCCCAGTACCGTCCCGATCTCCTGGGCACCGTTGGGCAGTGCCGTATCGGGGCAAGATGTGATACAGGCCATGCACTGGGTACAATTCTCGGCGATGAACACCGGCACTTGCCGCCGTGCGCCATATTTGCTGGCCGTTGCCCCGGTGCCTGAGGCCATCATGCCCACGGAGGCCAGTACAGTAGACGGTTGATTGTAGCCGTAACCGCCCCTGAACTCCCCGTCAAACAACTCCAGGCCAAATAGGGGGGCCTTATCTGGCGAGGGGCCAATCACCGACCCCGGTTCCAACGGATCGGTGGTCGGACCACGCATACTGGACATGTCAGGGCCTTCCAGGGTACCATGAGGCAACTCCCCGACACGTTCAAAGCCCGCCTTCATAACAAGCATATTGGAAGCCACCACGTCTTTGCCGAAACGCCTGAATTTTTTTTCATATTGGGCTTGGACAATCCGGTGGAATTCTGCCTCTGGTACGTTGTTATCCGCCAGGAAAGTGGAAACCTTGAAGAAAGCTCCCAGGAAGGCGTTGCCTTGCATACGCATCTGTAGGTCTTCCCTGGTAGTAGCCTCTCGGGCAATGTCGAACCCGGGGAGTAAGTACACCCTTATCTTGTCGTCGACGATCTGCCGCCGTGCCCATACCGGGATTCTTTCCCAGGCCCGTTGCGAATTGTCATCCCCGTATTCCCAGACGAAAGCCCCGCCGGGATTCAGTCCATCCAATGGATTTGAATGAGTGAAAATCTTTGGATCGGCAGAGAGGACCACGTCCACATGCCGCAGATCGCAATTGACCCTGATTTTCTCGGGGGCAATCGACAGGAAGTAGGATGTGGGCGCTCCTTTCTTCTCAGACCCATATTTGGGGTTGGCGCTCACGTGCAATTCACCGGCAGAGCCCAGGGCGCCATTCCCCTCATTTCGCTTCTGGACATAATCACCCAGGGCTCCTAAAATCTCTCCCATATTCTTACCCGTAGTGATCATGCCCCAGCCACCGATAGAGTGAAACCTGACAGCAATGGCATGATCCGGGAGCAGCGAAGGGGTTTCCTCGGAAATAACGGAATATGGATGATCAATCCCCACGTAGAAAAAACTAACTCCGTCCGAAGCCTTTTTTCCGTCGGTACGCGCTATCCGATTGCAGGCAAAATCATAGGCTCCCAAAATACCCTCCGGCCGAAAATCCCGGGAACCCAGGCCATATATACCATTGAAGATCCGGGGCATCTCCTCCGGGCTTAAGGTGGGGAGTTCCGCGTGGGCAACACCATTGTGGTTTTCCAACGCCTTGGACAGCGCCGTGCGGATATCGCGAGCTAGCGGGCTATTGCCAGGGGTCTGTTCATCGGAACGTTCCAGAACTATTACCTGCTTCCTGCCGCGTAGAGCTTCTACAATCGCTTTCTCCGGGAAAGGACGGATCACATTGATATGAATCACGCCTAGGTGCTCACCGCGCGTTTGGGCCAGATAATCAGAGGCCGCTTCGATATTCTCGGCTGATGAGCCCAAGCTTACCATGACCGTTTCTGCGTCGTCGCAATTGTGCTTTGAGATCAGACCATAATAACGGCCGGTAAGTCCGCCGAATTCCTCATAGGCCTCCTCAAGAAACCCCAGAATCGGTTCGACGAAGTTATTTCGTCGGGCAGCAATTCCATTCATATAGTGTTCCTGATTTTGCACTGGTCCCAACAGGATGGGATTCTCCAGATCAATCATCTTTGGAACTCGTCGGCGCATGGGGCCAAAAAGCAATTTCTGGGCATCCGTGGGACACTCGATGATATCGTCAGTGCGTCCTAAGAAGTCCCGAATTAGCTCCGATTCGAGCACGCGTGAGGTACGCTCAAGGTGAGATGTTAGAAATCCGTCCTGAACATTGATACCGGGATTAAGAGTCAGTTCATTCACTTTCCTGAGAATCAGCGCCTGGTCGGCGGCCTGCTGGGCATCCTTTGCAAACAGTATAGTCCAACCCGTGTCCAGGGCGGCGTAGATGTCGTCGTGGCCGCAGTGTACGTTCAAGGCATGCTTGGTAAGAGCCCGAGCCGCCACTTCCACAATCATTGTGGCCAGCTTGCCCGGGGCATGATAGTACTGTTCCAGGCCATACACAATTCCTTGACCGGAAGTGAAGTTCACAACCCGTTTACCAGCCACCGAGGCGGTGATGGCCCCGCCTTGTGCAGCGTGCTCCCCCTCGGTCTCAATAGCAATCTTTGCGTCTCCAAAAACGTTCAACTCCCCCTTGGCAAAAGACAATTGGAAATTCTCTCCCATCTCTGTGCTGGGAGTAATGGGGTAAAAGATGCCGGCTTCCGCCACCCGAGCTTCAGTATAGTAGGCCACCAATTGGTTGCCATTGGTCGTGATAGGGATCCCAGGATATCGAGGACCGGTATCTGTTAAATCGTCATGCACCGGGGCAACTGATTGCCGGTCAATATCGCGATCCTTAGTAATTGAGTTCATAAGTAGGTACTCCTAACAAAATTTGGTCTAATCAATAGACCTTGTAGTTACTTGCCGCCTCGGAAAAGGTCACTGTGAGGAGGAAAGTAGTCGATATTGAAATTAGGCTCAATCTGGTTACCATGGATTCACTGCCTTAGCCTCTGGTGGCTGGATATATCATGATCGTCAGTCCAAACCACCCCTTACATTCCAAATGGCAGCGCCAAATTTAGTCCTTTCTCACTGGTAGAGGGTAACCCTCATACGGTACGGGAAAAGAAATTAATGCTCTTGTGGGTTCACATCACACTCTGGTTTACTGCCTGGCGAACCCCACGAATCATCCGATCTATGGTAGTGTATCCACAGATATAATGGTTATATTAGCACCCTGCAAATCTGGAACCCAAACAAGGGCTGTGAAAGACACTTTTGAGCACACGTAAGAAATCCCGCACCCGATTCTCTGACGAAGTTGTCAACTTGCGTAGTCGGCTAGCCGAGCTTGACCAAAAGCAGGGGATAACCCACGGGGCGCCAACTGCGCCAGCCAGGGAGGATCTGCACTATCAGGCCATTCGGGAAAGTATCGGTGAGATGGTCTACCGTATCGACTATGACCGGGGCCGATTTAACGGTAAGCTGACTTTTATCAGCCCACAGGTTAAAAGCCTCACAGGCTATTCTGCGAGGGAATTTAGTAGTAAGCGCGATCTGTGGTTAAATGGTGTTCACCCGGATGACCAGGAGCAATTCAAGTCGATGTCCGAGACTATCTGGGCCAGCCGAGAATCAGGGACCCGGGAGTATCGATTCCTGCACGGCAAGTCCAAGACCTATCGCTGGTTAGAGGATACTATGGTCCCGGAGTTCGACGACAGCGGTCATTTGGTAGGCAGCTTGGGGGTGATACGCGATAGTACGGACCGCAAGTCCGCCGAGCACACTCGTAAAATCATCTCCGACGCCGCGGAGCGCATTGGCGATATCATCCTGATCACCAACCGACAAGGAACCATAGAATATGTCAACGAGGCACTTGTTAAGCTCTCTGGATACGAGCGTAAGGAGTTACTTGGTCAGAATCCCCGAATATTCAAGTCCGGGCAACACAAACAAACGTTTTATAAGGATTTCTGGAATTGTATCCTGGCAGGTCAAACGTTTTATGGCACCTTTATCAATGCCAACAAGAACGGCCAGTTGTTTTACTTGGAAACCACGGTTACACCGGTAATTGATCTACAGGGAGAAATCGCCAATTTAGTAGCCACGGGCACTGATATCACTGCCGAGCGGGAAGCTACCAGTGATCTCCGGGCAAGGGATATTCGCTTCCAGACGGTTTGGAATTCCACCGATGAGGGTCTCCGGCTCACCGACAGTAAGGGCGTGATTGTCGACGTCAATGCCAGCTACTGCAGGTTGGCTGGAGCCGATCAGGATGACGTTATCGGTAAGCCATTCACAAAAGTCTATCGAAATGACCGTACAGCAGAATGGACCTTGGATGAGTATCGCCGCCTTTTCTCTAAGGGTAGCCCAATTGAGGAGTATGAGCGGGAACTGACTTTCAAGCATGGCCGGACCGCTGTTGTGAAAGTGACACCCGCCTTCGTGGATATCCCGGAACGATCCCGGCTGATGCTCACGGTTTTTCAGGATCTATCCCAGCAGCGGGACGGGGAGCAGACTCTTCGCATTTGTCAGGAAACCAAAGCTGCGGCTCAACGTCTTGCCGGCCTGGGGTACTGGGAATGCGATTCAGACGGGGGACGGATGCAGTGGTCAGGCAAGCTGGCTGATATTCTTGGCCTGACCCCGGATGAGCAGGTGCCATCGATGGAAGCATTACTCGAACGGGTCCACCCCGATGACATACAATCGGTTGAGGCCGCATTTAAGAAGCCCCGTAGTGGAGAAAGCTTCGAGCACGAGTATCGTTTTCTATGGCTCGACGGCAGCGAGCGGCTGGCCCAAATCCGATGGGTATTGACCAGCGATGGCTCTGCTCCGATCAGAATGCTTGGTACTCTGGAAGACATTACTGACCAGCGCCGGCTGGAGGATACCTGGCGACGCTACGGGACCATTATTAATTCCTCTGCTGAGCTGATGGGTCTGGTTAATCGGGAATATATTTTAAAATCGGCTAACGCTGCCTGGGGGCAGATGTTGGACCAGCCAATGGAGTCTGTCACTGGCCAGACCCTGATGGCGATCTTTGGGGAGGCGACCTTCACCGAGGAACTCAAGCCCCACTTGGATGAAGCCTTCACCGGCAAGGAAGTTCAGACGGACTACTGGGCAGTGTTCGGCCAGCGGAGGCGGCGATGCTTTCACTTCACTTACCAGCCACATCGTGATAATGCCAAAGAAATCAGCAATGTAGTCGTGAGTATCCGGGATGTCACCGATAGCGTGGAAACCAAAGAGGCACTGATCCGGAGCGAAGCTACCTTCGCCGGCATTCTGGATGGAGCGGCTGAGGCCATTATTTCTATTGACGGCGATCGGAATGTCATTCTATTCAATAAGGGTGCCGAACAAATCTTCGGCTATAGCGCAGCGGAAATTCTGGGCCAATCGCTGAGCACTTTATTTCCTGAGCGGTTCCACGCCAGCCACGATATCTTTTGGGCCGAATTCGCCAGCGGTACAGACAATTCGCAACGGATGACCGCAGCTGACTTGGTGATGGCCAAACGAAAAACCGGGGAAGAATTCCCGGTGGAAGCCTCCGTATCTCGCATGGAGATTACCGATCGAACTGTATTCTCGGTGGTCTTGCGAGACATAACAGAGCGCAACCAGGCTGAAAAAACCTTGTGTGAATCTCAGCAGAAACTGGCCTATCATGTCGATCATTCCCCAGTAGCTTTCATCGAGTGGGATCAGCAGTGGCGAGTAACCGATTGGAACCCGGCCGCAGCAGAAATCTTCGGATATGACAAAGAGTCGGCACTTGGTAAAAACGCGATTGATTTGATCATTCCTCCCGGGGGCCGGGATCGTCCCAAGCAGTTACGCCGGTTACTTGAGAAGCAGAAAGCTGGATTGCATCAGGTTGAGGAAAATGTTGACCAGGCAGGCCACACCCTGCGCTGCGAGTGGTTCTATACGCCCTGGTTTGCTAAGGGCGGCCAGCTGGATGGGATTGCTTCGCTGGTACAGGATGTCACCGCCAGGTTGGAAACCGAAGAAGCCCAAGCGACGGAGCTTGATAAGCTGGCCGGCACTCTGGGATGTTTAGCCAATGCTGTGATTGCCACCGACTTGGCAGGGAACATCATTTTAGTGAACCGGGCGGCGGAAAAGCTGATCGCCCGGACCGAAGAAACAGTTAGGGGGAAACCACTTTCAGAGGTATTCCCACTGCACAATGCTGGTAATGGCAGGGAATATGCACTCCCTGGTCCCCGGGAACTCAAACAAAGCCAAACTTTTGTTTTCGACCGGGACACTGTGCTACAGACTAAGAAAGGCGACCAGCTATATGTGGCCGGGCAAGCCAATCCGATAACCGGTGCGTCGGGCAAACCCATCGGAATGGTAGTCACCTTTCACGATAGTACCGATGAAGAGCTCAAAGAAGCCGAAGGACTCCGGGCCAAGAAACTGGAGTCATTGGGTACCCTATCCATCGGTCTGGCGTTGGATTTCAATAACTACCTCTCAGCCATCGCTCTCAACATCAGTTCCCTCCGTATGAAGGCCGTTGACGAACCACAGATAGCGGAGCTACTGCAGGATACCGAGAAAACCATCAGCCACGCCCGGGGCATAACGGAGCAGTTGGCTACATTTACTCGTGGCGGCGTCCTGGCCAAGGCCAATAGACAATTAGCTCCGATACTGAAAGAGACAGTCCAATTTGCGCTCCGGGGATCCGACGTGAAGCCCGAGTTTCAACTGGATGAGGAGGCCTGGCCGGTGGCGGTGGATGTTACGCTGATCAGCCAGGTCGTTCACCACCTGGCACGCAACGGGGTGCAAGCCATGGAACTGGGGGGCACCTTACGGATCACGCTGGCAAATGCCCGGGCGACCAGGAAAGAACCGATCGGGCCGTTGAAAACGGGCAAGTATGTGGCCGTATCGCTGCAAGACGAAGGGGGTGGCATCCCGGCCATGATCGAGGACCGGATCTACGATCCTTTCTTTACCACCCGAGATGGTGCACCGGGCTTGGGACTCTATGTGGCCCATAATATAATTGAGCAGCACAACGGTTGGATTACCCAGGCAGCGGCGGAGGGCCAGGGCACCGTATTCACCTTCTACCTGCCGGCCGCCTCAAAGGTGGTGGTAACGCCACCGGAAGAGGAGCCGGAACTTGTCTCCGGCACTGGCCGGGTACTGATAGTAGAACCGGATGAGCTGATCCGAAACGCCGCTCGCCGTCTCCTGAGCCGCCTGGGATACCAGGTGAGTACCGCCTCCTCGGGAGACGATGCCAATCGCAAAGTCCAGCAGGCCCGGGCCTCCGGCAAGCCCATCGAGGTTATCTTCCTGGATCTGGCCCTCCCGAGCGATCCGGGGGTGGTGGCAGTGCTGCAGGCCGTGCGGAAGAGTGATCCGGGGATCAAGGCAGTTATCACCGGCGGGCAGCCCTCAGCCCCGGAGATGTCGAAACACCGGGACTATGGTTTCCAATCCAGGCTCAGCAAGCCGTATGACCCCGTCGAGTTCTCCAGCATCTTGCAGGAACTGCTGCCGGATAAGTCCGAAGCCTAACGCGCTCAGCCGTCCACCTCAATTCCCTCTAATCCCGCCGGTGCCGCTCAGTTTAAGGGGCACGATGGCTAGCTCCGACCCAGCTTATGCCCATCAAAGACCCCACGAATGCCCAGTAAAAACCCATAAGAAACCCATCTAAAACCTAGATAAAACCCATCAAATGGTTAGTGCTTGTCGACGGGGGCAGCTAGCCAAGGGGATTGCTGCAAAAAAAAACGTG
>CBDVAP010000104.1:0-11071 GCA_965372015.1 uncultured bacterium | reverse complement strand
GGTAGATGGTCATCGGGGGGCCGGACACCACCAGGTGCGGTGGCACGGCCGGACCCAAAAAGGCCGGGAGGCGGCCACCGGTCTCTATATTGCCCGGATGCATGCCACGCCAAGGGCGGGGGTGATACCGCCGTCGGCGGGTGGCACTTCGGAATATGTGAAGTCCATCAAACTTGTGCTACTGCGCTAGGGCAAATTACTGCTCGTCCGCCAGTTCTCGATACTGGATACTCGACGCTCGTGGATACGAACGATCGCTACCGCTGAATCGGACGCCTAACAGCTACCCAGCGTCCCCGATCCACACCGGGTTGGTAAGGGCCAGGCCCAGGCGGTCACCAAAGACATTGCCGCCGGGCAGGCGCGATTGAGCCTCGGCGCGCAGATAGCCCGGCCTGCTCTGGTGGAGTTTGTGACGCCAACTGAAATCGTAGCGCCCCGACCCCAGCACGAAGTTGACCAGCAAGTCCTCCCGGGGGGCGCCAACGATCCCCCGGTAAAGCCGCAGCCGGGTCAGGGGGCCGAACTCCGCTGTGCTGGTCAGGCTTAGGCGCACCTCAAGGTCACCGCCCGGCAAACTGCCGCCCGGACCGGCCGAACTCCCATCACCCCGTACCGCTAGATCGATTGAAGGGCCATTTGATATCAGGCAGCGGCCCTCGCGCAAAGCGGTCGTTATGCCCGGTAGGTCGTCCGGCTTGACGCCCAGGACGCCAGTGCGGCAACTGCCCAGGGTCATGCCTTCGCGCTCCGTCAGGTAGACGAACGGCAGGCCGATCACCCGGAAGCGGTTGAAATCGCCGTGGGAGTCGCTGCCGGCGTAAATGTAGGTTCGTTCGCCCTGGAGCAGCAACCGTTTCCAGCCGCTCAAACCGCGCCAAAAGCCCGCGTCCAGGCGGCCGTTCATGATCTGCAGGCCGGCAATGTCCGGCGTGGCCAGGTCTACGGCTGACCAATTATCGCGCCCCACCACCAGCCGTTGCAGCCAGGGCACCGGTTGATAGGGGTGGGCGGCAATTACCACTGCCGGTGACCGCACCGTGGCGGCCAGCTCCCCCAAGTTCAGCTCGGAGGGCGGTCGCAGGGCGCGCTCACCGCCATCGCCTGAGCCGGGCAGGAAATGGGGGTGATCCAGCACCAGGGCATGGGCGTTGCGGCCCCGGCTATTGCGCACCGAAACTTCCTCGCCTGGCAGCAGCAGGGCAGCGCCGGACTCCCGATTCAGGTCGGCCATTCGGCGGCGGGAAGTGTGCCATTTGGTCAGCTCGGGGTCGGTCAGGTGCCAGCTGCCGATCCGGTCGTCTAAGTCGTAGGAATGGTCGGTGACCGCCACGAAGCCCAGGCCCAAGGCCGTGGCCGCCGCCCGGGAAGCCTCCAATGGCGCGCCGAACTCGATGGCGTCCTCGGTAAGGCCGGTGTGATGGTGCAAGTCACCCCAGACTACCCCCTGCCCCTGGGCGGAGGCTCGCCGTACCGGCTCCGCCGAGGCCCCACGGGGAGCCCCGGGGAGGTCGTCGGAGGCCAGGTAGGTGCGCAGGGCAGCCTGGGGCAGTCCCGGTAGGTTGTGGGTGGTGCAGCTGCGCAGGCGGCCACGGGAGCGATAGTGAAATGTCACCCACCACTTTACATAGCCCACCGCCTCGGGACGCTCCAACTCCACGACCCGGTGCCACCAGAGGCCGGCCAGGTCCTCCTCCACCGTGATCACCGTCCAGGGGTGCGGCCCCTCGCCGGTGTCCAGGGCCACCTCCACCCGCTCCAGGCGGATGGGGAAGCGGTGGGCGTCTTTAACCAACAATAGCAGGGGCGGTTTTTGGCCGGGAGCGATGCGGCTGGGGAGGTCGGCTAATATCTCAGGTTCCCGACGGTAATAGCGGCTAGCGCCGGGCAGCCAGCGGTAGTGCATCTCGATGTACAGCAGGGGCAGCAGCCACCCCGCGATAGGCAGCCATAAGTCGGGGGGCGCAAATAGCATGGGGAGAACTTAGGCGGGTAGCTGAGGAGATGCCAAGGGGGGGAAGAAGTGTCGAGTTTCAAGTTTCTAGTTTCTAGTTTCTGGTCCAATCTTCGCATTCCTGATTTTGCGTTGCCAGCCTGATGCAAATTGGCGGGGTAGTCCCGTCCCAGCCATTTCTTGATTGCCCTCAGAGCCGGGTTTAAATTCAGCCGCTTTTCTCATTAAATATCATTTTTAGCGTTATATTCCCACGAGGTTTAAGTGGCTAGCACGTCAGATTTTCGTAACGGGTTCATATTCTCACACAAGGGCGGTTTGTGGAAGATCGTGGAATTCATGCATGTGAAGCCCGGCAAGGGCCCCGCTTTCGTGCGCACCAAACTCAAGAATGTACGCACCGGGCAGGTGGTGGACGAGACCTTCCGGGCGGGTGAGAAAGTGGATGAGGTCAGGGTGGAGGCCAAGAACCTTTCTTACCAGTACAGCGATTCAACGCATTATTATTTCATGGACGGCGACACCTTCGAGCAGGTGGCCCTGTCGGCGGAACAGCTGGGTGGGGCTGTCGATTTCCTGGTGGATAACCTGGAGGTGACCATCGCCTTTCACGGCGCCGAGCCGGTGGAGGTGCGGATACCGGCCCATATGAATATTAAGGTGGCCAAGACCGAACCGGGCCTGCGGGGCGATACGGCTACCGGCGGCAGTAAGCCCGCCACCCTGGAGACCGGGGTGACAGTGCAGGTACCGTTGTTTGTGGAACAGGGCGAGACCATCCGGATCGACACCCGGGAGCGGCGCTACATCGAGCGGGTCAAGGGCTGACGCACTGACAAATATATGGACATATCGAGGTATTGATGCTCAAGGATAGATTAAAGGAACTGATC
The DNA here is from genome assembly GCA_965372015.1 of uncultured bacterium. Taxonomy (GTDB): domain Bacteria; phylum Fidelibacterota; class Marinisomatia; order SCGC-AAA003-L08; family TS1B11; genus JACZSB01. Next base: position 8,224 of record CBDVAP010000104.1, on the reverse strand, counting down.
GCCATCGTCGAGGAGAGTGGTGTCAATGAGATAGAGATATCCAGTTGGTGGGGGCGCAGGATTCGGGTCACCAAGAACGCCTCGGCTCCGGCCGGTGCGTTAGCGTCACCCGACTCAGCCACTCCCGCTCCCCCGGTGGTGGGGACCGCGGTTCCAGGGGCAGCTGCCCCCGAAACTTCCCGCCATCATTCCATCACCGCCCCCATAGTCGGCACCTTCTACGCGGCCTCATCGCCCGAATCGCCGCCGTTCATCAAGGTGGGCGACAAGCTGAAGAAGGGGCAGACCATTTGCATTATCGAGGCTATGAAGATCATGAACGAGATCGAGAGCGATGTGGATGGTACCGTGGTGGAAATCCTGCCGGACAACGCCACGCCGGTGGAGTTCAACCAGCCCCTGGTGGTGGTGGACCCGGCCTGAGCCCCATGGCGCCACCCCGGCCCGCAGACGCCCGGCCCAGCTCCGGGGAGTCATGTGCTGCCCCATCAATCGTAAACGACAGTTGACCCATGTTCAGTAAAGTGCTGATCGCCAATCGGGGGGAGATCGCCCTTAGGATTATCCGGGCCTGCCACGAGTTGGGCGTTGCCACCGTGGCGGTCTATTCCACGGCGGACGAACTGGCCCTGCACGTGAGGTTCGCTACCGAGGCGGTGTGCATCGGTCCCCCCGACAGCAACCGCAGTTACCTGCACATCCCGACTATTATGGCCGCCGCCGAGCTGACCAACGCGGACGCCATCCACCCGGGCTACGGCTTTCTGGCGGAAAACGCCGAATTCGCTCAAATTTGCGCCGATCACGGGGTCACCTTTATAGGACCTACGGCCAAGATCATCAACCTGATGGGCGACAAGGCCCAGGCCCGCAAGACCATGGTCGCGGCCGGTGTGCCGATCACCCCGGGATCAAAAGATGTGGTCCCGACCGTAAAGGAGGCCGCCGGTATCGCCGAGGGGCTGGGTTATCCGGTGATGGTCAAAGCGTCTGCCGGGGGCGGGGGCCGCGGCATGCGCCGGGTGGACACCCCGGAGCAACTACCCAACCTCTTTGCCCAGGCGAGTAATGAGGCCCAGGGGGCTTTCGGCAACGGGGACGTTTACCTGGAGAAATTCGTCCGGGAACCGCGCCACATCGAAGTGCAGGTCCTGGGCAATGCCGATGGAAAAGCGGTGGCCCTGGGCGAGAGGGAGTGCTCCATTCAGCGCCGCCACCAGAAACTGCTGGAGGAATCGCCCTCACCTATTGTCGATGATAAGTTGCGGAAACAGCTGTGCCAAGCGGCAGTGCTGGCAGCAGAGCAGGTGGATTATGTCGGGGCCGGCACAGTGGAATTTCTTTTGGATGCCGACCGTAACTTCTACTTCATGGAGATGAACACTCGCATCCAGGTGGAGCATCCCGTTACCGAGGCGGTCTATGGGATCGACCTGGTGAAGTTGCAGATCGGCGTGCACGCCGGGGTGCCGGTGCCTGGCTGGGTGAAGAAGGCCCGCCTGCGGGGTCACGCCATCGAGTGCCGTATCAACGCCGAGGACCCCGAACATGACTTTCGTCCCGGTCCAGGCTTGATCAGCAGCTTTCACGTCCCGGGTGGTATGGGGGTGCGGGTGGATACCGCCGTTTATGCCGGATACCAGGTCCCACCTTACTACGACTCCATGATCGCCAAGCTGATCGTACACGGCTCCAACCGGGATGAGGCGATCAACCGTATGCAGCGGGCCCTGGAGGAATTCGTCATCGAGGGGATCCCCACCACCATCCCGTTCCAGCAGCAGGTATTGGCCCATCCCGCCTTCCGCCGGGGCGAATTTACCACCGCCTTTCTGGAGACCTTTGAGTATCAACCTGTTAAGGGAATCGGATGAATATCCCCACAGACCTGAAGTATTCCAAAGACCATGAATGGGTCCGTCCAGAAGATGACTTGGTAGTGTTAGGCCTCACCGATTTTGCCCAGAGCGAATTGGGTGATATTATTTTCGTGGAGTTCCCGGATGTGGGGGGCGCCTTTAAACAGGGCGAAGTATTCGGTACTGTGGAGGCCGTGAAAACAGTGGCCGATCTGTTCATGCCGGTAGCCGGGGAAGTGGTGGAGGTTAACTCGAGCCTGAAAGACACCCCCGAACAGGTGAACGGCGATCCTTATGGCCTGGGCTGGTTGGTCAAGGTCCGGCCTACCGATTCAACCCAGTTGGACGGCCTGATGGACGCCCCGGCCTATAAAGCGCTGGTTTCGTGACCCGCCAGCATCCCTATATACCGGCCACCGAGGCCGACGAAGAGGCCATGCTGGCAACTATCGGAGTGGCATCCTTCGAGGAATTGGTTGATATCATCCCGGCGGACCTGCGCCTGCGGGACGGCTTGGGTTTGCCGCCGAGTAAATCGGAGGTGGAACTGGTCGCCGAACTCAGCCGGTTAGCGCAGCAAAATCGGCCCGCCGGCACTCGAACAAGTTTCCTGGGCGGCGGAGTCTATGATCATTACACCCCCGAAGCGGTCCCGGCCATCGCCATGCGGTCCGAGTTCTATACTGCTTATACTCCTTACCAGGCCGAGGTGAGCCAGGGGACGCTGCAGGTCATGTACGAGTTTCAGACCATGATCAGTGAGATCAGCGGGCTGGAGGTAGCCAACGCCTCGCTGTACGATGGAGCTTCCGCCGCGGCCGAAGCCTGCTTGATGGCACTGAGGATCACCGGCCACCGACGGATACTGCTTCCTGAGACCGTGTCCGCCGCCACCCGGGATGTAGTGGCTACCTACCTGCAAAATCGCGACGCCGAGCTGATTACAATTGCCAGCCGGGACGGTCGGGTGGACCTAGCCGACCTCAAGGCCCAGTCGGCCGAGGCGGCGGCGCTGGTAGTGCAATCGCCTAACTGCCTGGGACTGGTGGAGGATTGGGCGGCGGTGCGCAAAGCCCTGGTGGATAATAAAACCCTGCTGATCGCCTCCGCCGATCCGCTCACATTGGGATTGCTGGAGAGTCCCGGACAAGCCGGGGCCGATATTTACGTGGGGGAAGGCCAATCATTGGGCATCCCCATGTCATTCGGAGGTCCGTACCTGGGTTTGATGGCCGCCAAAACTGAATTTATTCGCCGCATGCCCGGCCGGATTGTGGGCCGCACAACCGATCAGGTGGGCCGCCCCGGCTTCATGATGGTGTTGCGCACCCGCGAGCAGGACATCCGGCGGGAGAAGGCCACCTCCAACATCTGCACCAACCAGGGCCTGATGGCCTTGTGGGCCACTGTTTACCTGTCACTGCTGGGTCGCGAGGGTCTGGTACGGCTGGCCCGCCTATGCTTCGACCGCAGCCAATACCTGGGCCGGGCAATCGACGCCTTGCCGGGCTACGATCTACCGTTTGGATACGGCTATGTGAAGGAGTTTGTGGTCCGGCCACCGGTACCCGCCGGCGAGCTGGCAAGTCGTGCTGCAAAGGAGGGTTTCCTGCTGGGCAGCGTTGAGTGGCAGGGGGATCAGTTCCTGCAGTTGGCGGTGACCGAAAAGCGCACCCGGGCGGATATGGACCGCCTAGTGGCATTCCTGGCGGCGGTATCGTGACTGTTTTCCAGAGCCTGTTGGAGCGTCTCGATCACCAGAGCGCCAACTATCTGGTGCTCATCGATCCCGACCGCAAGAACGACGGCCGCCTGGAAAAGCTGGTGGCGGCGGTTAATGCTTCGGGCGCCGACGGCATCCTGGTGGGCGGCAGCCTAATCATGGACGGGCGTTTTGAGGAGCGGGTAGCTCAGATCAAGGCGGCGGCGCAGGTGCCGGTGATCCTGTTTCCCGGAGGCACCACCCAGCTCACCCGTCACGTGGACGCGGTGCTGTTCATGTCGCTGCTCAGTGGCCGCAATCCCCAGTTTCTGATCAGCGAGCAGGTCCAGGCGGCGCCCGTTATCAAGCACCTGGGACTGGAAAGCGTGGCCACCGGCTACCTGCTGTTGGCCGGGGGCGGGTCCACGGCCGTGGAGTTTATGAGCGACACCCGGCCCCTGCCGTTGGATAAACCGGACCTGGTAGTGGCCCACGCCCTGGCAGCCCAGTACCTGGGGATGTCCCTGGTATATCTGGAGGCCGGCAGTGGAGCCCAGCAATCCGTACCTGACGAAGTGATCCGGGCGGTGACCGGGGCCGTAGACATTCCGGTGATGGTGGGGGGCGGTATCCGCGATCCTAAGGTGGCGTCCGCCAAGGTGCGGGCCGGGGCCAAATTCGTGGTCACCGGCACAGTGGCGGAGGAAACTGGGACCGCGGCCCTACTAGAGGCCTTCGCTGAGGCCGTTCACCAGGGCTGAAGGAACCGGCCGCCAGGGAACACAGCGGGTTCCGTGAAAGATCTACTCGAAGACTACCTACTCTACGCCCGCGTCGAACGCAATCTGGCGCCAACGACTTTAATAAGCTACGAGAGCGACCTTACGCGCTATCTGGAGTGTCTCCGGGCAGCCGGTGTTGATGACCTGGACCAGGTACGCCAGACCCACATTCGCGGTTACACCCGCCTGTTGAGCGACCTGGGCCTGGCGCCGGCCTCCATCCACCGGGCGTTCTCCGCCGTGCGCGGGTTGCACAAGTTCCTGCTGGCCGAAAAGCGGACTAGCAGCGACCCCTCCGCGTTCCTGGATGCCCCCAAGCAGCCCCGGCGATTGCCGAAGGTGCTGGAGGTGGGGGAGATCAACGCCATTATCGAGGCGGTGGACACCGGCAATCCCCGGGGAGTGCGGGACCGCTCCATGATATCACTGCTGTACGCTTGCGGCCTGCGGGTGTCGGAACTCACCGGGCTGGTGCTTAATAACCTGTTGCCCGAACATGGCCTGCTACGGGTGCTGGGCAAAGGCTCCAAGGAGCGGCTGGTGCCGGTGGGCCGCCGGGCCGGGGAGGACTTGGAAACCTACCTACAGGAGGCCCGGCCCCTGCTGGCGGCCAAACGGCGGGCCCGCAACAAAGGGGAGGTCTACCTGAACGCCCGGGGCAACCCTTTGACGCGCCAGGGAGCATTTCAGATCGTGAAACAGTGGGCCCGGCAGGCGGGGATCACCAAGGATGTCTCGCCCCACATCTTCCGCCACAGTTTCGCCACCCATCTGCTGGAAGGAGGCGCCGACCTGCGGGCCGTGCAGGAAATGCTGGGCCACGCCGATATCACCACCACCCAGATCTACACCCACCTGGACCGGGATTACCTGAAGGAAGTCCATAAGCAGTTCCACCCCCGGGGGTAAGGGGGCCCAAGGGGAAATGATAAATGAAAAATGGGGACTTGGTTGTTAATTGCTTTTCGGCTGGCTCAGGACAGGCCCTTCGTTTCACGACTCCTCCTTTAAGCGAACTCACCCCGGACACTTCGTGTCTCCCCCTCTCTTGAAAGAGAGGGGGCCAGGGGGTGAACGAACCAGGACATGGGTAACAACTTATTCTCAGGGACGTAGGTAACACATTTAGTTATTTATTGATCCTCGTATAGGCCGGAGCCTAGCTCGAGGTGTTGTGTCCATTTCACCCAAACAAAGATCTACGAACCACAGTCTGACCGTCTTTTCTTTCAAACTCTCAAGACCGACTGGCGTGCCAGAAAGCGATTCACTACACACCTTGCCAGGTTAACAATAGAACCAAAGCCCCAACTACAAACAAACCTCCTAATCAAAGGGGCCCCGCTAGAAGATACTTTAGCCGTTGTTTCCTCGTTGCTGACCCGTATGCCAGACGATAAACGGTTTGATAATCGTTGCCTTTGGAAGATACTTCCATTTCGCGATTTTGAGGGACATTTACTGGCGTGAGGTAAGCCGCGGCCGGGGGACTTAGCAAGCCTAGCAAGAGGTTAACAGGGACACCGGCCACAAACCCCGATCTCTCACCTGGACCTACCAATGCTACCACACCCCCAGCTATAATAATTGAAGATCCACCCCATCCGAGTTTCTTTAGTGTATTGAAGTCAGACTTTGCAGCCGCTACCGCTCTGTGCTCAATTTGGACAGTGTCCACTTCTTCTGTTTGACTGATGGCTTGACCTTGAGCATAGGAAATCCCGTAAAAAAGAAGAATAACTAAGATGAACTTTAAATTCTTCATTTCACTTTTCTCCATTGGCTTGTTAACCACTATTTATGACGAGAAATTCCAGGCCGTAGCAACCTGATATTGTACCTATGCGCCTGCCGGAATGTAATTCCATCTTGGGAAAATTAGCAATATCAATCCAGGCCCCGCCAGACAGTGCACCTCCCGTCGTATTCTCAAGGCGTGAAATAGTCAAACGGAAGACGAGTATGAGGAGAATGAAAATGCATCTTGTATATCTGGAATGCTATTCCTAGTTTTTACCCTAAATGTCCAAATGGCTCTGAAGCGATGCAGCCGGGGCGTGGCTTCTTGGGCGACAATTCAGGTTTAGCGTACATTAATCAAAGGAGATAGCCATGATTTATTCACATGAGATCAACGGCTTGCCGGTCAAGACCGGCGACCTGGTCTGCACGGTTGACGGGGGGGCTAGCTTTCTCGCCGGGCATTTCTGGTGGCTGGTGGGAAAGATCATACCGGGTGACGTGGACCATATTATCATCTACGTCGGTCCCGAGGGCAAGTGCGTGGAGGCGGGGGCCAAAGGGCGTGTGATCGAATTCGACATGGGATCGACCCAGTGGGACGCCGCGGCGATGAAAAAGCAGCGCATTCTCCTGGACAAACTATACGGGATTGCCTATCCGTTGCAGGGGAAAGGGTTGACGGAGGACCAGGAGAAGACCATCCGGGAGAGCGTGGGGCAGTATTGCCTGGCCCAGGCCCGGGCGCGCAAGCCTTACAATTTCAATTTCCTCAACTCCTCAACCGAGGAGGCCTTTTATTGTAGCCAACTGGCTTACCAGGCCTATCTGAAGCATGGGATAAATTTGAACACCAATATCGGGGTCCCGAATATTCCCGGCACCGACAGCATAATCTACCCGCAGGAGGTGTGGGAAGGCTGCCAGAACAGCCGCCCGGCGTGAGGGGCTGGGCGGTTCCAAAGGGGCGGCGATCAGTGAGGTAGAGGATACTTCCAGGGCCTTTAGGGCTCAGTAAACGATGCGGGAGGGACCGCTGCTTAGATTGGCAGGGCAATCCTTGCCCAGGCCCAGCAGGACCTTGCACCCCCCGTCGTATTCTCAAGGCACGAAATAATCAAGCAGAGGATGCTTCGAATGAGGCCCCGCCGTTGGCGGGGTTCCGCGAATTAAAGCCTTGGAAAACGCAGAATGGCTTTCTTAAGCTTTTAGCCCCAATGACCAAAAGGCTCCGAACCGATACAATCAGCAAGGGAGAGTTCCCATGAAAGCATCGCAGGTAATCCTCGGAATAACCATGGTAATCGCCACCCCGCGGCATGGGCTGTTCGCCCAGGCTCCGGTAGCCCCTATCCGCGATGTTGTGGATGAACACTTCGGCGTCGTAGTGCATGATCCTTATAGGTATATGGAAGATATGGACGCTCCTGAAGTACAGGATTGGTTCCGCGGCCAGGCGGATCAGGCCCACGAAATTCTGTCACAGATCAAGGGACGCGACGCCCTCTACAAACGCATTCAGGAGCTCGACGGCAGCAAGCCCTACCGCATCTACAGCATCCGCAGGCGAGAGGATGGGTCACTGTTTTACAAAAAGCGGATGGCGGATGAAAACCTGCCCAAGCTCTATTACCGTAGCGCCTCGGGAGAGGAAAAGATGTTGGTGGATGCGGAATCGCTTTCCGGTAGTGGAGAACAGCATTACTCCATAGAGGCCTACTCTCCCTCGCCGGATGGACGCTACGTGGTTTACGGCCTGGCGGAGGGCGGCTCGGAGGAAACGGTGCTGCACATCCTGGATGTGACCACCGGTACGCATCTGGACAAAACCATCGATCGCATCGAAACTGCCTACAACCGCCCCCGGTGGCTGCCGGATGCCAGCGGCTTCTTTTATGCCCGTCGCCAGGAGCTGCCTCCCGACGCTCCCGAAACGGAAATCTACAAGAATTCACGCACCTACTTGCATCGACTGGGAGACGACCCCGCCCGTGACAAGGCCGTCTTTGGGAAGGGTCTGGCCGATGAAGTTGTGATGCTTGATGTCGATTTTCCCAGCATCTACCTGCCGTCAGGCTCAAAGTACGCCATCGGTAAAATCAAGCACGGCGATTCGAACCCGATCACCCTCTACAGCACCC
>CBDVAP010000103.1:0-11096 GCA_965372015.1 uncultured bacterium | reverse complement strand
TTTCTTTTGGTTCGTTTTCTTTCTAAAAGAAAATGAACATATCTTTTCGGTCCGCCAGTCCCACTAACCCCGCCTCTGGCCCCGCCCTGGCCCTGGGCGGAGGCTCGCCGTACTGGCTCCGCCGAGGCCCCACGGGGAGCCCCGGGCAGGCCGTTGGCCCCGCCGATGGCGGAACCTGGAATCAAAAACCATTCCCCGGAAAACCACACAGGAACAGGTCTGTAAAACTCTTAATCCCTTTGAAATTCAGCAAACCGCTCAATGAAATATCTTGGATTAAACCAAACCAATCCAACAGGAAATCCAACTTAGGAAAATAGCCTGACTTGGGTTACCTTTTAATATGAGGCAACGGGCACCGGTGCAAACTTGACCGGCTGTGGCCCTGCCGGTTAATTTCGGGCCGCCTAAAGCAGCCGGGTGCCATCATCACTATTCATTTGCCGTAGTTACCCCGGTAGAAATCTGTGCAATTACAGTAGTATATTTATCACTCCCAGCCGATGCCAACCCTTAAATATTCAGTCCTGCTTTTTATCTCAATCGGGATGGGTCCGTTCTGCTATGGCCAGGGAGCGGACCACCAATCGGTTGAGGAACTCCTGCTGGACGTCCACGGCCGCCTGCAGGGCCTCGACCAATCGGCCCGGGTTACCATCACCCTGACCAACCGCCGGGATTCAGTGCGGGTCAGGTATCTCCAGTACTACCTCCACTACCCCCCCACCGGGTGACTCGATACTCAAACAAACCCTGGTGGTAATGCTGCCCCCGGACAAGGTGGCCGGGCAGAAATACTGGTCCTGGCAGTTGACCGACGGCCGCCGCCGCCAGTGGATACTGTTGGCGGCCAGCGGTAAATTGCGGGAAATCTCCCACCGCTCTAGAGGACGGAAGGAGATCTTCGATTTCAGCCAGCTGGAAATCACTACCGAGGATATCGCCCGGCATGATCACACCGTCCAGCGTCGCGATACATTGGATAGCAGGGAGGTGACTGTTATCAAGAGCATCGCGCAACGCCCCCGGCTGGGCCGGCGCCGCCCACCAGGCTACAAGCTGCTGTGGATTGACCCGGAAATGCGGCTGGTGCTGAAAGCGGAATTCTACAACCGTAAAGCGCGCTTATTGAAACGGATCGTGGTGGAGGAAACCAAGGTGCTGCCCAATGGCCGGGAGCTGGTGACGGTCGTCAGTATACAGGACCTGCGTAAAAAAACCGAGACGATCCTGACCTTCGACGACCTGCGCCTGCACCTACCGCTGGATACCGCCCTGTTTTATCCCCCGGCCAAATAAACCGCTGGCCCGGCTACCCCGGCGGCCAACTCAGGGAGCGGCCCCCCAGGACGTGAAAGTGCAAATGGAAAACCGATTGTCCGGCGCTGGCCCCTGAGTTGACTACCACCCGGTAGCCGTCCGCGATTTCCTCCTGCTCCACCAGCCTGGTAATCACCAGGTGGATGTGCCCGATCAGCGCCTGGTCATCGGGCCCTAAGTCTTGCAGCCGGGCGATGGGCTTGCGCGGCACCACCAGGAAATGCACCGGAGCCACCGGGTTCACGTCCCGGAAGGCCACGCACTGCTCGTCCTCATGGATGATATCCGCCGGTATTTCTTTGTCGATTATCTTGGCAAAAATGGTCTCACTCATTGCTCCTCCCAACTATAATAACTTTCGCAACGCCTCCGTCAGTCGCTCCAGGTCTTCTGCGCTGGTATAGGCCGCCACCGACACCCGTAATAAATTTAGATCCTGCCACCTCTTGACCGCCACCTCGATCTTGTACTTGGTAAGTAATTCCGCCTCCAGGTGCTCCGGGTTCACCCGGGCCGGCAACAGCACCGCAAACATCTGGGCGATCCATCTCTCGGCAAGGGCACACAAGGGTGGCTCGCCGAGCAGGGCCTGTAACCGCTCCCTGGCCTCCAGGGCCAATCGCTGACAGCGCCCACGGACCTGCTGCCACCCGTTATCCGCCATGAATTCCAGGGCGCTAGCCATTGTCAGGTAACCAGACAGATCCCGGGTACCGCTCCAGCCCAGGTAATCCTGGAACGTGGAGCCGCTGGGGTGATCGCTCCGGTAGCCCCAACTGACTACCAACGGTTCCACCTGCGACTGAACTTCCGGCCGGGCATAGAGGAAGGCCGTTCCCCGTGGGGCGCCCAACCATTTGTGGCCGTTGCCGGTGTAGAAATCCGCTCCGATGGCCTCTAAGTCCAGTTCGAGTTGCCCCGGCACGTGGGCCCCATCGATAACAGTCACGATCCCCGCCGCTCGCGCCCGGGCACAGATCGCCGCTACCGGAAATACTAGAGCAGTCGGTGAGGTGATATGGGACAGGCAGATCACCCTGGTCCTCTTGGTCACCCCGCCCCAGAAGGCCTCCACAAAGTCCGCATGCGTACTCAATGGTAGCGGCAGGTCCCGATTGATGTAGCGGGCGCCGGTCTTAGTAGCGATAAAGCGCCAGGTGCGGTCGATGGCGCCGTACTCGTGATTGGAGGCCAACACTTCGTCTCCGGGCTGCAATTTCAGGCTACGGGCCACGATATTGATCCCGGTGGTGGCATTGGGCACAAAGGCCAGGTTAGACGGCTCACAGCCCAGGTAATCGGCCAATGCCTGGCGCACCGGGGCCAAATACTTATCCCGATTCCGCCACAGGTACTCCTCCGGCTGCCCCTCGATCCGCCGTTGCCAGGCTTGGTAGGCCTCGAACACCGGCCGGGGACACGATCCGAAGGCGCCGTGATTGAGGAAAGTTATCCGGGGGTCCAGCAAATACTGGGATTTCAGAGGGGCGGAATTACTGATATCTATCTATTTCCCCTGACGGCGAGGTTAGCGACCGTCTCCACCGATGACTCCCCGGCAGAACCATATCCGACCGGTGGTATTGGCCTTAGAGATCCTTAAAGCCCGGCAACCGCCAGCCCAACGGTAGCAGCAGGGCTGCCGCCACGATTTTCAGCACCGCTCCAGGCAGGAATGGCAGCAGTCCGATTGCCAATAGGTTCCCGGAGAGCTGCAAGACCGCCAGCCAAGCCAGACCACAGAGGAAAATAGCGCCAGTCCCCATGGTCATGGCCGCCAGGGTAGTAGCAAAATGCCGGTCCCAGCCTCGCTCGGCCAGGAAACCCACCACTACGGCCGCCGGCACGAAGCCGAACAAATAACCGCCGGTGGGCCCCAATAGGACAGCAGGCCCGGCGCCGCCCCCGGCAAAAACCGGCAAACCGGATAGACCTTCGGCTAAGTACAATAGCACCACCAGGCCGCCCCGCACACTGCCCAGCAGCGCCCCTACTAACAGGACCGCGAATGTCTGCCCGGTAATGGGTACCGGACCAATGGGTAGATGAACGGTCAGTTGGGCGCTCAAGGCCAGCAACATCGAGCCCCCGCACAGGAGCAGAAAATCGAATAGCAGGGCCGGACGGTGGGCTGCCGGTCTCAAAGCAGCGGCGTAGGTCGTATGGGTCATTATCTGCATCTCCTCGTCAATAGTCGGCTTCCCGGTGATGGGAATGCCAGGGTCCATCATCCGTAGATTCGGCGCAGGTTGAATTTAGACCTGCCGCCCGTAGAAGCCAACGGCTCATCAGCGCCGAGCCCCCTCTTCGGTCCCCATAACCGGTTGGCCCAGCCCCCGTACCCCTTCAGCAGTACGTCGGTTACGATATAAAAAGGTGCCGGAATCTAAGGCTGCCGCCCGGCAAATGACAAGCGCCGGCCAGGTTGACAGCCGGTAAAACCGCGGGAATTAACTTTGGTACCGAAAATATAAATTTTGCGGTGAGGAACTCCGACCCCTAAATTTGAAAAGCTAACCACGATTAGTGACAGGCATGGAACAGCTCACACTCAATATCACCGAGAGGTCCCGGTCACGTGTGATCGCCTCATCACCCCACGGGTTTCAGATCGAATTGATGGAGTTCGTAGGCCAGGAGGATGTTCCGGCCCTGATCACCGTCTCTGAATCGCTGGCCCAGGTGTACGGCGACTCCGCTAAGTTGACCAAAACCACCATTCGGAAATACTTCAATTACCCAAAGACCATGCCTTTCGTGGCCCGGAACCACGGTGAGATCGTTGGGTACATCATCGGGGTACCGTTGGAATATTTCGCTCGCGATCACTGGGCCAAATACGACCAGAACCTGGGCCGGGGTAATTCCCTGTATACCTATGCCTTTGTGATCCTGGCGAAATATCGCAAGAACGGCTACGCCCGGACATTGAAACGGGTCTACCTGAATTGGACCAAGAAGCACGGCTACAAATATGTCACCGGTCATGTGGTGGAAGGGATCGCTCGCACCTTTTCACCGGTGACAGTAGTGGTCAAGCGCTTCACCAACTGGCACGGCTCTGGGAAAACCTTCGAATACTACCGTCGGCCGATCCACGATGCCTCGGTAGGGCGCGGCTTTTAGCCGCCTTTAAACAAGCTCGCTACAGTTCAATATCCTTAGAAAAGGTGGCTGCCATGAGGCGCCTGGGAGGGGTAATAGCCAATCTCGAAAGGGAGAGAACGGCGCTGAGCTAGGTGACCTGCTTCATCAACAGGGGCAACAGATCGAAGAACGCCTCTTGCTCCTTGGAGTGCTCCAGATTTGCCTCCACCTGGATTATCCCTCGAGATTGGATAGCGGATCCTTTCTGAAGTATTTGCTTGGCGTCCGGTTTAACTTGATCGTGCTTTTGTAGCTGTGAAAAATCGGCCGGTTTGAAATCAATGCTGGCATAGAAATAGTCTATTCCCCATCGAATGCAGAAAATCGGCTTTTTCTTGAAGTGGAAGGCATGGCACCAGCTCTGGTCAACATCACTCCATATTAGTTTTGCCGTGAAATCCAGATCTACCAGCTCATCATACACTGCTTCAAAGCGCCGATAACGTGCCGGCCCAAGATATTCCTGCAACTCTTCCTTGGAGGGCACCGCTTTGTCATTGTGCAGGGGGTTTTTTTGAGACATGATGGCCTTTGAGTTAAATTTTCCCGCTAGTTCCCAAACAAGGCATCGATATCGGCTTGAGACACCGTGTCATCCCGCCTGATTTTATCGGCTTGATCCAGGGCGTCATCATCGCCCGCCTCTTCGGCGTAATTATCGACGATGGCCTTGACCATCTCGTTCTTTTCACCAATAGTCTGTAGCGCCTCAAAAAGTTTGTTCATCCGTACCTGGATCGCTGTCACAATCTGGGATGCCTGCTGCAAGTGTTGGGCAGTGATGTCCTGGAACTGTAACGCCATCTGAATGTCGTTGATCTTATCGGCCAGGTTGCCGAGTTTTGCTTGAGTCGCAGCGTCATGATCGCCAGACGTTAAATCTTCCAGGTCGCTTGTGATGCCATCCAGGTTATCCATGATAGTATTGGTGGCGTCCTGCGACAACATCTCGGCGCTGGCAATGTTATCCGATGCGTCCGGCATATACTTGGCTGTGTCCTGCAAGGAAAATTGGGCTTTGGCCAGAATCGGCATCAAATCGCTTAAAAAAGTGAATAATTCCTCCAGGAACGGACTGATCTCCCCCCCGAACTCGAATAGGGACCCCATGTCCATCAGGCTCTTGAGCACCGTGCCGGTTTTCTTGTCTACTGCTTTGCTCTTCTTTGATGCGCTCACCTGAGAATCGCCTCCAGCTTAGCTCTAAGTATCTCCGGGGTAAACGGTTTGATCACGTAGCCGTTCACTCCCAGTTTCATTGCTGTCATCACATCGTCCTTCATACCCCGCGTAGTGATCATCACTATGGGCAGTGTCTCATATTCGGGCATGGCTCTGATGCTTTTGACCAGCTCGGCGCCATTCATTTCCGGCATGTTCCAATCCGTAACCAGTAGGTCGATCGTCTTGCCCTCAATCTTTTCCAAAGCGTCAACACCGTGCTCGGCCTCAATAATATCCGTGTAGCCCAGCCGTTTCAGCGAATTTGCGATTATCCGCCGCATGGTGGGAGAATCTTCCACGAACAGGATCGTTTTAACTTCCATTTCGCTGAAAAACTCCTTAATTCACTAAGTTGTTTATTACCGCCGGTATTTGGGCGGCAGAGGTTACAATATCAGCTATCCCGGCGTCAACCACCGCTTTGGGCATACCATAGACCACACAGGTCTCTTCATCCTGTGCTAAGATAGTGCCATTGATGCCATCCAGCTCCTGCAGGCCTTTAAGCCCATCATGTCCCATACCGGTGAGGATTACCCCCAGTACTTGGGAACCGAAAGTAGCCACAGCCGAAGAAAACAGCACATCCGCAGAGGGGAAGTAGAGCAGGTTTTCTGGTTTCGTGGGCAAGTCAACGAGTACCTGGGTGCCACTCCGATTGAGTACCAGATGCTTGCCTCCGCGACCGATCAGTACTACCCCTTTAGTCAGGCGGTCTCCCGGCTCTGCCTCTTTCACCTGCAGTGCCGAGGTGCGGTTCAGTCGATCGGCGAAGGCTTTGGTGAAGGCCTCGGGCATATGCTGAGCCACCATGATGCCTACGGGAAAATTGGCCGGTAGGTTGTCCAGGATATGCTGTACCACTGGAGGACCACCGGTGGAGACCCCAATGGCTACCATGGAATAATTTTTCTGCTGCAGACCGTTTGGAATCACTACTTCCCCATTGCTTGAATCCGCCTGCAATGATGCTTTGCGGTCCTGCCGGCGTCTCAAGGCCTCCAAAAATGCCCGCCTCTTCGTTGGGTTATGCTGGACGATACTCCGGATCTTTTGGAGCAGGTCCTCCTTGATCTTGGTAATATCGATTGCCACGTAGGA
Organism: uncultured bacterium; assembly: GCA_965372015.1. Taxonomy (GTDB): domain Bacteria; phylum Fidelibacterota; class Marinisomatia; order SCGC-AAA003-L08; family TS1B11; genus JACZSB01. The sequence continues at coordinate 4,304 of CBDVAP010000103.1, read as the reverse complement.
TTGGGTTTTTGCGATGAAATCCATGGCGCCTTTATCCAGCGCATCCAGCGTGACCTCCGCACCTTCGGTGGTGATGGAACTCACCATCAGGACCGGAGTAGGGCAATCCCGCATAATGATCTCAAGGGCTTCCAGGCCGTTCATGCGGGGCATCTCAATGTCCATGGTAACACAGTCGGGCTTGAATTCCTTGACCATCTCAACGCCTTCACTCCCGTCCCGGGCCATCCCCACCACCTTGATGTCCGATTCCGATTCCACCATGATCTGGATCGCCTTGCGCATGAAGGCCGAGTCATCAACAATAACTAGTTTGATCAATTTGTCAACCCAGGCCCATATGATGCACTAATTCCGGCACGTCCAGAATCAGAGTGATCCGTCCATCGCCGCCGATTGTACCGCCGGCTATGCCGGGAATCCGCCCCAACACTTCACCCAGTGGTTTGATTACTGCCTCTTCTTGTCCCTTCAGTCCGGTCACCACCAACGCGTAGCGGAATTCCGCCACGGATACCACCACGGCATAGTATTCCTGATCCTGTTTGTCTTTGTCCGTCGGTACTGAGAACCATTTGTCCAGGTAGAGAGTATTGATAACTGATTCCCGGAACCGGATAACCCATTTGTCCTCCACCTTCGTGAGGGCTGATTGATCCAGCTTTACCGTCTCGATGATCGATCCGAATGGGATAATGTACTCCTCATCCCAAACCGCCACCTTCAACCCGGTAACAATTGCCAGGGTCAACGGCAGCTTGATGACGATCCGGGAACCTACGCCTACCTTGGTCTCGATATCAATCGCCCCGTTAAGCTTTTTGACGTTGGTGGAAACTACGTCCATGCCCACACCGCGGCCGGAGACATCGGTGACCTTGGCTGCTGTGCTGAATCCGGGCCGGAAAATCAGGTTAAGCTTGTCACGGGAGGACATGGACTCGGCTTCCATGGCGCTGATGACTCCCTTTTCCACCGCCTTTGCAACCAGTTTCTCCGCATCCATCCCGGCGCCGTCGTCCTCCACCTCGATTATAATGTGGTTGCCCGCATGGGAAGCGCTCAGGGTTACTTTGCCGGTCTCCGGCTTACCCTTGGCCTTGCGGACGTCCGGCATTTCGATCCCATGGTCCGCGGCGTTGCGCACCAGATGCAACAGCGGATCGCTGATGGCCTCAATCACCGACCGATCCAGCTCCGTCTCCTCCCCAATCAGCACTAACTCCACCTGCTTGCCTTTTTCCCGGGACAGGTCGCGTAATACCCGTGGGAATTTTCGGAACACATTGCTGATGGGTAACATCCTCATCTGCATCACGGCCTCTTGGATCTCCGTCGTAATCCGGCCCAGCGAGTTATTGACCTGGTCCAGGTTATCCATGGAAGTATCGGCGGTCTTCACCTTGGATAGGGTCGAATAGGCCTGTCCCAGCTGATTGCGGCTGAGCACCAACTCCCCCGCCAGGTTCATCAGGTTCTCCAGCCGCTCCATATCCACCCGGATGGTTTCCGTCCCCTTTGTTCCTTTACCGTCTTTTGCAGCCCCACCGCCCTTTTTACTCGAGACGGCGGCACTGGCCACCTCTCCATGAATCACGGCGGACAGATCATCCAACAGGTCTGAGTTATCGGCGTCGGTCAATACCGCCTCGTCCCGGCCCTCATCCAGAATCTCGTGCAGCCAATGCAGCACCTCCACCAGGGCCACATTCCCTTCCGCTGAGGGTTGCAGCTTGCCTGTCTCGATGGCCACCAGTAATTGGTGGGCATAATCCACCAGTGTGGCCAGCGAAGAGAGTCCGGCTTCGATGCAGAGGTCCTGCGCCTCCGAGAACTCTTCCGCCAGTTGGCCGGCATTCTCTGCGGTGATTTGCTGGTCGGCCTCGGTAAGTTCTTTCTCGATTTTCCCAAGAAAGTCATCTAACCGTTGAATATAATTTTCGGTGGTAGCAACCTCACCATTGCCGCTTCCGTCGGACTCAGCCTCCGGTGCGCCATCAGTAGCCACCGCCTCCGCCTCGGCCTCGGTGGTCTTGCCGTTAGTCGCCGCCGCTTCTTCCGCCTCAACAGCCTTGGTTTTGCCATCGGTTGCGGCGCCGTCACCCATAGAGGCTCGCAGCTTCGTAATCAACGGATCGATTTCGTAAACCTTCTCCTCGCGCTCTTTGACGTCACTGATAAACTGTCCGAACCAATCACTGCTGGCCAACAGATTATCAATGATGGCGCTGCTGGGCTTCAACTTGCCGTTGCGCACCTGATTCAACAGGTCCTCAGCCACATGTGCCAGATCCTTGGCCTGCGTGAACCCCAGGAAGCCGCAAGTGCCCTTGAATGTGTGGAAAGCCCGGAAAATCCGGTTCACTAGCTCCTCGTCCGGATCGGACTCCAGATGCACCAGGTCTTCGTTGACCGCCTCCAGTAATTCTATGGTCTCGACAATAAACTCATCGAGAACTTCTTCCATGCCCACTAAATTATCATAGACACTCATGTTTTAGTCTCCCTCTGATTGTCCATCGTCGCCGGGCACTGATCCCGAACAAATACTCAGCCACAAGGCTGCAGCGTTTGCTGCGCTCCGGTAACGACGATAAGCAAATGGTTTCATTCTGCCGGTTTCTTTTTAATATCCAGAAACTTGGATACTTGATACTCAATATTCTTGGCATCGAAAGGTTTCTCAATATAGGCGTCTGCCCCGACTTCTTTCCCACGCAGCTTTGATTCCTCTCCCCGCTCCGAGGACAGAATAATGATCGGAACGTTCCGGTGCAACTCGGAACCACGAACGTTCTGAATGAATTCGAAGCCGTCCATATTCGGCATATTTAGATCCACGATGATCAGGTCCACCTTAGGAGTCTGTGAAATCTTCTCCAAGGCATCCATCCCATCCACCGCTGTAACCACTTCAAGGTCCTGGGAGGCCAGTGAAAAGGTGACAAACTTTCTGACAGTGGAGGAGTCGTCCGCTATCAGGACCACTTGCTTCCGCTTGGACTGCTGCTCCGCGTTCATCAATCAAATCTCCTTCTATTCCTTCTTGTAGGCGAATGCCCCTGAAAAATGCTCCACCTTGAATGAAGAACTGATCCCGTGAAGGGATTCGGCCTCACCCAGGAAAAAGTAGCCCCCATGATTCAGCGTACCGTACATGGACCGCAACACCCGTTTCTTCATCTCATCGTCGAAATAGATCATCACATTCCGGCAAAATATGAAATCTACATCAGTCACCCTGCGGACTTCCGCTACGTCGTTAAGGTTGAGGTACCGGAATTGCACCATGTCCCTAATTTCATCCTTCAACCTGAACAGGTTGCCGTCCTCCACAAAGTAGCGTTGCTTCTGCACCTCAGTCATGGATCCCCGGAAGGAATTCTTGCTGTAGGACGCATCCTTGGCCCGCGCCAGCGCCCGATGGCTGATGTCGGTCCCGAACAACCTGATATTCCAGTTCCGCAATTGGGGACCTAATGATTCACTTATGATAATGGCCAGAGTGTACAGCTCCTCGCCGCTGGAGGAAGCGGCACTCCAGATATCGATGTCCCGCTTACCATGCGTCAACCGCTGCTTGGTGAGATCGGTGAACAGTTTTTTAAAAGCCTCCAACTGTGCTTGGAAGCGGAAAAAGAAGGTCTCATTAATGGTGACCGCGTTATAGATTTGATGGAATTCCGCTGATGCGCCATCCTGTTTTTTAATATGCTCGATATAATCCCCGAAGGAGGGTAACTCCAACTCTTTCAACCGCCGTCCTAACCGGTTCTCCAGCAGGTAAAGCTTGTTTTCCATAAAAAATATGCCGCTTTTCTCATAGATGATGTCTCTTAGATCGCGAAACTGATCCAGACTGAGAGTTAGCGGTATGGTGGTATTGATTGTGGTCATGGTCGGGAAACCTGTATTAGTCACCTGATGGCATAATTTACCGGTGCTATACTAAGCATAAATCTCCCATGCTAGAAACCTTGTAGTCCGGTGTCCTCACCCGGTTCAACCCTTTGCATTTGTACCTTCTCCAGCTTGCGGGGCAGTTTGGAATTAGTCTTTCAATACTTGTTCAGCCATGGCTCGTAAATCTTCATCAACGGACTCCAGGAAAGGGGTGATCCAGTCCTTGCCTTCCGGTAGTTCCAGCTGGTGTACCACTTTCATGGCGGCCAGCTGGGGCAGATTGCGGTCACCGTCCAGGACCCGCTTAAGTACTGCGCCGACTGCCGCTGGTTCAAAATCGACCAGGTGCTCGATAGCGGTGTAGGAGACCCAATCGTCCTTATGTTCAACCATATCCAGTG
>CBDVAP010000102.1:0-11261 GCA_965372015.1 uncultured bacterium | reverse complement strand
ACACATACATGGAGATCACCGCCCGCTGCCTCAAGGAGGATGGCATCGCCCTGCTCCACACTATCGGTAGTAATAGCAGCGTCACCTATGTCAACCGCTGGTTACAGAAGTACATTTTCCCCAACAGCATGATACCCTCTATCGCCCAAATAGGTAAGGCTATGGAGGGCCGGTTAGTGATGGAGGATTGGCACAATTTTGGGCCGGATTACGAGCGTACGCTGGCGGCCTGGTACGCCAACTTCGAGGCTGCCTGGGACACTCTGAAAAAAGCCTACGACGAGCGCTTTCGGCGTATGTGGCGGCTGTACCTCAACAGCGCCGCCGGCGGTTTCCGCTATCGAGTCGAGCAGCTGTGGCAAATAGTGCTCACCAAGCCGGGGCGCCGCCAACCGAACTGTCGCCTGAACTGAACCCTTGGCCGATTCCAGTTCAAGACTAAAGCCGCTCCCGTCGGTTCACCTGCTCAAAAGGGGTTGGCGGAATCAAGTTAACAACTTATATTGATCCATGCCATACGAGGGCTATACTCACAAGGAGCAGTATCCTGGTGCACTGTCCGATGTGAGAATCACGCTATGGGGGGCGGCATGCGTATAAAGATCTGTTGCATCGGTTCGGTGGAGGAGGCCCGTCTCGCAATTCATTACGGCGCCCAGGCCATAGGTTTGGTTTCTCAGATGCCCAGCGGCGCCGGTGTGATCTCTGACGAGCGAATCCGTGAGATCGCCCGGTCCCTACCTCCGGCTATCGGTTCCTTTCTGCTCACCAGCCGGCAGGACCCGGACGCCATCATCGCACAACAGCGGTCGGCGCGGGTAAACACCCTCCAACTGGTTGATCGTATGACCGTAAAGCATCTCGGTAGGCTAAGGGAACAACTTCCTGGCATTGCCATTGTCCAGGTAGTACACGTGACCGGCCCCGATGCGCTGGACGAGGCGGCCAGGGTTGCGCCGCTGGTGGACGCCATCCTCCTGGACTCAGGGAATCCGAACCTGCCGGTGAAGCAATTGGGTGGCACCGGGCGGGTTCACAACTGGGACTTAAGCGCGAAGATCGTCCGGTCGGTGTCCTGCCCGGTGTTCCTGGCCGGTGGTCTAAGGCCCGCTAACGTAGCCGGGGCCATATCCCGGGTGCAGCCGTTCGCCGTGGACGTTTGTTCGGGCCTGCGGCCCCAGGGCTACCTGGATGAGCCATTGCTTAAGGAGTTCATGCATACAGTGCAGGGGTTGGCGGATGATAGTAATTCCCCCTGATTGGCCCGATTCAGAAAAGGACACTGCTCATATTCTCGATGATTATTCCCCATTCAATCTCATGCATGCCGGGTATATTCTTATGCATGATCCCGTCCTCAATGGCGGCCAGTTTCTTCTCCTTCGTCAAATCGCCGTAGACCGGACTATCAAGTAAACGCCAGGCCGTCCTTAGTTTTCTTTGTGGATTGGCGGGGTGCATATCTTCAGGTCTGGAGAAGTAAGGATCCTCGCCGTCCAGGCAGGGAGCCCGGTAGACCACAAATTCCCGGCAGGCGAGGGGGCGCAGCGGGTATATGCAGCAGGCCCCATCCAAAAGAAAGGGGCAACCGGTAGTGAAAGCCTGGGCTGCTAATTTCTTGCTAAGCCCCTCGCGAACATCGGGGTCAAGCATTTCGGAGGCGTACCAGGCGATGCCCATGAACTCGGACGCAGAGACCGGGATATCATGATGCAGGCAACAGAAATAGCACCCCTTGGCACAGGCTGCCTTGACGCCCCGTTGGCCCTCTTCCCGGGAAATCTCCTTTTGTAGTTCCTCATCACAAATGGCATAGCTATCAAGGACTATCGTCAGCCAGGAGTATTGTTCCTCCTGGGGATAGTGCCGTCGATCAGGAATCTTCATTGGGCTTCATCCAAACCTATCCGGTTGACCGGTGAAAATGTAGTGCCAGCCATACTACCATATCGGTTAAGGACGATAAATCATTAGACCGTCTGCTTTTTCAGGGAGGCGCTAAAGTGGGTGGGTCAATCGGCCCCTCGTTCTGCCCGCCACTGGTGCAGTTTCCCGTTGATGAAGTCGATGATGGCCTGATGTTCATCGGCGCCCGGGCCTTGAACTTGCAGTGGCTCTCCAAATGCGAAATGGGCCTGCCTGGAGACATCGATCCGGCCGAACTCCTTTATATATTTGCCGTTGCCCCAGGCGTCGGTCAACAGGGCCAGGGGCACCACCGGCACACCCGCCCGGCGAGCCAACTTGACGCCGATGGTGGTGAACTTGGCCGGATCAAATGACACTGCCCGGGTCGTTTGCGGAAAAACGATGATCGAGATGCCCCGACGCAACCTATCCGTCCCGCCTTCGAGCACAGCCCGCAGGTCACCGCGGGGATTGGTGCGGGTGACTGCAATCGGGTCGCACGAGCGCATGACATGTTTGAAGACGGGGTAGTCCAGCAGGCTCTGCTTGACGACGAACGTCACCGGGCGCACCGGCTGAATGATCCCCGGCAACACGTTCGTTTCCAGGACGCTCATGTGGTTGGCGATCACCACACAAGGGCCGGCCAGCTGCTCCACGTGCCTGATCCCGGTGATCTCGACCTGTACGCCAACCCTCTCCAGTGACCGCAACACCTCCTGGCTGCTATCGGCCCAGTCGTCGCTGCTATACCGGCCCCGTTTGATCCTAGTCCTGGCCTTCAGTACGGTGCCGATGTAGCGGCTATAGAACGCCAGTTCGGGGAAGGCCCGGGCGAACCAGGGGACGTCCCGGGGAACGCTACGGTAGACGCCGTCGGTATAGGGTAGTAGGCTCATCAACAACTCAATGGCTGAGGGACCAAAGCTAGGGAGCCCGGTCACGGCATTCCAAGGAATTGTCAGCGGAAGCAGATGGCAGGTGGCAGCATGCCCCCAGCGAGCGCGTGTTGTGTGATTTCCCCAACATGGAGAGGTTTTACCGACTCCAACTTCGTATATGGCTTCTTTTAAGGTCACTGGGCTGGTCCCCATCTCTAAACTAATTCGGCGGTGCAAATTGGCGCTGGATCTGCAATAGACTCTTATTGCACCCCATACTCTTCCCGTATGGCTAGTTGAAGCTCGCCAAAGGCTCTGTTGAAATTCTTCGCCCCCGATGTCATTTGCTTGCCACCCTTCCGGCTACTTTCAGGATCATATGGAGGAATCCACCTCAAGTCTTTCCCTGATTTGTATTCATGGATTGCACTAATTAGTTTCTTCGCGGAAATCATAATCATGCCGGGGAGGGCTATAGAATGCTCATCTATGAAATTGCCAAACTCCTCTAGGGTAGCTAGATAGGTGTCGGTGTCCTTTTTCCTGAATCCCTCTCCTGGCCATAATTCACGAAAGTTTTTTGCTAGCCAAACCGCTTGTCGCCAAAGTTCAATTACATCATCTGGAATTGTTCTGGGCGAATCGGCCTGAGGGACTAAAGGTGCTACCGCTTTTTTCCTAAGACTTTGAATCTCTTCGCGAGTGCTCTGATCGTTCTTGTTCATATATCTGTCTAGAATCTGTTGAGCTTGCCACGCTGCCAAACCTAACAACGGAAGGCTGAAGAATTTTAAACCACTCCAATAGAATAAAACGGCACCAAGCACACAGAAAAAGGCTATGAGATAGAACCACCAGGGGATAAGACTGGGCTTTTGGTCCCAAGTAATCCCACCATAATTCCCAAAAAGCCAAATTGCTTGGGGGGCAATCGCCACAACCGCAACTATTAGCCAAAATATTGGCAGAATGAAATCTTTGGTTGATCTCCAGCTGTTGTAATATCGATATTGCTCAAGCTCGGCCATAATCTCAGAGCTGACCATCGGCGGGACGCCCCTTTGCCCAACATCCTTGTATGAGGCCGAATCGCTCTCAACATACTTTAAAGACTCAAGAAATTCACTTTCAGATGACAATTCATAAATATCTTTGTCCTTGTATCCTGTCGGTATTTCGGGACCGAAAAGATCGGTCAGCCCAGTATACAAGGCAGCGATTAGGATCCCTGCTGTCGCCAAGGTTATCAAGCCCACCAGGACGCGCAGGAAAAACTGGACACCTCTGCCAAAACTAATCTTAGTCATTCAATGTTGCTCTCAATTCAAATAGACCATTCTGCAATTAGATAAAGTCTTGAGTTGTGTACTCCTCAGGACTCGATCCTGCTTCGGAAGAACCTCTCAGTATCCTTATCTATAAAATGAACGTAACACCCCTTCATTCCTCGGGAAAAGAGTACTCTATATGTATTTTTAACCAGTTCAATGAATTGATCTCCCGAGCGTTTCACAACCGAATCATGGGATTCGGATCTATCACCGGTCCAGCCGCCAACATCGAGATCATGGATCAAGTCCTTTCCAAATATGACTCCTACATAGTCAAATTCGAAGCCCTGGGCCGTGTAGATACACCCAATTTGATTGATGCCTTCAGGGTCATATGCCCAGAAATTCGATTTTGGAATTCCCGGTGCTAGCCGGCCTGCATCTGGCTTTGCATTCCAAGGACGTTTATAGCCGTTTATAACAACATCATCTACTAGGTCGCCATCTTTTGTTGGCTTGGACCATTGCCAACAGAATCCAGCCGTCATTCTTCCCGTCGAGCCCTCAGCAATTTTGACTTTGATGGCTTTCTCAACAGCCAGTGGGCTGTCAAGAATTTGAAAATCAAACTCATCCTTACTCTCCCAAATCGCGTTGGCTGTTTTTCTGATCCCCAAGGTGTTGTTGATCCAATTCACGAATGCATCTGAACCGCTGCATCTGAATTGAGCTTCGAGCTCATACTCAGCTACCTGGCAATTGGCTTGTTCTGCGTATTGTCTGATATATTGAACCGAGCCAATCTCGTTCGGACGGACAACTTGGTCATCATCTATGAAAAACACTGCCAATTTCGCAGCATTTAATAATTCATTAATTTGAGCGATATCGGTACGATCAGATTTTCGGGTATACCTATTATCACTTGTTTTGCGGATTCTATGGGCTTCATCTGCGATCAAAACATCAATCTCATTGTACTCAGCATCGCGATAACTGTTGAAATACTTGAATTGAACTCCACCCCGCGATCCAATGACCTTGCGTAAGGTTTCAGTAAATGCTCTTGATCCGGTAGCATAATGAGCATTAAAGCCCTCTAGTAAGAGATCAGCCATCAGGTTTAATGCGATAACCGATTTCCCTGTTCCTGGGCCTCCTTTGATGATCAGAACGTTTTTCTTTTTCTCTGAGAAGCCCTCTTTTGCTAGCGTGCATACCTTATCATAGACCACCAGTTGTTCATCTAGCAAGACATACTCACTATTACCCTTAATGACCTGGCCGACGTGATCCATCAGTTTTCGGCTAGGTCGGTGCTTGCTCTGTTCAACCTTATTAAGAATACTAAGGCCCTTTCCACGACCTAGATTCTGGTCCAGGTACTGGGCTAGGTCGCGTACATCATCGGCTGAGAAAAGTGGATATTTCTGGAGAACGGTAGAGAATTTTGCGGAGAGTAGGGCATCTTCATTGATGTAACTGTAATTGTGGAGATAGGAGCAAGCCTGCAATAGAATTGGATTGCTATCCGAGTAGAACGCAGTGTGCGTATCAATAAGGTATTGGTGGTACTGACCAACTTGGACGGCCGGGTGCGGAACCTCGCGTAGATTCCCACCAATAAAAGTCAGGACTTCATTTGGTAGGTGGCTTTCTTGTGCTTTATCCCACTGCTTTAATTCCACAATAATTGCATTCTCACTTCCGGTTTGGTCATGTCCCGTTAATAGCACATCAAGCCGGCGTGAGGTCTGCGGAAGTTGATATTCCAAAATAATTCCGTGATCGGTTAGATCAGCCTGTTGCAATACCAGGAGCAGAGCGCGTAGGGAGTTGCGCCAAGAGTTCACTTCACTTGGGGAGGGATTATATCTGAATTGATCGAAGAATGCTAGACGCAGTTTTTCCGCAATCTGGTTCTGAAGGGTATCGGTGATGAATTGCTGTGTAGAGCCTGAGTATAGTCGCACTATGCTTATTCCTGTGTATTCGTACAGTGATTCCGGCTTTGCTCGGACTTTCCGCAAAAGATACCGGTTTTAAAAATTACACCCCGGTCCTCTCAATTTCAAGTGAATAGTGACACAATGTAAAGCGGTTGAGTCCGCGCACCAGGCGAACGACAGCGCCCCGAAAAATCCCTATATTCCCCCGCTCTTTGAAAATCGAGTTTGAGACCAAGGAAAAAACCCTCCCTTCTCGCTCCGCGAGTTCCCTCCCTTATAAGGGCGATTATATACTTGACACACCCAAGTGAAGGTATTAACTTCAAGTAGGGTAAGACAATGAGCAACCTAACCAACCCCATATTCCAAGACGCAGACAAGGCTAGGGAATACCTCGAATCCTTGCGTTGGCCTAATGGCCCTATCTGCCCTCATTGTGGCAATGGAGAGAGAATCTATCCGCTCAAGGGGAAAAGTCACCGTAAAGGGCTTTATAAGTGCAAAGAGTGCCGTAAACAATTTTCTGTTACGGTCAAAACCCTGTTTGAGAGAAGCAAGATTGATTTGAACTTATGGTTGCTGGCAGTTTATTTGCTCTGTTCATCCAAGAAGGGTATAAGCTCTCACCAATTACACCGAACGCTAGGAGTCACGTACAAAACCGCGTGGTTCATGACTCATAGGATTCGGGAAGCAATGCGCGATTCAGATTTCAAGAGGAAACTAGGCGGAAAGAATGTCACGGTTGAAGTTGATGAAACCTTTTGGGGCAACAAGGGTAAACAGCGAAAAGGGGCCACAGGCTATGCCCACAAAGAAAAGATTTTCTCCCTTGTTGAGCGGAAGGGTGAAGTTCGTTCGTTCCACGTCCCCTCAGTAACTGCCGCTACCCTCAGACCGATCATGCGGGAACAAATCAGCAGAGAATCGAATATCATAACTGATGAAATGAGATCGTACTAGGGCACAGGGAAGGTATTTGCAAGTCATGAGGTCGTAAAACATTCTCATGGCGAATATGTTCGTGGGTCCGTTTAAACGAATACGATTGAGAATTTCTTTAGCATATTAAAGCGCGGCCTTACTGGTATTTACCAGCACGTAGGAGCGCAACACCTGAAACGATACATTGGAGAATTTGATTTTCGATACAACAATCGTGAAGTTACCGACATGGAAAGAATGAGTATTGCCCTAAAAGGCATAAGCGGAAAGCGGCTGACGTACCAACCATAACGGGGGGCAGAGCAAAAAAGGAGAACTCGGTTGACGAAAAAGAAACCGGATCAGAAGAAAAAGGATAAGGACTCCAAAACGGTGTCATTTGACGAATTTGTAGGGGCGTTACTAAAAGTGCCCCGAAAACTGGTTCCTAAGAAGCGGAAGCCCCCCAAGAAAGAATCCTAAGCTATTGTCTTGCTGAGCTTTGCGGAAATATATCTTGACTACGGTGGTCCCCTGCACCTAAGTTCAACACGCAAAACGGTGTTCCTGTTATTCATAATCATGCTCATCGTTTTTTTTGGAGGCCGGGTTGCAGCCCGGCCTCCGCTTTTATATCAAGGTTTCAATTTATATTTCCTGCTTGCTTTTTTCCCTCTGGTCCACACTTGGCGGTTCTGTCTGAACCGGGTTAAGACGCTGTGCATGCTATTTTCAATTTTCCCGGCCTTGTTTACTACCTCTCCGGCCTCAAAAGCAGATCGGCTTTTGAACATTATTTCCTGTACAGAAAGCCAACGATCCGGTGATTCATTGAGTATCTTGAGTACAAACTCCGTTGGCGTGAAAGCAGAACCATTCTGATCACTACCAAACAGCACTTCATCTGACGGCAATTTCTGAGCCACACCAAGAATGTCCTTACCAAGAATGCCTTTGATATTGACAATTAGTTGCCTGCACCTCTCGGCCTCACGCAAATGATGGCTTAGATGATCTTGGGTCTGTGACATCTTTTGCTCGAGCTCCTGGATGGTTTCGTCGGAAAACAGGGCCATTTGCTTTTCTGTGTGCTCAGTCATGGGTTCAAGTTAAAGCTGGACCGGAGAACGCACAAGGGGAATTAAACGGAGAAACACGGATATCTTTTCCTCCTCTTACGAAATCCCGTAACATCAATAATAACAACATGCGATTGACTCGTAACACTAAAGGTATTCTTTATTGAGCGGCACAACAGTAAGAGACATTGGAAGAACGCAAGGGGCACAAGGCAGGTTGCAACTTTGTTTCTTTTTCTCTCGGAACTAGTGTTTCACTTTTGTTTCCGACGGTGCTTCAGTACCTGGGTTTGTCAAGTATATAATTGCCCTTATAAGGGAGGGGAACCCCGCCTACCGGCCTGCCCGGCCAGGGCGGGAGAGGTGGGTTCGGCTCTCCCGCGCACCAGGCGAACGACAGGGGGAATTGTAGATTGTAGATTGTCGATTGAAAATTGGGAGACCGGCGCCTGCCTGGCGAGCTGTCCGTCTACCGTGCACTGCAGATAGGTGGCGTAGCGAAACGGGGGGGGTACCCCCCGGGGGGAGCCATACCTTCCGACGGGAGACATGGTCACATCATGACCGCTTCATGGTCCCAAGATGATCCCCCGGCCCGCTCTTTGAAATGCTTGCCCTGAGTTTGTCGGATGGGCGGACCGAAGGGCTAGACCTGAACCCCGCTGCAAGCGGGGGAACCCCGCCGTCGGCGGGGGAGCCTGCCGAATGGCCGCTGGCTTGTCCTACTGCCAACTGCCTACTGCCAACTGCCTACTGCCAACTGCCTACTGCCAACTGCCTACTGCCAACTGTTGGGCTGTTGTTCGCCATAGCAGATTAGCTCTAATTTCGGCCCGGAAACAGCCGATAAGGAGTTTAGGTCACCGGCCGTTTTGAGAACATAGACTAAGGAGGATCCATGGCGATCCAGTTCAACCCCGACGTTGTAGCCGCCAACCTCAAGCAGATTGAGTCCACCAGGAAAGGAAAGTCCCCCCAGAAGGACAGCCCTGACAAAAATGCCGCCCCGGCCACCCCGGTCAAATATGCCCTGATGGAGTTCTATAACCTCCACGGCCTGATGAAGACCTCAAGAGACAGGTCAGGCACCCTCCTCGATTCATACCTGGAGACCAAAAAGGTGATTGACGAGCAGCTGGCCCTTCTCATGAATGTTATGAAGGCTCCCCAATTGGGTATGGATCAAACCGCCGCCCTCGAGGGTGTCCCTGAACAGTGGAATAAGGAAAACACCGCTCAGAGGATATTCTCCATCGCTCTGATGCGCTACCAGGAGGGCAGTGACCGGGAACAATTCGCGGAGGCAGCCACCACGATGGTCAAGCAGGCCTACAGTGATGTCCGTTCTACGCTGGGATTTGATTTTCCGGAACTGGTGCTGGACACCAGGCAGACGGTACTGGATGCCCTGGACCAATTTATGGACGGTACCGCTATGAGTGAGATTTCTTTCGAGTAGGCACGATCTGTGATTATACCCCGGCAGTGCTCAGCCAAACTCGCCGCCACTCCACCTGAATCTATGGGTAGATCGCCTGTGTGGACGCTACAGGACTCGAACCTGTGACCCCCGCCGTGTAAAGGCGATGCTCTGAACCAACTGAGCTAAGCGTCCGTTGCCGGACTGAAAGTTATTTCTCGACGTGGCCGGGAGCCAGGACGTCCTCGGCGGTGACCGCATCCGGTTCGCCGTTCTTCTGCTGATTATCTTCTTTCTCTGGTCCGGTGGCTGCCGGTATGGTCTGCTCGGTCTCCAGGGCGGCTTCCAGCACCTGGCTCATTCGTTTGACAAAGCTGAGCTCCAGGTCGTCCTTCACCTTGTCCGGGACGTCCTCTATGTCCTTCTCATTCTCAAAAGGCAGGATCACATGCTTGAGTCCCGCCCGATGGGCCGCGGTGAGCTTCTCCTTGACCCCGCCGATAGGCAGTACGTTCCCTCGCAAGGTGATCTCGCCAGTCATCCCCACCCCTTCTTTCACCTGCCGGCCTGTGAGCAGCGAGACGATGGCGGAGAGCATGCCCACCCCCGCCGAGGGTCCATCTTTGGGGATAGCCCCGGCCGGTACGTGCACATGCACATCCCAGGCCTTGTGAAATTTGGGGTCGATACCCAGCTCCTCGGCGTGTGCCCGCACATAACTCCAGGCCGCCCGCACCGACTCCTTCATCACGTCCCCCAGCTGGCCGGTGAGATGCAACTGACCATCACCGGGCATCCGGGAGGCCTCAATAAATAGGATGTCACCCCCGGCGGCGGTCCAGGCCAGACCGATGGCAATACCGGGTTCGCTCACCCGCTCTGCCATCTCCGAGTAAAATCTCTTGGGTCCCAGGTATTTCACTACCTGTTCCTTGGTGATCCGTACCGGCTCATCTGTTGGAGCCGGCGACCCTTTCTGTGCGCCGCTTTTGTCCCCTTTAGGCGCTTCCTTCTTCTCATCCGCAGGGACGCTGTCAGTGGGTAAGCTCTCCACCACCTCCCGGGCTCGTTTGCGGGCCACATTGGCGATCTCCCGCTCCAGGTTGCGTACACCAGCTTCCCGAGTGAAGGAGTGGATCAACTCCAACAGGCCATCCTCTTCAAAAATTATCTGCGAGTCGTCCAGGCCGTTTTCTTTGACCTGCTTGGGCACCAGGAAGTTTTGCGCGATATTGATCTTCTCATCATCGATATAGCCGGTGAAATCGAGGATTTCCATCCGGTCGCGCAATGGTCCGGGAACCTGGTCGGAGCGGTTGGCCGTGGCGATGAACATCACGTTGGACAGGTCGAAATCCACTTCGAGGTAGTGATCGTTAAAGGAAAAATTCTGCTCCGGGTCCAGCACCTCCAGTAGCGCCGAACTGGGGTCGCCCCGGAAATCCATCCCCAATTTGTCGATCTCGTCCAGCATGAAGATGGGGTTGTTGGTGCCGGCCTTTTTCAGCCCCTGGATTATCCGGCCGGGCAGCGCGCCGATGTAAGTCCGCCGGTGCCCCCTGATCTCCGCCTCATCCCGCATGCCGCCCAGCGATATACGCACGAACTCGCGCCCCATGGCCCGGGCGATTGAACGGCCGATGGAGGTCTTACCCGTGCCGGGGGGGCCCGCCAGGCATAGAATGGGACCCTTCAGCTTGCCGTCCCCACCCTGTTGGGACTTCAGATTGCGCACCGCCAGATATTCCAGGATACGTTCCTTGGTCTTCTCCAGTCCGTAGTGGTCCTCGTCCAGAATCTGCTGGGCGTTAGCTAAGTCATTATTATCG
>CBDVAP010000101.1:0-11287 GCA_965372015.1 uncultured bacterium | reverse complement strand
CAGGTTCAGGTAGAAAAGATATCCTTTTATCCCCCCAGCAAGGGCTATGCGGTCTTGCTGAAGGAATCGCTGGGGAACCGCTACTTGCCGGTGATCGTGGGTAGTTTCGAGGCCCAGTCGATCGCTCTGGCATTGGAAGAGGTTCAGATGCCCCGGCCCATGACCCATGATTTATTCTGCAATATCTTAGAAGAGCTTAACATTGAAATCCGTGAGGTGCTGATCTCAAACCTGACGGATGGCACCTTTTTCTCCAAGATCAGCATGGCTAGTGAAACGGGTAGCGGCGAAGTGGATTCCC
This sequence comes from uncultured bacterium, assembly GCA_965372015.1. Taxonomy (GTDB): domain Bacteria; phylum Fidelibacterota; class Marinisomatia; order SCGC-AAA003-L08; family TS1B11; genus JACZSB01. The sequence goes on along the minus strand of CBDVAP010000101.1, from coordinate 10,986 downwards.
GGCCCAGCGACGCCATCGCTCTGGCACTGCGGGTGGGCGCCCCGATCTACGTCACCGAGGCGGTGATGGAGGAAGCCTCAGTGCAGGAATTGGCCGAAGCGGTGGTGTCCCAGGCGGACAGTCCCGCTGACGGTGACTCACCCCAACAGTCCCAGGAATTCTTAAAGCAGCTGGAAGAGCAACTGTCCCGGGCGGTGCTTGATGAAGAGTACGAGACAGCGGCAGTCATCCGGGATAAGATAAAGAAGATTCACGCCGAAAGCAGCAAACAGTAAGCGCCGGGCATTGTCTTGCCAGTACTCGGTACTGGATACTGGATATGGGATGTTTGGTTTTGGTGGCCGCGGACAACTGCCGACTGACTACCACCGCTTAAAACTAGAAACCCGTAACTCGAAACCCGTAACTCGAAACTCGTTACCCGAAACTCGTTACCCGAAACTCGTAACTCGTAACTAATCCTATTCCAGCTCCAAAGCCTCCAGCGCCAGCCCGGCCGCTTCCTGCTCAGCGGCCTTTTTTGTGTCCGCCTGGGCGCTCTGAAAGGTCCGTGAGCCGATCCTGACCCGCACCACGAACTGCTTATTGTGTTCCGGGCCCTTGGTGCGCAACAGCTGAAACTTGGGATTGCCCAAATCCCGGCGATGGCAGATTTCAATCAAGCGCCCCTTGCTATTTTCGATTTGTTGCTCGGTCCGAGCCCGCTTTAGTACATAGCGCCGAATGAATCGGTCGGCGGCCGGCATGCCTCCATCCAGATATAGGGCCCCGATCAGGGCTTCAAAAACATCCCCCGAAAGATTACGCCGCACCCTTGGATCTTTAAGATTAACGCCGCTGTCTACCTGGATGAACTGATGCACACCCATGTCCTGCCCGACCTTCGCCAGCAGGTCCTTGTTGACCAGCGCAGAGCGCCGCATGGTCAGATCGCCTTCGGTAGCTATCTGGAAGTGCGTGTAGAGATGGACCGAAACAACGTGACTGAGGACCGCGTCTCCCAGGAATTCAAGACGCTCAAAGTTCTGCCGCGAACTATCGGTAACGCTGCGATGGGTGAGGGCCAGTTGCAACAGCCGGGGGTCCCGAAAGATATGTCCCAGCCGGTCTTCGAGCTTATTATTTGGGTGCCGAGGTGGCCGGATTGCCAGGCGTCGCAACCGGGCCAGGAACGTCACGACTCAGGCGCGGTCGTACCGCCGCATCAACAGCACCGCGTTATGCCCCCCGAAACCGAAGGTGTTGGAAAGGGCGTAATCGAAAGTGTGTTTCGTGGCGCTATTGGGCGAATAATTCAGGTCGCATTCCGGGTCCGGCGTCTGGTAATTGATCGTGGGCGGAACCTCCTGCCGCTGCAGCGCCAATACGCAGGCAATGGCTTCGATACCCCCGGCCGCGCCCAGCAGGTGCCCAGTCATCGATTTGGTGGAACTAACGATCAGGTCGTGGGCGTGGGCTCCGAAAACTGTCTTGATGGCTGTGGTTTCGGTCTTGTCGTTGGCGGAGGTGGAAGTGCCATGGGCATTGACATAACCGACCTCTTCGGGGCGGGCATTCCCATCCTTGATGGCTATCTGCATGGCCCGCACTGCCCCCTCGCCCCCCTCGGCCGGGGCGGTGATGTGGTAAGCATCGGCGGTGGCGCCGTAGCCCACAATCTCGGCCAGTATGGACGCTCCCCGCCGCCGGGCGTGCTCCAATTCTTCCAGGATCAGCATACCGGCGCCCTCGCCCATGATGAAGCCGTCGCGATCACTGTCGAACGGGCGGCAGGCGGTTTCCGGGTCCGGATTGCGCGACAAGGCCCGCATATTGGCGAACCCGGCGATAGCCATCGGCAGGATAGAGGCTTCAGACCCCCCGGCCACGATCGCTTCGGCATCACCATACTTCAGCATCCGGAAAGCATCGCCGATGGCAGTGTTGGCGGTGGCGCAGGCTGAGACCACGCAGTAATTGGGACCCTTCAAACCGTAGCGGATCGAAACCTGCCCGGCTGCAATATCGGAAATCAACATGGGAACGAAGAAAGGACTGACCCGGCGGGGTCCCGCCCTGAGCAACCGGGCGTGCTGTTCCTCGAATGTACCCATGCCACCGGTCCCGGTGCCGATTATCACCCCTACCCGGTTGAGGTCGGCGTTCTTCAGCAGGCCGGATTGAGCCAGGGCCTCATCCGCCGCCATCATAGCCAGCACGGTGAACTGGTCCATTCTCTTGATTTCTTTAGCGTCGATCACGGAGGTAGGGTCAAGTCCCTTGACCTCGCCCGCTAGGCGGCAGGAGAAATCGGTGGTATCGAAGTGCGTGATGGGCGCGATACCATTACGCCCCGAAAAAAGGCCCTCCTCGAACTCCGCTACCGTGTTGCCGATAGGGGTCACGGCGCCCATGCCGGTGACTACAATGCGTCTCATCTCATTGGGTCCGATTAGGGCTTAAGAGCTGTGGCTTTTGATGTAGTCGATGACCAGGCCCACAGTGGTCAATTTCTCGGCCTCTTCATCGGGAATTTCCAGATTGAATTCGTCCTCCAGCTGCATAATCAGCTCCACCGTGTCCAGAGAATCTGCGCCCAGGTCTTCCACGAACTTGGCGTCGTTGTTGATCTTCGAGGATTCCACACCCAGTTTATCGGCGATCAACTCAGAAATTTTTTCGGATATGTCAGACATTCTATCTCCTCCGTTACATTACCATCCCACCATCAACTAACAGGGTCTGCCCGGAGATATAGCCCGCTTCCTCGCTGGCCAAGAAGACCACTGCGGGAGCGATATCATCGGGCGTGCCCAGTCGACCGAGAGGGATGGACTCGGTCAGTTTAAGTTTTATTTCTTCGGCCAGGCCGGCAGTCATGTCGGTGGTGATGTATCCCGGGGCGACAGCATTGACTGTGATGCCCCGGCTCGCCAGTTCCTTGGCCGCCGACTTGGTCAGGCCAATCAGCCCGGCCTTGGAGGCGGCATAGTTAGCCTGGCCGGCATTGCCGGTCACTCCAACCACCGACGTGATATTGATGATCCGGCCCCACCGTTGTTTCATCATCGGACGGGTCACCGCCTTGAGGCAGTTGAAGGCGCCGGTGAGGTTGGTGTTCAAAGGAGCCGCCCAATCATCGGCGCTCATGCGCATTATCAAGTTGTCCCGGGTCATGCCGGCATTGTTCACCAGGATATGCAAACCGCCCAGATCCGCCGCTACCGCCTTGACCGTAGCGGCGATTTTTTCCTGGTCCTGGATATCACAGGGATACACCGCAGCGCGGCCGCCCCGGCTGGTGATTTCCGCCTGAACCTCGGCCAGCGCTTCTTTTGTGCGGCTGATCAAAGCTACCGCCGCTCCGGCTGCGCTCAAGGCCAGGCTGATGGCCCGGCCGATGCCCCGTGAGGCACCGGTAACCAGCGCCACTTTATCCTTAAGCAGAAACATTCATTTGATCCAATTCCAGGGCCGAACTTAGGCCCGCCGTAACCGCTTCCGGTAGGATTCTGCGATTGAGCCCCTGTAAAATTTTCCCTACGCCCACTTCGCGGTACTCGGTGAAACCGTCGGCCCACATTCGCCGGATAGTCGCTTCCCAGAGCACCGGCTTTTCCAGCTGGCTCAGCAGGTTGGATTTGATTTCGCCAGCCGAGCGGGTCGGCCGGGCGGTGACGTTTTGATACACTGGCACCTGGGCGTCCCGGAAAGCGGCCTGGTCCAGCGCCGCCGCCAGGGCTTGCCGGGCAGGAGCCATTAAAGGTGAATGAAACGCACCGGAAACATTTAGTTTGATAGCCCGCCGGATTCCCAGCTCCTTAGCCACTTCCACGGCTTTTTCAATGGCGGCCGAATCGCCGGAAAGCACTGTCTGCCCGGGAGCATTGAGGTTGGCCGCCACCACCACGCCGGCTGATGCGGCGTCTGAGCAAATGCGGTCCACCTGGTCCGGGTCCGCTCCGATCAGGGCGGCCATGGCGCCGGGGGTTCGCTCGCCGGCCTGGGCCATTTCCTCGCCCCTGGTCTTCACCACCAGCAGGGCGTCGGTAAAATCGAGGGCGCGGGCGGTTACCACTGCGCTGAACTCGCCCAGACTATGGCCGGCCGTGGCCTGGGGCTCCAACCCCCTCTCGCGGGCCAGCATTGCCAGGGCTACGCTGTGCACGAACAAGGCCGGCTGGGTAACCTGGGTCTGCTTGAGTTCCTCCTCCGGACCCTCGAAGGATATCCGCCGCAAGTCGAAGCCCAAAATATCCACTGCCAGATCATATAGTTCCCGTGCTATTGGGAATGTCTCGTATAGATCCTGGCCCATACCGACTGTCTGGCTGCCCTGGCCGGGGAACAGGAATATTGCCGCGCTCAGTAGACCTGGCCCCACTTGATATACATGCCACCCCAGGTGAAGCCGGCCCCGAAAGCCGCAATGATCATGTTGTCGCCCGGACCAATTCTGCCATCGCGAACCGCATCGGCCATGCCCAGGGGGATGGTACCGGCAGTCGTGTTGCCGTAGTGCTCGATGTTAATCAGCACCTGTTCATCAGTGAGTCCCAGGCGCTGGGCGCAGGCATCGACAATGCGTTTATTGGCCTGGTGGGGAATGAACAGCTTGATATCCGAGCCGGAAAGCCCGTTGCGTTGGGCTACTTCGGCACTCACGTCGGCCATCCATTTTATGGCCTGCTTATACACGACCCGGCCGTCCTGGCGCAGAAAATGCTCGCGGTTGGCCACGGTCTCGGCGCTGGCGGGGTGCAGGCTACCACCACCCCGCATATACAAGAACTCGCCTCCGGCGCCGTCACAGCGCAAGACGGAATCCATGACACCCTCGCTACCGTCTTCGCAGGGCTCCAGCAGCACCGCTCCGGCGCCGTCCCCGAACAGGATGGAGGTGGTGCGGTCCTCATAATCCATAATAGTGCTCATGGCGTCCACACCGATGACCAGTATACATTGGTACTGGCCCGATTCCACCATCCGGGCGCCAATATCCAGAGCATAGAGAAACCCGGAACAAGCCGCCATCAGGTCGAAGCCCCAGGCGCGGCTGGCGCCGAGATTGTTTTGTACCAGGCAAGCGGTGGCCGGGAACAACATGTCCGGGGTCACGGTGGCCACAATGATGCAATCGATCTGTGCCGGATCCAGCCCGCGCTTGGTCATGATTTCCTGCGCCGCCCGGGTAGCCATATCGGAACTGGTTTCGCCCTCGGCAACGATATGGCGCTCGATAATCCCGGTGCGGCTGCGGATCCACTCGTCACTGGTCTCCATCATCCGCTCCAGGTCGGAGTTGGTAAGTAATTTTTCGGGCAGGTAGCTGCCTACGGCGCTGATCCGGGCAGTCCTATGTTTCTGTGACGGCATTTTGCTCCTCAAAACGGTCATGATGGTCGATAATCCCCTGGGCAATACTGCTGATCAGCTCCTCCGTCACACAGTGGTGTGCGGTTTTCAAGGCGTTCTTAATGGCTTTGGCGCTGGATGAACCGTGGCAGACTATAGAGACGGCGTTGAGCCCTAACAAAGGCGAACCGCCGGTTTCTTCATAGTCCAATTGCTGGGCCAAATCTACCAGGGCCGGCCGTAGCATGGGAAGTGCTAATTGCGAGACCCGGTGCCGCCGGACCGTCTCCCGGGCCCAGCCGTATAGGTGTTGGATCAGCCCTTCGGCGAACTTGAGCAGGATGTTGCCCACGAAGCCGTCACAGACCACCACATCGGCGTGGCCCTCAAACAGGTCCCGGGCCTCGATATTGCCTACAAAATTGTCCACCTGGGCCGAAAGCAGCTCGTAGGCTTTGACGGTTACCTCATTCCCCTTATTCGCTTCCGTGCCGATATTCACCAGCCCGATGCGGGGGTTAGGATGGTCGAACTGGTGTTGGCTGTAGGCCCGGGCCATGATGGCGAATTCCACTAAGTCCGAGGCGCGTACATTGACATTGGCGCCAACGTCGCACAGTAAAAAGCCTCCTTTGGCCGATGGGAAATATGGGCTGAGGGCCGGCCGCCGTACACCCGGGATGCGGTTGAGCAGGAACAGCGAAGCGGACAGCATCGCACCGGTGCTCCCGGCACTGACTATCCCCTGGGCGCCGCCATCCTTAACCAGCTGCACCGCCTGGACCAGGGACGAGTCCGGTTTGGTTTTAACGATCCGCGAGGGCCGGTCTTCCACGCCTACCAATTGGCTGGCGTGGTGGATCTCCAGCCGGTCGGCATCATAACGGTGGCGAGCGACCTCCGCCTCCAGGGCCGCCCGGTCACCCACCAGGATAACGCCCACGTCAGGGTCGGCCACCTCCAGCAGAAACTCCACCGCTCCCTTGACGGTTTGCTCCGGGCCGTGGTCTCCGCCCATCGCGTCCAGGGCTATACGCATCGGAAACGGCCGGTTTAGGTTTGCTGCGGCGAAATGATTGGACGTCCGCGATAGTACCCGCAGTTGGGGCAGACGCGGTGTGACAGTTTGGGTTGGCCGCATTGGGCACAGTCGGCGATCTGGGCCGTAGTTAGTTTCCAATGGGTGCGCCGCTTGCGCGAGCGGCTACGGGATTGTTTCCTTTTGGGGTGAGCCATGGCAGTCTAATTACCTTCCAATTTTTGCTTGATTTCCACGAGCGCCGACCAGCGATCATCCATTTCCACACTTTCACAACCGCACTGTCCCTGATTCAGATCGGCGCCGCAGGTGGGGCACAAGCCCCGGCAATCGGTTCGACAGAGCACTTTAGGCGGTATTGCCAGCCTGATACTCTCGATCAGGAGGCCGGACAGATCCACTTCGCGCTGTCCGGGCGCCAATATAATCAAATCCTGTTCCGCAGGGTCCAGTTCCGGCCGCTCCGCTGTCAGCAGCCACAGAGCGAGACTACCTTCCACCGGCAGACGGGCCTCCGCCAAACACCGGTCACAGGGTAAGGTCAGCGTGGTACACACCTTTCCGCTCAGGAAAAGGTCATCACCCTGCTCCCGCCGATCCAGATTGATAACGACCGGTGTGCGGGAATCCCCCCAGACCTCCAGGCCCAGGTCGGAAAGCGTTTCCTGATAGCACCTGGACCCGTTCCCGTCCAGTAAATCACCCGGGAGAATTTTCATGAGCACTAAAATTAAAACTACGCTCGAGCTGGCACAATAACCATTTAGACCCGGCAGTCCGCCACGGCGGTCATACAATCACTTTTCAGTGGTGGGTAGAACTGCGGTGACTTTGCCTTGGCCCTAAGGCCCAATCCTTGGCGGCTGGCCGCCATCGCGGCCCCAGAATCAGTAGGACCCTCCAGCGGGCCTGCGCCAGCTTCCTACTGGGCCTGCTCCAGGTGCTCCTTACGCACGTTATCCACCCAGACAGTGTTGTGGGAGGGCAAGAGTTCGTCACGCATTTTCTTGGCGGTCTGGATAGATTTGTAATCACCCACTCGTACCCGCCACCAGACCTCCTGGCGGTTTTCCAGCCAAACCCGTTGGATATAGGCATCATAGCCCTGAGTCACCAAGGCTTGGCGAATGGATTGGGCCTGCTTGGCGGTTTTCCAACTGCTCACCTGGACGGTGTAATGACCCGCTACGGCGTCTTTGGATACTGTACGCCGGGGTTTGGGCTTGGCACGGGTGGTCCGGGGCTTGGCAGCCGGCGACGGCATCGGCGTGATTTTCACGGCCGGTACAGGTTGCCGGGTCACCGGTGGTGTCGGTACCGGTGTTACTCCCACCGCCGGGGGGGTGGCAGCCTCGCTGAGTTCCTCCTCCCTCTGCCGCGGCACCAGGGATGTATCCTCCATGGCGTGGAACCGCAAGACGTGCTCGGCCACATCCTCACCGTACGATTCCACGGACACCGCAAATGCGAATCCACCTTCCACATCGGCTGTAAATGTGAACACGTTGGAGGAGGAGGAGAAGTCCGGTACCAGCAGGCTCTCGTCGGGCAGATCGATGATCGACCAGCGGTAGGTAACGTCGAAAGCGTCCTCCGGCGGTTGAACGATAATGGTCTCCGGTTCACCGACAAAAATTGGCTTGGCGTCGCCCTTGCCCCAGGGCAGGTACTGACAGCCCGACCAGATCAGCAACATCAAAGCGGATAGAATCTTGGTGTGGCGCATAGGTTATTAGTCCTCTAGGATACTAGAAGTTACCCAAAATATCCGCCTGTGCAAAAAAGAATGCAACCTCTTTCTGTGCGTTTTCTTCCGAATCGGAGCCGTGCACCGCATTTTCGCCCTTATTTTTTGCAAAATCCTTGCGGATCGTACCATTTTCCGCCTCCGCGGGATCGGTGGCGCCGATCAATTTACGGAATTCTTCCACCGCTCCGGCTTTTTCCAGTACTAGCGGCATGGCCGGCGCAGAGGACATGAAAGCAGTCAGCTCGTCGTAGAATGGCCGCCCCTGGTGGACCGCGTAGAAATCCTCCGCCTGGGCCCTGGTCATATGGATGATCCGGCTGGCCCGGATTTTAAATCCGGTTTGCATAATACGGTCGATTATTTTCCCCGCATTCCCGGCTGCCACGGCGTCCGGCTTGATTATCGCCAGGGTGATGTTTCCCATAGGTTTAAAGTTACGAGCCTTCGACAAGCTCAGGCCAAGGTTACGAGTTACGAATTTCTAGTTTTTGGCTTCTTAATCCAAACCCCGCCGTTGGCGATCAACCCGCAGGGGTGTAATGCATTACACCCGTCCCGTTCTGACGCTTACTTTAACAACACCCCCGCCTTTGGTGGGACTATGCGTCCAACTATTTTAATAGCAGCGTCTTAATGCTTTCCCTGAACTCCGGCGTCACAACCAGCACGAAATAGATGCCGGTCGGTACTTCCCGTCCATTGCGGTCCCGGCCGTTCCAGACCTGTTGGTGATAGCCAGCCTCCAGGCGCCCGTCAACCAGCCGCGCCACCTCCCGGCCCAGCAGGTCGTAGACTGCCAGGTGTACATCGGTAGCTACCGGCAGGTCGAACCGGATGGTTGTGGTGGGATTGAAGGGGTTGGGGTAGGCCGGGTGGAGGGCGAAATCGGTAGGCATTCCCTGCCCTTCCTTGTTAGCGATACCCAGCCAGCCACCTAGCTGATAGAGGGAGTCGATCTCAGCTTGGGCCAGGGCGTGGTTGTAGATGCGGATGTCATCCAAATAACCTATCCAGGGATGTAAACCGTGAATCGAGCCGATGAAGGTTGCCATGGGGACATCGTATCTGATTAATATGGTATCGGTCAATGTAGTATCAGCTACGAGAGAGCCGTTGACGAAGACTTCGAGTTTTGAACCACTGGGGGTTGTTGATAATACCGATGATAAGTGATACCATTCATCATTGTTAAAAACAAAGCTGACATCGGATGATGAAAGTCTGATATGATCGTTGTTTCTTGTGTTTAGAAATTCAATGTACTCTACTTGGTTGTTCCTTATCTTTATCATAAACGGGTCCAGGCCACCTCTCGAATCACCACTTCCAATTACGACCTGCGACTGTGTATCCGTTGCTTTAGTGTTTAGCCAGGTGGCAAATGTCGCCTGCGTGCTGCTATCAAGTATTGCCCCATCTGGCAGTTCAACATAGCCCGTTCCAGTAAGTGATAATGCGCTTCCTTCATTGCCAAAACGGTCCACAATGAAGTAAGTGTCTCCAATCAAAGTACCATTATTCCCGTTTCCACTCTCGTCATTGGCATTGGCGTTGAAAGGGTAGTAAGCCACCAAGTCAGTTGGCGTGGCGCTTACTTCATCCGAGTAACCACTTTCATTCAAGGTGGTATCAACTACCGTTACCCGGAAATAATAGGCGGTTCCATTCACCAGGCCGCCGATGGTGATGGTGGTATCGGTGGCGCCGGCTGTGCTGTCGCGCACATTCGTTGGTGCGGTTGTGGTGTCCCAGTAAACCCGGTAGCGCAGGAGATCTGTCTCGGAATTTTGAGTCCAGATTAGAGTAACGGCGCCGTTGAAGGAATCGGTCACAGACAGGCTGCAGGGAGCGGTAGGAGGAAAATCAGCATTCATTAGCACCGACACGTTATCACTTTCCCAATTCGCCACGGCCAGGTCGCTGTATCCGTCCCCATCCAGGTCGGCGGTGGTGACGCTATAGGGCTCAATCCCCACTCCATAATTCACGGCGGTGGTATAACTGCAATTCACGGTGGTAGTATAACTGCCCGAGCCGTTGTTCAGCAGCACAGACACGTAGCCGCTATGGTGGGCTTCAACAACCCTAGTCGTCACTGCCAGGTCGGTGTCACCATCCCCATCCAAATCAGCGGAGGTGACGGAAGTAGGGTAGTACCCCACGCCATAATTCACGATGTCGGCAAAGGTACCGGAACCGTAATTCAGGAGCACCGACACGTTGTCGCTATGATAGTTCGCCACGGCCAGGTCGGTGTCCCCATCCCCATCCAGGTCGGCGGCGGTGATAGAAATGGGATAATTCCCCACACCATAACTCACGGCGGCAACGTAACTGCCCGAACCGCTATTCAGCAGCACAGACACGTTGTTGTTACTAATACTTGTCACCGCCAGGTCAATGTCCCCATCGCCATCCAGGTCGGCGGCAGTAATAGAAATGGGGTAATGCCCCACACTATAATTCGCGGTGTCGGCAAAGGTCCCGGAACCGTTATTCAGCAGTACCGACACGTTGTCGTTATTCCAATTCGCTACCGCCAGATCGGTGTCGCCGTCCCCATCCAGGTCAGCAGCGGTGATGGAAAGAGGGCCATCCCCCGCGTCAAAATTCATGGCGGAGGCAAAACTCCCCGAGCCGTTATTCAGCAGTATTGACACGTTGTTGTTACTAATACTTGTCACAGCCAGGTCGGTGTCCCCATCCCCATCCAGGTCGGCGGCGGTAATAGAAATGGGGTAATTCCCCACACTATAATTCACGGTGTCGGCAAAGGTGCCGGAACCGTTATTCAGCAGCACTGACACATTTTCGTTATTCCAATTTGCCACCGCCAGGTCGATGTCGCCGTCCCCATCCAGGT
>CBDVAP010000100.1:0-11323 GCA_965372015.1 uncultured bacterium | reverse complement strand
GGAACTCAGACATATAGTTCGCGGTTGCCGCCTGTGGCGACAAATTGGATCGGAGACACAGGGAGGCTAGAAATGACCTCGTGCTTCTCCATTTTTCGGTTACATAGATTATGGGGCAACGACCACTTCTCAAATACCCTTCGGTAACATTTAATTTGAGCGATGCGCCCCGCCGGCCGAGCCAAATGTCCCGTAGTGATCCAGCGAAAATGTTCGTATCTTCCACCTGATGGTTAAACTGCTGGATCAATATATTCTTCGCCGTTTCCTGGGTATCCTGGCCGGTTCCCTGCTGGCGTTCGTCATCGTGTTTCTGGTGGTGGATATAGTGGAAAACCTGGACCACTATATCGACGCCAAAATGCCCCGCCAGGCGGTGGCGGCCTATTACCTGTATACTTTACCCCAGTTCATCAGCTACGCCATCCCCATGGCAACCCTGCTGGCCACTTTCTTTTCCATGGGCATGTTGCACAAACGCAACGAGATCACCGCCATGAAGTCTTCGGGGTTGAGCATCCGCCGCATCGGAGCTTCGTTGCTGCTGGCCGGCGCGCTGATCTCAACGGGCTCCTTCTTTTTCGATGATTTGCTGGTATCCACCGGGATGCGCAAGAAGGCGGATATGCAGAGCCAGTTCCTGACCCGCCAATACCGCCGCAAGCACAAGGTGCTCAAACAGAACATATTCCTGCAACATTCGGCCAATGAAACCTTGGCCATCGACCGTTTCGACTACCGTAACCAGCAGGCCAAAGGGGTTTATCTGCAGCGGTACAGCCAGGGGCGGTTGGTGGAGCGTATCGATTTTAACGTGCTGAAATGGGATGAGGAGCGCGGCATGTGGCACGCCTCGAATTATGTATACCGCTCCTTCCGAAACCCCGCCGATACCTCTATTCATACCCGGCAAGGCGTCGATACCCTCATAAGCCTGGCCATCACGCCGCTTGACCTAATGAAAATGGCGGTCACGCCGGAGGAGATGCGCTATGGGGAATTGCGCGATTTTGTGGCGCAACTGATCCGTAACGGCGTGGATCCCACCCGCTGGGTGGTGAACCTGCACTTCAAGGTGGCCTTCGCCTGTACCGGCTTTATCATGGTGCTGTTCGGCCTGCCCCTGAGCGTGGGCCGGCCGCGGGCCAGCCTGGCGTTCGGCGCCGGAATGAGCATCTTTGTCATCTTCGGCTATTACGTGGCCATCATGCTGGGGAAATCGTTGGGAAAACAGGGTGTGCTGGAGCCCTGGGCTTCGGCCTGGCTACCCAATATCATTTTCTTGGGGTTGGGATTTTACCTGTTGCTCAGGCAGCGCAGCTGAAGCGCAAAAATTAACCGGTTAGCGCACCAGGGTCAGGCCCAGGGCCAGGCTCATGCCGCGGGCAGTGTGAATCAGCAACCCGTTATTGAAGGCCATCGCGAAGTCGAAATGGAGCGGTCCTTTGTGGATACCAAAGCCGATTCCCAGCTGGCTGGAATCCTTACCGCCGTAACGCAGACCCATCCGCACGGGGAAACTGGGCGGCGCCAGCAGCTCCAACCCCATAGCCAGATGCCAACCCCGCATGGCCCACAGGCTGTTTTGAAAATTGGTGGTCAGGTCCACCGACACCCGGCCCACACCTTCGAACATCTTGGAACCACCCATCCGGAAAATGGAGGGATAGTCGGTCGAGAAGGGGCGGAGATTGTAATCTCCAGCCTCCCGGCCTTCCGAGCGCACTAGCCCGGAATCGGCGGTTTCGTAAACGGTATAACTCTCCCGGAGGAACAGACTGTCCAGCGGTGTGCCTTCCTGCAGCTCCATGAAAGTCACGTCCCGGGCCTCGAAAGTGTAGAGGAAGTATTCATTCTCCCCCCAGGGCATCATCTCCTGCAATACGTCGCCCAGCAGGTCCTTGGTGATGGATGGCCCCTGCCAGCGGATGCGCCCAACGGCGTTGATCAGAGCGAAACCCGCCTGGTAGCCGTTCATATCCCCGGTGGCAAAACCCACATCCACGCCGAACCCGCTACCCCCCACGGCCTGCCGGAACAGATAGCGCCCCTTACCGTGCAGCCCGTCGATATCAGTTATAAAAGTGCCGTAACTGGAGTCGGGATCTACCCCCAGGTAGAACAAGCCCTGCAGATATTTCAAGGTGACCCCGAAGGCTACATTGCCGCTGGGGATAGCAAAACTGAAGCCCCACTCGTTGACACCGATCATCTCCTCATTCAGATCGATATTCAGTTCCTGATCTATCCGGTTACCCTCGAGCATTAGTTCGAAGAAGCCTTTGGGTAAGCCAAAAGCGCCGTAAATGAGCATCTCACTGGAATAGGCGGTTGTACCGTGGGCCCAGTTGAGACCGGGGATGGGCAAGTGCAGGGTGGTGGTCAGCTTCCAGCCGGCAGGATCGATGCTGTCTATGAATTCCTGCTTGTCAACATAATCAGCAGAAATGGGGTCGATGAAATCGGCGCCGTTGATTTTATTGTAGTTGTTCACCGAGAGCATATTGTTGGCCATCCCAAAAGTGAATCCCCCCAGGTTCATGCTGAAGTTTTTCTCTGAGAACGCCAACCGGGCGGGGTTGTAGCCTACGGCATGAATGCCCTCGGCGGTGCTGACCATGGCGCCTCCCAGGGCCAGAGCCCGGGCGTCTGCCAGCGGTTCCTGGGCGGTGAGCAGGCTGGAGGCCACCGTAGCCCACAGAAGCAGGATCGCGACCGCTGTTTTCCGGGAAAAGATCAACGCCGCTCCTTAGGAGGCCAGGTAGTAAAGTGGGAGCTGGATTGCCGTCCGTCGCGGAACAGGGGCTCACCGGCCGGATTCAGCCCCGGACCGGAAGAGGTGTCCTGGTAAACGGTGATATAGAATGAAACAGTCACCGGGTCGGCCTGGTCCTGGGGATCATTGTCGGCCGTGACGGTAATCTTGGCCGCACCGACACCTTTACCGGTGATGTATACCCGGCGCTTATCCGTGTCCAGGGTATCGGGGGCCACGTCCACCGAAGCCACCCCGGTATGATTGCTCACCGCGTCCAGCTCCATATCCTTCACCGGAGTCTGACCGTCAATATGGCTGAAGACATTATCCAAACCGATGGAAATTGTGCTGCCCACCGCCACTGAATCGGATGCAATCGATCCCGCTGTAACCTGGGTAGTATCCTTATCGGTGGGCGGTACCAGTATATCGCTGGACATCTCAAAGGTGACGTAGGCGGCGAAATCGATGCTGTTGGTCGATTGCACTGTGCGCGCGCCGTCGGTCTTGTAAAAGGAGATCATCGGCTTCACATAGACTGTTTTATCGGAAGTCAACCATTGAACCCGCTCGGCGTCCAGGGAGATTACCTGGGTGGTGTCACCCGCCTTGTCAGGGTCTACATGGCCCCAGGTGTCGTCAACCCCCGCCGCGGGGATTTCCATATCGAACAGGCGTCCCACCCAGAAGGCCGGTACCGAGTCGTTGCCGCTGGTGAAGAACTCCACCCGGGTGGCTCGGATGTCGGACCGGGCCGTAGCCTGGCCGGCGATACTGCTCTCGGGATAATAGACAATGTGGGATATCCCCATGATCGAGTCGGCCTCCAGGGCGTCCGTCAAGGAAGTATAGATAGCTGTATCGTAGGTCGTATAAACGGTTTCCGGAATGCCGGCGGTCAACTGGTCCAGCTCGTCAAAGGCCAAGGGGAACAGAGTGGAGTCCGACACCAACATGTCGATATTGCCGGCGATGGGGAAATTGCTGGTCACCCTGGAAGTCAAGCTGGCGGACAACAGCGCCGTCTGAATCTGCTCACGGGTGGATGAGTCCATGGGCGCCACCGGGGTGGCGGGCGCCGGGAGAAAAGTGATGGTGTAAGGTATGATGAAGGCGAAGGGTGCGATCAGCTCGAACTCGCCCCACACCGCCCGGCCCGCGGCAATGCTGCCCTCACCTTTTACAACCGCTGAGCCACCAACTTTGAGAGTATCCGGGGCCATATTCAGCATTTCAACAATCGACATTCCCTTGGGATTGATGGAAGGGAGTGTGTTAGGTATGTGGTTGACAGTGTCGGAAAAGTCGACCAGGTCAGCCCAATATGTTCTGGCCGACACCTTGTCCATAATAATAAGGGTGTAAGCAGTATCCCCGTCGGAATCGGGTACATTGAGCTCCGAGAGAATGGGGACATAACCGGTGTCTCCCCGTTCTGTGAGCCCCAGCATCATCATGTCCAGAAAGACGGGCAATTGGATAGTGTTATATAGATACAACTTCATTTCCAGGCGATCGAATTGGAAGCCGGCGAAACCTTTCGGTATATTGTCAATCTGGGTGTCCGCCGTGGGAAAGGTGATGTCGAAAATCCCACTGATACTCTCAAACCAGAAATCTTTCATCCCGAAGCCGGCATTGAAAGCCCAGGAACCATTACCAGCCAGGGACAGCACTATATCCTGCTCCAGCACTCGCACATCAACCTGGTAAACGAAGGCATCGATAGGTTGAGTGGTATCCGCCGGGTTATAGAATTTATGCCCACTGAGCAGGGCCGTATCGGAGATGGCGGCCTGGTTCGGGAGGAGGGCATAAGGCCCGAAAGATATTTTCTGGCCCGTTGAGGTATTGGCGAAGTTGGGGAATAAAACCTGGAATTCCATTTCAAAGGGGAAAGTGCTCCAGAGCCCCGATAACAGGATACGGTTCAAATTCGCGTCCGTCGTATCTTTGAAAACGCCCTCGGTAATCATGACATCCGTCGGCAGGGCCAGGGAGGGTAGATCGCCGGGGTCCAAGGTGGTGTCGGCCGTGGTAACCCCCAGGCTGTCCAGCCCGGCGACACCCAGCCTGATCGTGAGCTCGATAGCTGGATCAGTATTGGCGGCAATGGTCACATCTGCGGTGTTAACCCTGGGCAATAGCATTCTGACTCCGAAGGAGAACTCGGTACCCATCCGTCGGGATTTCAGATCGGTGGAGTCGTAATAGGTTTCCCCCGGGTTCAGGGTGGCCCGCGAATGGGTGACGTCCAGTGGGTTGGAAGAGAGCTGAATGCGAATGGAGTCGACCCGGGTGGGAAAATCACGGTTGGTTACTGAGCTGATGAACTTATTGACCCCGCCCGAATCGGAGAGCACGACGAAGCGCACATCCTTGATGATGCCACCGGGTGGAAGGAGGTCATTAACGTTTACTGCCTCGATCGAATCCACTGACTGTTCCATGGGCGAAACCGGCGGGAGGGTCAGTATTTTGTTCCAGGTTGATGAATCGATGTTAAAGTCAATCAATTGGGGGAAGGTGAGTCCGGGGAAGGAGCCTGAGGACGCCAGCATTTCGTCGAGGGCAATCACCACGGTGACGGTCTCCTCCAAGGCAGTGAAACCGCTGGCAGTGGGTGCGTCGACGGACATATTGACCGGATCGGGATTTTCGGCCGAGGCCGGCAGGTCGACATACAAATAGCTCCCGCTGATGGTGGTCTTTTGGAGGGAATCGCTAAACTCGATCTGGAGTTCATTCGAGGCAGAATCCTCGAAGATAGTCACACTGTCGGCTACGTTGGTGAACGGGTAGTTCTGGTTGATCAGCGGCAGGGTGATCGAGACCCCCCAGCGAGGCATTTCCGGAGATTCCAGCAGCTTGAAATCACAGGCTCCCACCAGTATGGCCACCGCCAACAACGCCCCCGGTAACACTCCCCGAAAGCGGACGATATGGTTTATCCTTCTCATCAAATTTCTGCTCCACCGAGCCGCATCCTTGCAATCAGCCGGCCCGGCTTCCAATCTCGGGCAAGATTAAGGGAAAAGCAATTCAAAGTATGTGTGCCGCGACACGTTCGGCAAAATTTTCCTGTGCCTATTTCAGGTACTTGACTAGATCCGGTACCTTATCCAGCCGCTCCCAGGTAAAATCTTTCTCTTCCCGGCCAAAGTGCCCGTAGGTGGCGGTCTGACGGTAGATCGGCCGCAACAAGTCCAGGTGCTTGATTATATCCAACGGTTTCAGGGGGAACTCTTTGACAATGATCTCTGCCAGCTGGTGATCCGGTAGCCGGCCGGTGCCAAAGGTGTCCGCGCTGACCGACAGCGGCTCGGCCACCCCGATACTATAGGCCAGCTGCACCTCGCAGCGCTCAGCCAACTCGGCCCCCACGATATTCTTGGCCAGGTAGCGGGCCATGTAAGCCGCGGAGCGATCCACTTTCGAAGGGTCCTTGCCGGAAAAGGCCCCTCCACCATGCCGGGCATAGCCCCCATAAGTATCGACGATGATCTTGCGCCCGGTCAGACCGGTATCGGCCTGGGGCCCGCCATGAACGAATCGCCCGGTGCCGTTGACGATGAAATGGTCGTTGAACTTTATTCCGCTCTCCACCAGCACCGGCAGGATCACGTGCTTAACCACTTCCTTGGTGATGAAATCGTGCTCATGGGAATGATTGGGATAGGACTCACTCATATCGTCGTGCTGGGTGGCCACCACCACTTTCTGGACAGCAACCGGTTTGGTCCCTTCATATTCCACCGTTACCTGGGACTTGCCGTCAGGGCGCAGCCAGGCCAGTTCTTGGGACTTTCGCACCTGAGCCAACCGCCGGGTGATATTGTGGGCCAGCATGATCGGTAAGGGCATCAGCGATTCGGTTTCACGGCAGGCAAACCCGAACATCAACCCCTGGTCCCCGGCTCCCTGCTCGTGCCCCTGGGATTCGTCCACACCCTGGGATATTTCCGGGCTCTGCTCATCGATGCTGGTGAGCACTGCCGCCTGAGTGGCGCTGATGCCATAGATAGCCTTGGTATAACCGATATCCATCAACGTTTGGCGGACAACGCTGGGAATGTCGACGTAAGTATTAGTGGTGATCTCTCCTGAGACCAGGATCAGGCCGGTGGTGGCCAGAGTCTCACAGGCCACCCGGCCTTGTGGATCCTCGGCAAGGATTTTATCCAGAATAGCATCTGATATCTGATCGCAGACTTTATCCGGATGGCCCTCTGTAACTGATTCAGAAGTAAACAGATGGCGTGCGGGCATAAAAATTCCTCCTCTAAACCCACCGGCACAGGGACAGCGAGCGTCAAATTACATCCAGATCGACAATATACCCAATAGTAGCTGCCTGCGGGAAAACCAGCTGGTTATGGGCCGCAGCATTATTGGGGTCGTTGTGGGTGAAAAACCGTTTGACCCGGTCCCGGATAGTGGCGGCTCCGTGGCCGGCAACCGGTGGCCTCAGGGCTTGTCTTCCATCAATTTTGCCAGATGAGAATCCAGATTCTCGTCGCCGGGAACGCTCACCATGCGGTCCAGGTATTTCACCGTCCCGGTATTCGGGTCCGCAATGCTCCTGATCAACCTGATCTGACGCTTCTCGGCTTTTGCTTCGCCTTTTGTGGCTTTGCTGGCGAATGTTTTTTGCGCCTTAGCCATGTTTAACCTCTTTCTGTTCCTCCAGTTGCCTGGAATATGAAATTACTCCATTCCCGCCGCGGAGCTTGATCGCGTACATGGCTTCATCGGACTTCCGCAGCATCTCCTTGATGTCATGCCCATCGGTGGGATATTCCGCCATCCCGATACTGGCGGTCATACGGCTCTCTAAGCCGTCATTGATGAACAGGTGCTCGGCGATAGATGATCTAATCCGATCGGCGGTAGAGCGGCTGATATGCTTGCTGGCGTTGATTATGATCACACCGAATTCCTCGCCGCCCAACCGCCCGGGCACATCGGTCATGCGGATACTGGACCGAATCAGCTGCGCAATCCGGGCCAGGACGAAATCGCCATGCGGATGCCCGTACCGGTCGTTAGTTTTCTTGAAATTATCCAGATCGAGCATCAACAAGGTCATGGGGTCTCCGTAGCGTGTATTACGCTCCAGTTCCTCCTCCAGCCGTATCATGAAAGACCGGTGATTCAGCATCTGAGTCAATCCGTCCATCGTGGCGTTGGCATGCTCGCGGTGATAGCGACGCGCCCACCAGTAGGCCGTGCCAAATACACCGGCGATGGCGGTCAGCCGCTTGAGATCATCCGGTCCATAGTGCTGTGCTCCGGCGCTTTCCAACGCTAGCGTGCCCCGGGGCCGGCCAGCTTCGATAATCGGCACTCCCATAAATGATTTTACCCAGACGTCGCGCAAGTCGTCCGCTTCGAAGCGACCTTGAAACCCGGCTTGACCGTTACCGATAATCAACCCTTGGGCCCGCAGGTAGACCTCACCATGCCACATGCCGGCGGCGGAGTATTCCCGGCCCTTGGCGAATTTATCCTCCCGCCCCGTGACCAGGGCTATCCGGAGGTCATCCGACAGGTGGCCGGAAGGCAGTGAAATCGTCAGACGGTCGAAATCCAGCGTCTTACCGGCCGCCGTCACTAGAGCACCCAGCACCTGGTCGGGATCCTCGGTAATATCGATCCTGGTGGCGCCGGCCAGCAGATCTTCCAGAGCCATAATCTGCTGTGCTGAATCGCCATGCTCTGGTACGGGGGTCTTCTGCTCCTTGGACATGTCTCAGCGTTCAGTGGCCCGGCCGGGCAGGCCCCTAATCATCAAGTAGATAGACCGATATTTACGCACCCCTGTCACCGTGCGCCGAATTTACATCCATCCATTACCGTATGGCCTCTATGATCGGGGGTAATTTATCGCTGGGGAGTTAGGTATTCGACCCCAATTTATGGTCGCCCAGCTTGACTGACATATTTCATCTGGCGGGAGAAATCGCGGCGGGAAGAGTCTCGCCGTTCCAGCAGGGAATCGGTCCCGGCACTGACGTCGGCTACCCCGGCGGAGTTTATTTTTCCAGGTAGTGAAGGGATAAGCTTAAGTGCGGGACCAGCCTGCAGCGAATGACCGACCGGCTCCACCAAGGGTGCCGTTTCCTGGTGGAACAGGCTCAGACTGATAGCCAGCATAGCCATCGCCGCGACTGCCAGCCCTCCCATGGAGGCGGGAGAGAAACCCCGGACGCCCGGTTCGAATAACTGGCGCCACCATGCCGGCCGCCGGGCCAGGTCCGTCCGCAGTCGTTCCTGCAACCGGGCTACAAAGTCGGGTGACAGTAACACGGAGGCATCATGCTTCAGGTGCAGTTGGATTTTCTGCATTTGCGCCAGAATACGGGCACAGGGCTCGCAATCCTCCAGGTGCCGCAGAAACGATTTTTGCTCGGCGAAAGATAAATCGTAATCCAAATATGCTGATGCTAATACGCGAAAATCAGAACAATCCATTCAACCTTTAGTTCTCCTGCTTTCATCGAGGTTCGAAAGTATCTCCTGCAGCCGCAAGCGCGCCCGGTTTACTCGGGATTTCACTGTACCCAAGGGAATTTTCATAATTTTACTTATCTCATCATAAGAAAGTTCCTGAACATCCCGTAAAATAACCACAGTACGGAAGTGCAGCGGCAATTGGGCCAGTGCCCGCTGGATGGCTTGCTCCGTCTGGGCCCCCTCGTGAAGTTTGGTGGGCGTGTAGTCGGTCGAGGGCACTTCCATGTCCCGTCCCCCCATACCCAAAGCGCTCATGCTGAAGGTGGCCCGTCTACGGCGCTTGCGCAACTCGGTGCGGGCCAGATTCCCGGCAATGGTATAAATCCAGGTGGAAAACCGGGCGATCTCCCGATAGGAGTGCTTGTGTGTGTATACTTTCACTAACGTATCCTGCAAAAGATCCTCCGCCAGGGCCGTATCCCCCACGAACCGGTAGATGAACGAAAACAGCCGGTCTTTAAATCGCTCCACCAGATCCAGGTAAGCATTCTCGTTGCCCGCCTGAAACTGGGTGATCAGCTCCTCGTCGGTATATTCGTGGCTGTTCAAACCTTTCCTCTGCAAATAGCGGTTATCAGGGCGATCAGTACGGCTTCCGCATCTACAGCCATCGATTTCAAAGTCACGTCGGCGGCCAGCAGAGCCCGCAGCACCCGGGCGGTATCCCCCGGGGTATACCGTCGTCCCATCGCCCCAATTTCTGCGCTCAGCACCTTATTCAGACCCGTATAGACCTTCGATGCGGTAGTATGGGACTGGAGATAAAGCAATTGGCTGAATAGGGCGGCGATACCGCTGATGATCGGAGGCGGTCGGACACCGTGCCTGAGCAGCGAAACCAATATTGCCAGCGACCGGGGGGAATCCCGCTGGGCCAGCGCCTGCTGCAAGTGCCACAGCTGGTGTCTGCGATCCGCTCCCACCTGGGCCTCCACCGTGCCCGGGTCGACAACGGCGCCCTCGTCTAAGGCAATGAACAGCTTGTCCAGTTCACTAACCACATGACCCACTGAATCACCGACGTACTCCATCAGGATATCCAACGCTTCGGGGTCCAGCCGGTGCCCGTTGCCACGGGCATAATCAACGGCCCAGGTCCGCATCTGGTCCGGGAACGGCGGCCGGGTGTCGACCACCGCCACGGCTGAGGCCAGGCGTTTATGAAGCCCCTTGCCGGGCAGGTAATCCTCCAGCACCAACAGCAGGCATTTATCTTCCGCCGGCGCCACCACATAGGCCAACAGCTCATCCCGGGCCTTACCGCTCACCCGCTGGGCCTGGCGCACCACCAGCAGTTGCTTGCTCTGAAACAGTCCATAGGCCCCTAGTTCCGCCAAAACTTCCTCCGCCCTATCGTCCTCCAGGGAATAGATCTGCTTGCGGCCGTCCGCTGGTAAATAGCGCAGCACCGCCTGGGAAATAAAATGGTCCTCGAGGAAAGCGTCGCCGCCCGCCAGCAGGTACACCGGTTCTACCTTTCCATCCTGAACGGCTTGCAAAGCTGCCCGGTATGTTGGTTTGCCCACGGTTCTAGTGCCTCTCAGACATCTGAGGGCGCCTGCTCTCCGCCAGGCTGATCACCACGTTCACCAGCAGGGCCACCAGAAAACCGGGCACCAGCGAGTACAGTGCGCCGCCCCAGGGGATGTTATCCCAGATAACCACCGTAAAGAAGCCGGTCAACATGCCTGCCAGCACCCCGTTGCGGGTGGTCCGTGGCCACCACAGGCTCAACACCAGCGCCGGACCAAAGGCCGCCCCCAGTCCGCCCCAGGCGAAAAGCACCTTGTCGAATACGCTGCGGGGCAGCTGGGCCAGGGCGATAGCCGCCGCCCCGATCACCAGGGTGGCAATCCGGGACACCAGCACCAGTTTCTTCTGGTCCGCCGCCGGGTCCACCAGCTGGTGATACACGTCCTCCGACACTGCTGAGGTGGTCACCAGCAGCTGGGAATCCGCGGTGGACATCATGGCCGCCAGGGCGCCGCTGATCAGGATACCGGCGAACCAGGCCGGGAAAATGGAGAGGGCCAGCTCCGGCATCATCAT
>CBDVAP010000099.1:0-11344 GCA_965372015.1 uncultured bacterium | reverse complement strand
CCTACATTGCAGTGGCCTCATGGGAGCGAAAGCAGACAACTTCAGCCGGCATAGGGAGTCGGGGCGAGCGGCGGATTGATTTTATCCATTTGCCACAATATGCTACCATCCGAATCTATACTATCAGAGGTGATCTGGTTGATGTGATTGAACATGAGAGTTCCATTGAAAACTCAACCTCTTCCTGGGACTTAAGGACCAGGGAGGGTTTAGACGTGGCATTTGGCATCTATGTATATCACGTATATGCTAAGGGACTAGGAGAAAAAATCGGAAAGTTCGCAATAATTAAGTGAATCATAACGAACAAATGGGCCTAAACACCTGATGGGCGCAGTATATAAAATGGGATATATCCACTCTGCCAGGGAGCGTGTGTTGAGTAGGATTTCGTTAATTTACTTTTTGACCACTTTGGTTATTGTGAATCCAGTTTATAATCAAGATATTACCAAAGTGGGAACAAGTAGCGCGGCCTTTCTTGGCATTGATATTGGTGCCCGGGCCGCAGCTATGGGAGGAGCATTTGTTGCCGTTTCCAATGATCTTACAGCTATCTATTGGAACCCTGCGGGTATTTCTCGATTGCAAAAGTGGCAAGTTGCTCTTATGCATGCCGAATTGATAGCTGACACGAGATTTGACTGGGGAGCAATGTTAATTCCTTTAAGTCGCTTTGGCGCCCTCGGTCTTAACATCACTTCTTTAACCCATGACGATATGGAAATACGGACTATCGAAGATCCGGAGGGTACGGGGGAATTCTTTAGCGCGGGAGATTTATCGCTAGGCTTGACTTACGCCATTAATCTTACCGATCGTTTTTCCATTGGGTTTAACGGAAAATTTGTGCGCTCTCAAATTTATAATGAATCGGCTAATGCCTTTGGTTTTGACGTGGGAACGCTCTTTATTACTAATTATTCCGGATTACGAATTGGAGCCACCATAACGAATTTCGGGCAAAAAATGAAAATGAGGGGTAGAGACCTCATCATTCTAGTAGACCCGGCCCTCGATAAGGACGGTAGCAATGATAGAATTGTTTCTGAACTTCAGACTGGCAGTTTTGATTTACCGTTAGCTTTTAGAGCTGGAATTGCAATGGATATATTAAAAGTCAGAAGCAGCCGTATGACAGTCACTATTGAGGCCTTCAATCCCAGTGATAACGCCGAAAGCGTCAATGCAGGAATGGAATACATGTTTTATGATTATGCGGCAATCAGACTAGGCTATAATTCCATTTTTAAGGATAATTCGGAGGAGGGATTTACTGGCGGCGGAGGAATAAATCTTAATCTTGGGGACGGCTCGAGAATCATTTTGGACTATGCTTACTCTGACTTTGGGAGATTGATAAACGTGACTAGATTCTCTATTGCTATAGAGTTTTAATATGTCTTCTTTATTTGAATAGTTGTTTTTTTACAACCCTGAAATAGAATAACCGTGCTGGAATCCTTCATAATATGTAGCTCCGGGTTTAAGCACCAGGCTTCCCATTCATTTTGCATGTTAGGGCAAAATTTGAAAGTGCTGATCGATTAACTAAACATTCTTGTCAGCAGCAGTACCTCTAATGGTGTCTACCTTTCGTTCCGCTTACTCTCTATAAAATAAATTTGAAATACAACAGCCTATAGTGTTCTGAGAGCAGGTCCAGGATTTAGCAAGTAAGAAAACGAAAAACATATATTTATTCCTATTTAATAAGGAGCCCATTGAATACTAAGTTGATTGAATGAATCTTAAGTATTGAGCAATACAGTATATAATATTTTAGAATGTCTATTCTAAAGCATCTACGTAATCTCCAACTATTTGCACCTCTTTTAATAATTGGTTGTACGGAAAATAAGGATCCAATAGCGCCTGAAATGGTAGCTAGTGTGAATGGCATTGCAATTACTAGACAAGAATTGGTGAACCGATTAGAGTTAACGCTCCTACCAGAATTTAACAAATTGAAGGGACTGAATAAACGGGTTTTGGATATATTGATTGATGAGCTGGTTGTGAGTCAATGGGCTGAGAAAGAAGGTTTGGTGTCTGCGTCGGATTACAAAGATGCAATGAATTTTGTTAAGCAACAAGCACTTATTAGGGAACTATTCTATGAGAAAATTAGGAACCGTGCGGAACCCGATACGGAAGATATCAAGCTGGCTATTCAGCAAGCAATTCAGGAATTAACAATTGAGACAATATTTACTGAAAATCGAGCTATTGCAGAAAAGTGGCGAAAATCAATTGACTCAGGAAAAGTATTTAACAAGTTGGTGGAAGAATCAACAAATAACCCCTTCATACGCTATAAAAGAACATTATTTCAATGGGGAGATGGAACGGTACCGCTTGAAATTGAAAACATTGCCTACCAATTGAAGTTAGGTGAATCCTCAGATATAGTGCAATTAAACAATGTGTTTCTGATATTTGCTCTAAAGGGAATAATAAAAGACGCAATTTTAACTGAATATGGGTTTATTTCGAAGCGCCAAACTGTAAGAAAAGTACTCCAAGCACGCAATGAAAAACGGTTAGCGAATGAATATGTTGATAGAATGCTAACACAATTAAAGATAAAACAAAGAGCTGTTGGATTTCTTGAAGTGTCAAGATATCTTGAGAAGAATTATAGCAATAGTTCAGAAAAATTAGTCCCTCATACACCCGGTATTGGGGAGGAAGACCATTTTGCTCTTGACTATAATTTAGAACTGGTTGTAGTAGAAACGCCGGATTTTATCTGGACAGGTAAGGATGTGCTGAACATTATAAAGAGATACAATTTTAAATTCAAAACGAAAGGTTCCGAGGATTTACAAAATACCCTTACACAGTTTTTGAAAGCAGCAGTGCGTGATCACTATTTATCAGAGCGAGCTAAGCAGCTGGGTTTGGAATCGACTAAGCGGGTTAAAAAAGACACACAGGCATGGGCTCGATATTTTCTGTATCTGAAAGGGGTTGCAATTTTGGCAGAGACAGATACAGCATTGGCTAGTCCAGGTAGGATGGCTGGTAAAATTATGGAGTTACGTGGGGATGCAAATATTAGAATAAATCATAATCTATTAGAAACTATAGAGCTGACTGGTATTCCTATGTTAGTTCACTGGAATAGTGATATTGCGCGGCAGTTAGCTGTGCCACCTTTAATGGAATTCAGGTAATTCACAATTGTGAGAGAAGAACTTTATCTAAAAGGTATGGGATTTGAAATTTGAAAGTTGGAAAATAAAGAGTCTAGAATTGCCAATTGGTATTTTGTGTTCCTATTCTAGGGACATGGTGACCTGTACCCCATATCTGTATAAGATCTAATGAGGGATTTCTATACTGCGAAAAAAACCAGTTATTAAGTCCATTAGCAAGCAACTAGCGCGGTTGATAAATATAAATGGTAGTTCTATTATCCTCTGGAGCAAAATAAAAATTTAAGTGCCCAGCAGTTACTTCTACATCCATGGGATTATGTGTCATCACCGTCTCACCATCCTGGTAGATCATGATAGGTACTTCGTGGACTATCTTCCCAGTGGGCAAGTCAATGAGGGCCATCCCGCCAAACTCCCGGATATCTTCCAGTCCACCAGTACCAAAGTCCAATTTATTCATCCCACTGGCAATCATCTTGTTGGCGCCAACGTACTTGGCATCCTGAAAGTCCACATAATGGCTGGGATTGTCGTATCGATATTGCTCCGAGCCCTCCGGTGTCCAGCAATAAATTCTGCGCGATCCCCAGCTTAGCCCGTACAGAAGATTCGCGTCCCGGTCATAAACCAGACCCCCAATGTGATCCTGCACACTGAAAATCTCCTCCGCCTCCATCTGGTCAACATCGACCCTATATATTATGGCTTCACTATGGGGTCGGTAGGCAGCCAATCCGATCCAAATGTGGGTGCCATCAAAATCGATTCCGCTTGGGTGGTACCTCCCTTCATCAATCAGCTGCAAATCTTTTATAAGGTTGCCGTTGGCATCGATTTTAAAAAGATGTCCAATGCCCTTTCCTGGCGTTCGATAGTACCCTTCCTCATCCGGTTGTTCAAGTCTTCTGCGAGCCTCCGTTACCTCGACGGAGCTCAAGTAATAGTATTCTCCAATTTTCAAGATTCCCTGAGTGTGATAAGTATCGAACTTGACTTCGACTTCGCCAACCAAATTATAGACTGTGCTCTTAGTTAGTTCGGTGAATTTCTCTCCTATAGCACTATGGGCGGGTGCTTTAGCAAGATTGGTGCTGCCTATGCATTGAGTCAGTAACAAAAGAACCTCCACAACTTTCCATGGAAAACGTCTCATTTGGGCCATGCCTTCCAACGCTTGATATGTTTATTATGGGTCATCGATGATCTATTGAATTTCGATCAAGGGGGGGTACGGCCAGCTGGCGTGTGATATCAATATATCTGTATCGGTTCAAAGCTCTTTAGACATTTGGGGCTAGAAACTAAGAGAGGCATCCTGCGTTTCCAAGGATTAATTCACGCGTTCCAGGATCTTCTAACCTCGTCCTTTATAGAAATTCAACCGCTTTAAGTTTTTCAACGAGCCATTGTACCGTTCGTGGTTATAGTATTCTAGGTGATTGGGCATATTCCGGAATACGTCTCAAATTGGATTGGTTATGTTGGAATAATATCAAGCAGCTATTATCGGAACTAGCTGTTTTGGCTGTGTCGATACCTATCCTGACGGTCTGGCTAATGACTGTTTCAAATGCAGTTGGTATGGAGGCAAGCACAGCCCGAATCAACTGGATGATGACCAGCAGATCCGGCACTACAGCAGCCTTGAGATCTCTGCCAGCGAGAGGAAAACATCACGGGGCTGCTGGTGGAGACCTCCGGGCAGTAATTAATACTTGACGCGCAGGTACTGTGGCAGTAGTATTGTATAGACAAATAGACAATACGAGTACCTGCTCAATAAAATGATCATCGATAAAAGTAGCCCCATCCCTCAGTATTTCCAGCTGCAGACTTGGCTGATGGAACAGATTGACCAAGGAGTATTCAGGCCTAACGACCGGGTACCGACTGAGAAAGAACTAGTACAGCTAACCGGATTGGCCCGGGCCACCATTCGGCAGGCAGTAGGCAATTTAGTCAATATCGGTTACCTGGTCAGGCACAGAGGACTGGGGACCTACGTTTTAGATCGGAAAAAGGATGATGGGAAACGGACCATTATTGGAATATTAATTCCGGATATCCGAACCGGATATGCTCCTGAGTTGGCACGCGGTGCCGGAGACGAGGCGGCCCGGCAAAGTCATAGCCTGATACTGTGCAACACCGACGACTCGTATGTTAAGGCAGACCGGCACGCCGACCGCCTGATTGATGCAGAGGTCAGTGGCATAATTTTGATACCGACGGCCAGTTCCAGTAAAAAAAATCGCCGGCTTATCGAAAAATTCACCAGAAGGAATATCCCGGTGGTGCTCGCCGACCGGACCCTTCCGGATATTGCCGTTGATATTGTGACCACAGACAACTTTCAGGGAGCCCTTGATCTCACCACCTACTTGATTGAAATGGGACACCGACGGATCGCCATCATTCTCAACAGTTTCTTCAGTACCGAACGGGAGCGGCTCGAGGGCTATCAAGCCGCCCTGGCCAAGCATGGCATCCCACTGGACCCGGAGATTGTTATATCGGAAGCCGGTCCGTTTTCAAAGGAACATTACCGGGAGCATGTAGGCTCATTATTGGAGCGCCGTAATAAGTATACTGCAATTTTTGCCGGGCATGATCGGATCGCGCAGTTGATCTACTCCGCGGCCCAGGACTTGGGCCTTGAAATTCCGGGTGACATTTCACTGGTGGGCTATGATGATCTTCCGTTTATAACCTTCTCCCTGACCACCGTGCTCCAGCCGATTTATGAGTTGGGCCGGGAAAGCCTGAAATTGATTCTCTCCCGGATTCGAGGGGAAAACAGTGAACCGCAACGCATTATTCTAAAGTCGAACCTGGTGGAGCGTTCGTCGGTTAAGGCCCTGAAATAGATTCTGAACCGAAATAAATTTAACCATGCAAGGAATTCCAAAATGAAAACAGTTTGTTTAAACGCAGAGTGGGATCCGAGACCAGAATTCAAACTTGGGTCCAGAGATGTCGAAGGAAAACTAACCTATCTGGGTAGTAAGGTATGGCGCAATCCACGTATAGAAATAGTGGAGAAAGAGAATCCCACACCGGGCCCGGAGGAAGTGCTGATCAAGGTACAAGCTTGCGGGATTTGTGGTAGCGATGTGCACATGCTGCAGAGCGATTCCGACGGCTACATCTTCTATCCCGGGTTGACCGCCTTCCCAGCCACCTTGGGACATGAATTCTCGGGTGTAGTTGTCGAAGCGGGTGCCGAGGCCATTAATAAGCGTACCGGCCGGCAGTTTGAGGCCGGCGAGGCAGTTTGTGCCGAGGAGATGATCTGGTGTAGCCAGTGCAAACCCTGTGCCGACGGATATCCCAACCACTGTGAGCGTTTGGAGGAGCTCGGTTTTTCCATCGATGGCTCCTATGCCGCCTATGTTACGGTGAGCGCCAGGTACCTCTGGAGCCTGGAAGGACTGCGTGAACGGTATGGCGAGAAAAAGATGTTTGAGTTGGGGAGTCTGGTGGAACCAACCTCGGTGGCTTACAACGCGGTCCTTGAGCGCGGCGGCGGAATTCGCCCGGGCGAGAATGTAGTCATCCTGGGAGGTGGTCCTATCGGGGCGGCGGCCTGTGCGGTGCTGCGGCGGTCCGGCGCCGGGGCGGTGATCCTGTCGGAACCTTCCCAGTCCCGCCGAAAAATGGCCCTCGAATTGGGGGCCACCCATGCCATCGATCCAATGGAAGTGAATGTGCCGGAGGCGGTGTTGGATATTACCAAAGGCGTGGGAGCCAAGATCATCCTGGAGGCCACCGGCCTACCCAGCGTGGTCTGGCCGGACATCGAAAAAATCATCTGGGAAGGCACAGCCTTGAATACCACCGTGGTAGTAGTGGCGCGGGCTGACGATAAAATCCCGCTCACCGGTGAAGTGTTCCAAGTGCGCAGAGCCAGTATTGTCGGGGCTCAGGGGCACTCCGGCCACGGTACTTTCCCCAATGTAATTAACACCATCGCTACCGGAATGGACGTCTCGCCACTAATCACAAAGCGCATCGGCCTGGATGAAGTCGAGGAGAACCTGGTGATGCTACGAACCGACCGAGATGAGGCCAAAATAACCATTACGGACTTCAATTAACCCACATTTACAGGAGTATCAGAATGACTGAGTGGCTTAAAACCGAGCGGGATGACCTGCGGTTCGAAAATACCGCGGTTGGTCGCATGAAAAAGAAAATCTGGGAGGCCACCGACCAGGAAATAGATCAAATCCTGGCCGATTACGGCATCCCATCGCATTCCGAATTGGCCCAGCCCGGGACCTACATTCAGACCACCATCAGGCACCAGGTCGTGGAAAACCGGAAGAAAAATGATATCGTGTTCGTACCCATCGGCTGCACCGAGCAGCATGGCGACCATACTGTCACCGGCATGGACACATTCATGGTCTACCAAATTCTGGAGGGTGTCCGCCGGTACACTGCCAAGCAGGGGGCGCCGGTCAATTTGGTCTGGACGCCGTTGAACTACGGCGGCCATCCCCATCACCACATAGGGATGCCCGGCACCATCCATTTGGAAGACGAAGTCCTCAAGCGCCTGCTGATCGACGTGATGGTGGGGCTATGGAACGACGGTTTCCGCAAGATCGTGCTGGTGAACAACCACGGGCACCAGTGGCTGTTGGAGGCGGCGATCCAGGAATTGCAGAAGACCTGGAACTTACCCGGTATCTTTCGAGTGATCGACTGGCACCGGGCAGTGCGGGAATTCTTCCGCACCAAGGACCGGGGCGGTGATTGGGAGGATAACTTCTTCCACGCCGATGAAGCTGAGACCTCGGTGCTGCTGCTACTGGCCAAGGAGTATGTGGCCATGCAGTATGCCCAGGAGACCAAGGTGGACGGCTACCTGCCTGACGGGCATTTTGATAAGGCCGTGGAGCCCTTCGCCCGGCCCAGCAAATGGTCCGAGGGGCAGGGGCATTTTCCCATTGAGGTGGCTTCAGTGCCTGAAGGCGTAGTGGGCCGCCCGACTCTTGGCACCGCGGAAAAAGCCAAGCGGGTTATTGCCGCCATCTTGTCATACCTGACCCTGGTTAACGATGAGATTCTGGAGGCTTTCCCCGCCGGCAAATTACCCCCCATCGAGGAGACCACACTGCGGACCGCCGCCGAGATGGAGCCCTATCTCAAAGAGCCGTTCACCGATGGCTGGCGTCCGATCTACGCAATTCGCAAGCTGGGCCTTTAGCTTTGCAGCTGAGCATCGTCCTCTCGACGCAACCGGCAGCTTTCAATGCCCTGGCTTACCAAGGCGAGCTGGATCAAAATATCGCCAAGATCGCGGCCCTGGGGTATGCCGGCGTCGAGTTGGCGGTGCGTGACCCGTCGCTGCTGGACCTCGAAGCGCTGGAAGCAGCCGTGACCACCCACAACCTAGTTGTGCCGGCCATCGGCACCGGCCAGGCCTATGGCGAGGAGGGTTTGTCGCTGACCAGCTCCGACAAAAACATCCGTGACCGGGCCATCGAGCGCCTCAGCTCCCACGCCGCTTTGGCGGCCCGGTTCGATGCACTGGTCATTATCGGGCTGATTCGGGGCCGGGCCGGCTCGCAGGCCGCTGAACAACCGGCCCACGACCGGCTGGTGGAGGCCATCAAAGTGGTAGCCGGAAAGGAGACCAGTGTCAGATTCGCCTTGGAGCCGATCAATCGTTACGAGACCGATCTGATCAATACGGTGGCGGCGGGCCTCAGGCTGGTAGACACGGTCGGGATGGACAATTTCGGTCTGTTGCTGGACACCTTCCACATGAATATCGAGGAACCGGACATTCTGGCGAGTATCAGGAACGCCGGGGACAATCTGTTTCATTTCCATATCGCTGATTCCAACCGCTGGCATCCCGGCGCAGGCCACATCGATTTTGCAACGATAGTGAAAGGGCTGGACCGACTTGGTTACACGGGCTTCATCTCCGCGGAGATCATGCCGCTACCTGATCCGGATACCGCCGCCGCGAAGACTATTGAGTATATGCGGGCTTTCACCGCCTGATACGAAGTAAATTGCAATGACTCTGTCGGGGACCAGGGAGGAATTTATTTGATTCGGCATTCGCCAAGGATCTGGTATTTATGAATACTGGCCCACTTCTGAAAATGCGCCATATCAGGAAGACATTTCCTGGAGTGGTGGCTTTAGATAATGTGGATCTTGAACTGCATAAGGGAGAAGTCCACATTCTGCTCGGCGAAAACGGGGCCGGGAAATCAACCCTGGTTAAGATACTCTCCGGGGCCTACCAGAAGACCTCGGGTCAGATTATTATCGATGGAAGTGAGACTGTTATCCGCAATCCGAAGCATGCTCAGCAGCTGGGTATCGGAATCATTTACCAGGAGCTGAATCTGATTCCGCAGCTCACAGCTGCGGAAAATATTTCCCTGGGCCGTGAGAGCACCTTTAAATCCGGCCTTTTAAACCAGCAAAAGATGGATCTGAATGCAGATCGGCTGCTTCGTGAATTGGGGGTTGAAATTGACATTCATTCCCCTATCAGTGAATTGGGCGTAGCGCAACAGCAGATGGTGGAAGTTGCCAAAGCGCTCTCATGGAATGCCAGTATCCTGATCATGGATGAGCCCACTTCGGCCTTGACCATGGAAGAAATCAACGCACTTTTCAAGACTATTCGGCGCCTGACGAAAAAGGGTGTGGCGATCATCTATATCTCGCACCGGATGGAGGAGCTGTTTGAGATCGGCGACCGGGTCACGGTGCTGCGGGATGGCCAATACGTGGGCTGCTACAATATCGCCGACGTAGATCAGTCCCAGCTGATCCGGTTAATGGTCGACCGGGATCTACATGACCAGCTGCCAAAGGTGAAAGCGCAGCGGGGGCCGGAGGTCCTGCGTGTGGAGGGACTCAGCCGCCGGGATGTGCTGTATGACATCAACTTTACACTCTACGGGGGGGAAGTGCTGGGGATAGCCGGCCTGATGGGATCAGGACGGACGGAACTGGCTCGAGCGCTGTTCGGCATCGACCCGATCGATTCCGGCCAGTTTTTCATTCGGGGTGAACAGATAATTATCGACTCACCCCGGGAGGCCATTAAACAGGGAATGGGTTTCCTGACCGAGGATCGCAAATCCGAGGGGTTGGTTATGGGCCTGCCTGTGAAGGAGAACATCTGCCTGGCCAGTATGGAGCGGTTGTCCCGGCTGGGCCTGGTGGACTCGAAGCTGGAACGCCGGGAGGCCACCGGATATGTGCAAGACTTACGCATCAGGACTCCAGGCCTGCAACAACAGGTCATGTTCCTCAGCGGCGGCAACCAACAGAAGGTGGTGCTGAGCAAGTGGCTGTGCTGCCGGGCGAATATCCTGATTTTCGATGAGCCTACCCGGGGTATTGACGTGGGAGCGAAAGTGGAGATCTACCAGTTACTGAATCGCCTCACGGCCGAGGGCGACGCCGTGCTGATGATCTCCTCGGAGCTGCCGGAAATCATCGGCATAAGCGACCGCATCCTGGTCATGCGCCACGGCCGGATTGCCGGAGAGTTCACCGCGGCCGAAGCCACCCAGGAACTGATTATGGAGTGTGCCCTGGGAGTACCGAATGCGGCTTAAGGGATTCACCTGGGAATACGGCCGGCAATTCGGGACCCTGGCCGGGCTGTTGGGATTGACGCTGGTGCTCTGGGCCCTGACTCCCCATTTCATGACCGTCTCCAACCTGTTGAACGTGGCTCAGCAGACCTCCATCAACGCTATTATTGCCGTGGGCATGACCTTTGTCATCATCACTGCCGGCATCGATCTATCGGTGGGCTCGATTGTCGCGTTTTCCGGTGTGGTGTTGGCCAGCGCGCTACAGGCGGGCATCCCCTTGCCGCTGGCCCTGGTGATTGGATTGGCGGTGGGCGCCTTCAGCGGCTGGGTGAACGGCCTGCTGATCACCTACGGCCGCCTGCCCCCCTTCATCTCGACCTTGGGCATGATGAGTGTGGCCCGGGGGTCGGCCCTGCTATATACCGGCGGTCGGCCGATCTCTGGTTTCTCAGCGGAATTTCGCTACCTGGCCACGGGCGAAATACTGAATATACCGATGCCGGTGATTATCATGGCAATCGTCTATGGGATCGCCTACCTTGTCCTGACCCGCACGAAACTGGGCCGCTACGTCTACGCCATCGGGG
This sequence comes from uncultured bacterium, assembly GCA_965372015.1. Lineage (GTDB taxonomy): Bacteria > Fidelibacterota > Marinisomatia > SCGC-AAA003-L08 > TS1B11 > JACZSB01. Next base: position 7 of record CBDVAP010000099.1, on the reverse strand, counting down.
GTAACGA
>CBDVAP010000098.1:0-11436 GCA_965372015.1 uncultured bacterium | reverse complement strand
TCTAAAAGAAAATGAACATATCTTTTCCGTCCCCAATCCAACAGGAAATCAATCTCAGGAAAACAGCCCGACTTGGGATACCTTTTAATATGAGGCAACGGGTTAGTCCGCTGCCGGTGAGCCGCGCAACTCCCGTACCACCCGTACTACCAGGGCGATCGCTGTCTCGATCTCCTCAGCGGTAGTGCCGCGTCCCAATCCGAAACGGATGGAGGCCGCCGCCAGGTCGTCCGCTACCCCCAGGGCCTGCAACACATGGGACGGCTGGGCCTCTTCGCTGGTGCAAGCCGAGCCGCTGCTGACGGCAATACTTGATAGCCGGGTGAGCAGGGCGGCCCCGTCCACGCCGGCGAAACTCAGGTTGGCGTTGCCCGGAAGCCGTTGCTCGGGGTGGCCGTTCAACCGCACGCCGTCCAACTGGGTAGTAATTCCATCAACCAGGCGCTCCCGCAACGACAGTTGGCGCTTGGCCTCGGCGGCCAGCTCCACGCCCGCCAATTGGCAGGCCTGGCCCAGTCCCACGATCAGCGGTGTGGCTTGGGTGCCCGACCGCCGGCCCCGCTCGTGTCCCCCACCGTGCAGCTGGGCCTTCAGCCGTACCTGTGGGTTGCGCCGCCGCACGAACAAGGCGCCGATCCCCTTGGGACCGTAGATTTTATGGCCTGAAATCGCGAATAAGTCGATCTGCTGGGCGTTGACGTCCACCGGCACCTTCCCCACCGACTGAGCCCCGTCCACAAACAAGAACACCCGCTGCTCGCGGCAGATTGAGCCCAGGGCAGCAATATCCTGGATCACCCCGATTTCATTGTTGGCCTGCATGGCACAGACCAGGATGGTGTCGGCGGTGAGGGCAGCCCGCAACGCATCCGGCGAGAGCAGGCCATCGCTGTCCACCCCCAGACGGGTGATCCGGGACCCGGCCAACTCCAGGGCCCGGCAGGTATCCAGCACGGCCCGGTGCTCGGTGGCCACGGTGACGATCCGCCGGCCCCGTTGGGCATACATCTCCGCCACCCCCTTGATGGCCAGGTTCACCGCTTCGGTAGCCCCGCTGGTGAAAACAATCTCCGCCGGTTCCGCCCCCACCAGAGCGGCCACCTGCTCCCGGGCGCGCTCCACCGCCTCAGCGGCCTCCCAGCCGAATGGATGGGACTTACTGGCCGGATTGCCGAATTTCTCCATGAAGTAGGGCCGCATGGCCTCGAAGACCCGGGGATCCAGGGGCGTAGTAGCCTGGTGGTCGAGATATATCCGCTGGGTATTCATGCCGGTTCTAGTGGCAGAAATTTACTACGGCGCGGTGATGGGGGAACGGAGTGGCTCAGCCGGGGCGGTCCGCCCGGGCATTACTTTAAATCAGCCAGGGTTTGGAGGGCCTCCTCCCGGATCAGTGGATACAGATCGGAGTCCTTGTTCCAGTGCGCCACTTTATCCAATAGCTTACGGGCCTCACCGATTTGACCGAGCTGCTCGTGCGCCAGCGCCCGGTAGTAAAGCAGATAGGCGCTGTCCGGATCGCCCTGCTCCCCATGCTCAATCGCCGCCGCGTAGTCTCCCTGATAATATAGCAGAGCGAACATCACGCTGTGATAGGCCTCTTGCCCTTCCTGGTCTCCGTCGGCCAAATCGGCCTGGAAATCCTCAATAACCTGGTGAGCGCTGGCCGGGTCGTCGTGGGAAATTGCCATCACGGTTTTGACTCCGAACATCGCTCTGGTTACATCGTTTAAAAAGGCGGGGATATAGTCGTAGGTCTCAAGGTCAGCAGCCAAGACCGCCTGCATTTCATCGGCTCTCTCCAGATCACCTAAGTGCCAATGGATCGCCCATTTCATATAATGCATCTGCAGGATACGCCGGGGCAGGTTTGCTTTCTTACCCATTACCAGCGCCTCATCGAACAACTTCAAGGCTTCGGGAAAACGGCCTTCGTACACATAGGAACGGCCCAGGAGCAATAGATCCGCTATACGGTCGTTGTTGGTCTGTTCCAGAGCCAATACCCGGCGCAGATTGTCCCGTGCCTGGCTATATCGGCGCATTAACATCTGGTTAATGGCAATTTTCCGCAGTGAGATAGTGAATTGCGGGTTACGCTCGAAAGCCTGGGCATAGAACTCGTTGGCCTTCTCCAGCCGGCCCATGCCGGTGTACAGGTCGGCCATGGAGTCGTAAGGGTTGGCCTCATCCGGGATCAGCTTAATATACTTGCCGAAGGCCTTCTCCGATTTTTTATAATCCTCTTGATTGAAATACAGATAGCCCAGGTTATTATAGGCTGGGGCAAAATTTTGGTCCAGCTTGATGGCCTTCTTCATTTCCGCCACCCGCTCCTTGCCACGGTCATCGCTATAGGCTAATCCCAAAAGCCAGTGCGCCCGTTTATCCTTGGGGTAGGTCTCAACCAGCTGCTCCACGAGCTCAATCTGCTTATCCCGGTTATCGTTTATACCCGCCTGGCGGGCAAGTATCATCAGCCGCTCGCCCTCGCTGACGTGGGGCGCCAGCTCCACCGCCCGGCGCAGGAATCGCTGGCCTTCTGCATCGGACTTGGAAATTTCGGCGGCATATAAAAACGCCAGGGCGAACCGGGGGTCCTTTTCAGTGGCCTGGACAAAGTACTCGTGGGCTTCCAGGGTACGCATATTTTCAACTAGCCCCCGCCCGGTGATAAAGTCGGCCCGGGCCTCTTCCGAAGAGGTGGTGATGGGGATGGTGGTGGTCTGGGCGCCGCCGCAGCCGGTAAACAGGAGCGCCGCCGCTAGAGCAAAAGGTGGGATTCTCTTTATGAGCTTTCGTGCTTGATGCAAGACTTCCATAGAAGCTTTACCCTTTAATTTTGTTTCGGCCGGCAGGATCCACAATGGATCTGGTTTCATCGTGGATAGAAGCAGAGCTCTTCACCCCGGCACGCGGTACCAAGTTAATCCGGGCCCGCCGCTGGATCAAGCGGTGTCAGGACACCGGCTGTCAGCTTACAAACATCGCTTACAGATTGGGGTGCAACGAAGTCAATCTCTTTGCACTGGGGATCACGCCAAGATTGTCACCCTCGCCGATCCCGGTGCACCCTTTCTGCACCCCCGTTCACCCTTCGCGGCAATCAATATTGCCTAAGACCTCCCGGGTTAATCTGGAACGGTTCTCGGATCCACCAGGACTTCTATGGCGGACCAGTGACGGCGGATTCAGGCGGACAATGCCCCCAGCGATATAGCGTCGCCAACTTGACAAATCGCCGTGGATTTTGTATATTGGATTGGATGGAACGTGCTCAATTAGCCAGGGAGGATTGCCACATGACGGTCATTAAACCGGTATCAATATTCAGCCTCATTCTCTCTCTAACTGGCAATTCCTTGATTGCCCAAAGCGCTTCGGTCTCAGGTTCGGCTTATCTTGAGGGGGAAAATAATCACGGCGGGATAAAGGTAGCCTTCAACGCGGTGTCGCCCACCGCCGTTTCGGATTCCGCCTTTACCGACTCAACCGGTGCCTATAGCATCAATCTATATCCCGGAACCTATGGAGTTACTTTTTCCATAGTAGATTTTCAGGATCTAGTTTACTCTCCCGAGATGCTGATCTCCGGTACAATGCAATTGGATCCAATCACACTTTCATCCCGCCCGATACGGACTATTTCGGGCTCGGTGAAGGGATACTGGTCCAGCGACAGTACTTATTCGGTGAACGGCAATATGGAGGTGCCGTCCGGCGATACACTGACGATTGAAGCCGGGACGAAGGTTGAATTCGAGGGTCTATTTGTCTTCGAAGTCAGTGGCTTACTGCTGGCCCAAGGAACGGAAGCGGACTCGATCTATTTTACTTCCTCAGGCCGAGCGAAGTCACCCGGCGATTGGTACGGAATCACCTTTAACGGGACGGCCGATGACAATTCGATCTTGTCCTATTGCGTTGCGGAATATGGGAGCACTACCGACAGCTCTGATTCGGACGTGGGAGGATTGGTTGTATGCGATCATGCGAATCCAACAATTGAAAATTCCCGAATACGGCATTCACTAAGGAATGGTGTTTTTTGCCGCAATTCTTCGCCGACCCTAATTAATAATGAAATCTCCCACAACCATATCTACGGTATTTATGGTCATTATGCGGAACCTATAGTGATTGGGAATAATATTTATGGTAACAATCGGTCCGGGATTTACCTTTATAATAGCCCTGCGCCGCTAATAAACAACAACGATATTTTTGATAACGGCATTGAGGGAATTCTGATTTACGGAAAGGGCGGAGGTACAATTAATGGTAATAGTCTATACAATAATCTCTATGGGATTAAATGCCGAGGTGGCGCAGATCCCACTATAACCAGAAATGATATCTATCACAATTATCAGGGAATAGTTGTGCAGAATGCATCAAGCCCGTGGATTGAAAATAATGATATAGCCAGTAACAGTAACGCAGGTATCGTCGTCGACTACCTTTCCTCATTTCCTACAATAACCATGAATATCGTTATGGGAAGCACCATTGGAATCAACTCACAAATTCGTCCCTCTGAAGTGTCCTATAATCTGATTTGGGGGAATGTGGATGACTTCCAGGGAGAAACACCTTTGGGTGTAGGGATACTGATAACAGTGAATTCCAACGGGGATTCTGTCGACGCCTATTTCAACTTGTTCCAGGATCCACTTCTAACCTCCATCGAACCCGAGAATTCGTCTTTCCTTCTACTTACAGTAGAATCACCTTGCATTGATGCGGGTGGAACGAATCTAATGGAAACAGATACCTCGGATATTGGCTCTCATCCCTACGACCCGACTGCTCTGGGAGTGATTACTGAGCTAAATACAAAACCTAATATATATATCCTCTCCCCCGCCTACCCCAACCCCTTCAATCCCAACACCACTATCAACTACGCCCTGAAGGAGGACGTGCGGGCCTCCCTGAAGGTCTACGACCTGCTGGGCCGGGAGGTGCGGGTGCTGGTGAACGAGCACCAACCGGCGGCCTACTACTCGGTGGTCTGGGATGGCCGGGATAGATCGGGCCGCCCGCTGCCCAGCGGGGTCTATATCGCCCGGCTGCATGCCACGCCAACGGCGGGGGTGGCAGGTGATTTTGTCGCCGGGATCAAGATGGTGCTATTAAAATAATCAGGTGCATAGTCCCGTAATTTATCCCGTCCCTATCCCGCTGTAAATATTTAATCCCGCAGAAGGTGCCTAATCCCGCTGTAAGCGGGGCGGGGCGGGGCCGCAGGCGGCTTTCCTCCCGGTGCCCCACAGCCGTAGATTCCACCTGAGTTGTAAACCTATCACTAACCCTGAATGAGCTGATGGACCTTACCCAAGCCTATAACTACGATTCCTTTGTCGCGGAAAAAGTCGGGCGCTGGCTGAATTTCGCCGCCAGTCCGGTGCTGGGCGTGCCGGCCCCTGATTTCGAGCTCCAAGCCCTGGACGCCGGAGCCACCCGGCTCTCCACTGTCTGGCGGTCAGCTACCTACACCATAGTCGAGTTCGGTAGCCTCACATGACCCTACTGCGGGATGGCGGCGCCATCCCTCGACGACCTGGCAGCCAAGTGGCGGGATCAGAAGGTAGCTGCGGTGTTCGTCTACACTCACGAGGCGCACCCCGGCGAGCATTTCCCCCATCATACGTCTCTTGAGCAGAAACTGGCCCAGGCCCGGGAGTTCCAGCGGCGCTTTAAGGTCCAGCGGCCGATCCTGGTTGACAGCCTGGACGGGCTCTGCCACCGGGCTTACGGATCCATGCCCAACATGTGCTGGATCATGGACCGGGCCGGGCGACCGGTCTATAAGGCCGATTGGACCGACTCGGCCAGCGTTGAGCGAGCAGTGCGGGACCTATTCGCCCGGGCCGATCGCCGCCGTGACACGCGTCTGCCCAGTGCCGCCTTCAAAGTGGAGCTACTGGAATCCCGCCCCCAGGACCAGCGGGCTTTCCTTAAGGGCCTGGAGGTCGCCGGTCCTAAGGCGGTGGCTGAATTCAAGGCCTGGGCGCTACGGTAAACGCGGTAGTTGAACCATGAGAATAAACTGAAATCATTTAAGGAAATTGTTTGGCGGGTGACACTGGCACTACCGCTGATGGCCGGCGGGCTGATGGCCGGGAATCCAATAACGATTGACGGCCTGTTCGACGATTGGGACTCGGTCATGGTGGCCTATACCGATAGCGCCCAGGACACGGAGGAATGGGACTTTGGCACCCTCAAGGCTACCAACGACGACGATTTCCTTTTCCTGTATTTCACCCTGCACGACGGCGAACACCTGATCCAGGATGCCAACTCCCTGCGGCTGTACATCGACGCCGATAATGACACTGCCACCGGTTATAGTGTGCACGGGTTAGGGGCGGAACTGGAGTGGTGTTTCGGTTGCCGCTCCGGCGTCCATACCCAATCAGGCGCGACCTATACTCTCCATCAGAATGATATCATCCTGCGAACCGCCCCCACTATCACCTCCCGGGCCTTCGAAGTAGCCATCTCCCGCCACTGCGATGCCCTGACCGCTTTCGGCTCGCAGGAGGCGGTCAGCATCCGACTGCTGCTGGTGGGCGCGGATTCCGGCGGCGATCTGCTGCCGGACGACTACGGCGGCTGGCAGTACACCTTCGACCCCCAGCCGGTGGAGCCCCCGGCGCCGATCCCCCTGGCTCGCAATAATCCCGATGACCTTCGTCTGGTTACCTACAATGTCTTATGGGACGGCCTGACCGATACGGCGCGACAACCCCATTTTCAACGCATCCTGGCGGCGCTGGATCCGGATATCATTGCCTTCCAGGAGCAATCCTACGCCGGACCGGTACTCGGGCTAATCGCGGACTGGCTGCCTGGCGACCAATGGTACGCCAGTGACCAATATCACGGCGAGCTACTGGTTTTTTCACGCTTCCCCATACTGGCCGAGGCGGGATTCATCTCTTCGGAGCGGGTGGCGGCCATACTGTTGGATACCGAGCAGCAGTTGGGAACAGCGCTACTAGTGCTCAACGCCCATTTTTCCTGTTGCGCTGCTGACGAATACCGCCAGCAGCAAGCCGATGAGTTTATCGCTGCCCTGCGGGATCTGTATCACGGCAGCGGTCCTTTCACGGTGGCGCCGTCAACGCCCTGGATCATGGCTGGTGATCTCAATCTGGTGGGAGATCGCCGTCAGTTGACTACATTGATCACCGGCGACATAGCAGACCAGGCTGCTCACGGCCTCGACTTTCCCCCTGATCTGGACGGCACAGCGGCCGCAGACCTGTTCTCCCGGCAAACCCATGCCCGGATGGGCTACACCTGGCGCGATGATAATAGCTGGTTCAGCCCGGGAAAATTGGATTACTTTATCTACAGTGAAAGTGCCCTGGCCGTCGGTAACCACTTCGTGCTTAACACCCTGGCCATGCCTGACAGCACCTTAACCAGCCTCCAGTTGGAGTTGGAAGACACCCACCTGGCCTCGGACCATCTGCCCCGGGTGATGGACATAGCCGGCGGTGTAGTGGGTATCCGCGATCAAGACCGGCCCGGCGGCGCCATGACCGGCTTCCGGCTCCTGGGCACCTATCCCAATCCGTTCAACAGCAGTCTCTCCTTTGAGTACCTACTACCAACACCAGGTCGCGTGAATCTCACTATCTATGACCTTGCGGGTCGGCCGGTCTTCCACCAGGGATGGAAAGACATGCAGGCCGGGCGGCGACTATTTCGTTGGGCTGGAACCGACGAAACCGGCCGGCCGGTCCCCACTGGCGTATACTTCTTCCGATTAGGGTACGGCCCGAACAGCCTGTCAGGAAAGGTCCTCTTACTAAAGTGAGGGATTGGATGCAAAGATTTATGCCCCTGGCCATAACCTTTACGACCAGTTTCATTGCAGCCCAACCGGCTACCCATAACACCCCCAGGCCGACGCAGGACTCCGGGGGCCCACTCTCGGCGGAGCAGGCGGCCTACGATGTGCACTACTACGCGCTGGACCTGGCGATTGATCCGGCCGATTCCTCCATCACCGGTTCCCTGCGCTTAGAGGCCGCGGCTACCCGCCGCCTGGAACGGTTGGTGCTCGACCTGGATGACCGCTTCGAAGTCACGGCGGTCATAGGCCGCAATTCCGGTGACACCCTGGCTTTTAAACATCGCCGGGGGCGACTGGTGGTGAGCTATAAGCCAGCGCTTCTGCCGGGGGAGCAGGTGGCGGCTACCGTATATTACCACGGTTATCCCCTGGTGGCTGTCAACCCGCCCTGGGCCGGAGGCTTCACCTGGGACACCACCGCCGCCGGCCAGCCCTGGATCGCCGTCCAATGTGAGGGTGAGGGGGCCGACATCTGGTGGCCCTGCAAAGACCACCCTTCCGATGAGCCCGATTCCATGGACTTGAGTTTCACGGTGCCCAAGCCATTGCTGGCTATCTCCAACGGCCGCCTCCGGGGCGTATCCACCAATGACGACGGTACCCGCACGTTCCGATGGCACGTTTCCACCAGCATCAACAACTATGGCGTTACCCTGTGCGCGGCGCCCTACCGTACAATCGAGCGGGATTACGTCAGTGTGGCAGGCGACACCATCCCCTTCACCTACTGGGTGTTGCCGGAGAACTACGATAAAGGCCTCGAAGTAGTGCCGGAATTTTTAGGCCACCTGCGTTTCCTGGAGCGCACCCTGGGGCCCTACCCGTTCAGGGCGGACAAGTATGGCGTGGCTGAAACCCCTTTCCTGGGTATGGAGCACCAGACCCTGATTGCATACGGCAATAAATACCGGAAGGATAAATTCGGGATCGACGCCCTGCACCTGCACGAACTGGCCCACGAGTGGTGGGGCAACCAGGTCACCGCCGCCGACTTCAACGACTTATGGCTCCACGAGGGGTTTGCCATCTATATGGAGGCCCTATATGTTGAGGAGCAGCAGGGCGACTCGGCCCTGCACGCCCGGATGGCCGGTCTGCGGCCCCGCCTGAACAACCGCAAGCCGGTTGCGCCGCGTGAATCGTTGACCATGGCCCAGATTTATAAACTCCCGCCTGATTATACCAAGTCCGACGGGGATATTTACCGCAAGGGCGGCTGGGTGCTGCACACCTTGCGCTACCTGATCGGCGATCAGGCCTTTTTCGAAGCCTTGCGGCGCATGGCCTATCCCGATTCCGCCCTGGAGCAGGTCACCGATGGCCGCCAGACCCGCCTGGCCACCACCGACGAATTCCAGCGCACCGCCGAGGCCGCTTCCGGCCGGGACCTGGGCTGGTTCTTCGACCTTTACCTGCGGCAACCGAAACTGCCGGTGCTCAAGGTCAAGCACCGACGCAACAGACTTATCCTGAAGTGGAAGACTCCGGGCCGGCGGCCGTTCCCCATGCCGGTCGAGGTGACGTTGGGCGACACGGTCCTGCGCCTGGAAATGCCCAAGGGCCGCGCCAAGGTGCAGCTGCCGCCGGGGGCCACGCCGGTGGTGGACCCGCGCAACTGGATCCTGAAGGTGGCGCACTAGCCTTTTACTGGTCCCGCCCTGCCCCGGTCATAGTAATACTGTCGTAGAAACAAAGGACCCCAGGCTTGGCGACCCGGGGTGCATATATTTTATAGAACTACCCCTCATCCTCGAGAAATCGTAATAATCGCTTCGCATCCGCTTTAATGGAAACAGCTTCAGCAGTCATTATCTTAGGTTGAATAGCAATGATTTCATTTAACCTTGAAATAGCTTCCTCTTTTCTACCAGCGCTTAAATACATCTGCGCCAACCATAGCCGTGGTAACAACAGTTTCGGATACATCCGGATGGCAGTAAGGAAGCATTGTCCAGCGTCATCATACTGGCCCAGTTGAAGAAAGGCCGAACCCTCTACGATGTAGATGTTTTTGTCATTGAAATTGGATTTCGACTCATTCAGTAGAGGGATCGCTTGCTCTGCCTGTCCTATGTAGGCATAAGCAGCTCCAAGATGAAATTTCAATTCTCCCTCTTCTGGGAGCGCTGTGCCAGCTATTTGGTATTCCTCGATACCTGAATTCCAATCCCCTTGTGCTACGAGGTTCTGTCCATTCTGCCAATGCACATAACCGCGGCCTTTTTTTATTGCCTGCGATAGATTGATAATGAATAGGCCTATTGCGGAAATAATGAGAATCCAATGGTTTGAGAAAATGAGATTAGGAAATCCTCGCCGTCTCTCCGAGATTATGCTGGTATCTACTATTTTAGTATGCTTGGTATCAAGCGATATGATCCCTAGAGCAAAATAGAAGATAAGAGAGATAGGCTGAATATGCAGGGGATTATCTACGAGGGAATGGACAAGAATGATAGTGACAACAGATTTCAATACCCGTACTGCCCACGCTTTGGACCTGGTTATAGAAGGCCAAGTTAAGATCCTGTTGGCGAGTCGATAAAATATTACCGGAATGGAGAGGAACAGAGCCAATCCAAGCAGGCCGGTTTCTGCCGCAATCTGGAAATACTCATTATGTGGACGCTTGATATTAGCTGCTTTGTCATACAATGGTTCATGGCTAGAATCGTCAAAGAAGTGAGCCTGGTAATTCAAATATTCAATCCTATATCGTCCATAGCCTACGCCTAGAATAGGATGGTCAGTGATCATGCCCCAGGTTACTCTCCATTCAAATATTCTCCCCACGGTGGAATCACGATTGATACTGTACAACCCCTGCATGGCCAGCGACATAACCATTACGGTGATAATGCCAGTACCAATAAGGTAAGAACGTCTAACTCTCAGAGCATTCCATATTTTCTTGAGGACCGGTTGAAATAAGACCAGCAGGCCAGCAGCCAAGGCTAGCCAGGCACCTCGACTTAACGTTAGCACAAGAGACCAAAGCATCAGAACCAGGCCCAATGCGAAGAATGCCTTGTAGCTCTTCTTTCCTGAGAAATTGATGAGATATACGCAAAACGGTATCACGACACTTAAAAACCCTCCCATTGGATTTGGATTGCTAAAGGTGCCGATCACTCTCGATTCATAGTATGAATAGCCCCCGGGATGAAAGATATCCAGGTTGTAATATTGCAATATGCCATACAGAGCGATGACCGCCCCTGCCAACACAAGCAATCTCGAGGCACTACGAAATAACCACATAAATAATATTCTGTTTGCTGGATCATACAACATTTGAATTAGTAAATAATACAGAACCAGATAGAAAGACATGTCTACTTGGAGAAACACGTTACCGATTCCGTTGATAAAGATCAACGTAGCGCAATAAAACGAGATTCGCAAAAGAATAGCAGCATCCAGAGAGTTGAACTTGAACTTGGTTTTGGGCTTAAGAAACTGGAAAACCAATAAGAGGAATACCGAAACTTGAAGGAAGAGATTCTTTGGAGTGTGGAATGTTCGCATCATTCTATTATCGAATAGAAATGGAAGAATAAATA
>CBDVAP010000097.1:0-11441 GCA_965372015.1 uncultured bacterium | reverse complement strand
TACCAGAGATCTTGCAATGGGACAGCCACTGATATGAGCATCCAGTCCGTGAATCAGCTTATAAGACTTAACACCGATTATTTCATCCTCATTGAGTCCAAAATAGTTGCGGAAGGTTCGATTGACTCGCAGAATCCTAAAGTCTGGCGAGATAATGAGAACCCAGTCCATTAGGGCATCGAAAATTTCCTGCCATTTATCGAGCTCCTGGACGATTTTAGATTCTTTGCTCAACGACGGTCTCCATAAAAAAACCTGACGGATGATGAAATCGAGCCTGATGCTTTCCTGCGGTGCCGCAGTCCGGTCATTTGTGCCGAGACCGGTTAGGATATATATATTTTGAGTCAGGTGGACAGTTCAAATTACCTCAATCCGGACCTGATTCTCCAGTACTAAATTCCGCTGCCGCAACTGTGTTGTGCACCAGCATGGCTACCGTCATGGGACCTACTCCGCCGGGTACAGGTGTGATGGAGTGAGCCCGGCCCGACATCCCTTCAGCGGTTACATCACCCACCAGGTGGTAGCCTTTTTCGGAGTCATCGGGTACCCGGTTCATCCCCACGTCCACTATGTCCACCCCGGGCTTGACCATATCGGCGGTGACCAGATCGGGCTGCCCGGAAGCCACCACCAGCAGATCCGCCTGCAGCGTGTGTTGGGCGATATCGGGTGTGCCGGTGTGACAGATGGTTACCGTGGCGTTACCCCGCTCCCATTTATTAGCCAGCAGGGCCATCAACGGCTTGCCTACAATATTGCTGCGGCCCACGATCACCGCGTGCCGGCCGGCCACCGGGATGCCATAATACTCCAGGATAGCCAATATACCGTGAGGGGTGCAAGGAATATAGCGGGGCTGGCCGGACAGCAGCAGCCCCAGATTGGTAGGGTGGAACCCGTCCACATCCTTCAGGGGAGAAACGCGTAGCAGCACCCGGCCCGGATCGATACCGCTGGGTAAAGGCAGCTGCACCAGGATACCGTGAAACCGGGAGTCTGCATTGAGCTTATCAATCACCTCCAGCAGTTCGGCTTGGCTGATGCCGGCAGGATAGTTAAGGGTCTCGCTGATCAGGTTCAGCCGCTTGAAAGCCCTGGTTTTGCTGCCCACATATACTCGGGAAGCGGGGTCGTCCCCCACCAGCACCACTGCCAGGGCTGGGGCTATATTTTTAGCTCGTAGTGTGGATATTCGGGGTTGTAGAGACGAATATAGGCTCTCTGCGACCGGTTTACCATAAAGGAATAGAGTATCTACCTGGGACAAGGCGGGACCATTTCAAAACGCGCTGGCCGGTTCACTGGCAGCTCAATCGCGAAAGGTGCTCTCCAGCACTTCGTCTACCATGATTGAGATGGCTCCCGCCCGTTGCTCGATTTGATCCAGAGCCTGAATCCGTTTGCGCCGCTCCATCAGCAGTTCGTCAGTGATGCTCATGGCCGCTAAAATGGCGATGCGAGTGGGCGACACGGGACCGGGTAAGTTCAACTCCGTCTCGTGCATGCGCTCATCAACGTAAGCGGCTACCTCTTTAATGTATTCCGGATTGGCCACCGCCCGGACGGTATATTCGTTACCGTAGATACTCACCCGTACCATATTGTGAGCTTCTTCAGCCATGGCTTTACCTCCTTCCCTCAGACGGTTTGTACTTAGGCGCTCCGCCAGTGGGCCTGGTGTTTTTGCTCCAGGGCGCTGGCGATGCGCTTGACTTGCCGGTCGACAGCCTCATCGGTGAGCGTGCGGTCAACGGCCTGAAAGTGCAGCCGAAAGGCCACGCTCTTGCGACCGGCTTCGATGCCCCGTCCGGAATATACGTCGAAAACCCGCACGTCGCGGAGATATTTTCCGCCATTTTTCCGGATAGTAGCCACTAATTGGCCGGCCGCTTCACTGGTGCTCACTTCCAGAGCTACATCGCGCTCCACCACCGGAAAAGGGATGACAGCGCGGTACAGCCCGGTTCCCGGCCTCTGCAGTCTACCGAGTGGTTCGAGGTCGAGTTCGGCAACCGCCATCGGTAGCTCCAGATCGAAAAGTTCCCCCACCTCCCGACTGATCGTCCCTATGGTGCCCAGTACCTCCCCCCCGGCCGTTACCTGCAGCGCACTTTCCAGATTGCGAGTTGTGATTGGGGCGAAGTCTACCTCGGGTACACCCAGAGAATCGCACAGACGGGCCGTGATCCCCTTTAAAAAGTAGAGATCCTTGGGTGGTGGATGCTTCCAGTGGGTAGCAGCGCTGCTGGGGCCCAGGGTAGTGAGCAGACCCAGCCGGAAGATTTCGCGGGTGCGGTTGTAAGCCTGCGGGTCCGAATGTTGCACTGCGCCGATCTCGAAAAGCTGCACCGTTTTCTGCTGTCGCCGCAGGTTGAAGCTCGCCGCCTGCACCAGTCCGGGGATCAGGGAAGTGCGCAGAAATGCCAGCTCCGAGCTGAGGGGATTGCGCAATTCAATGCCCCCGGCCTTATGATATAAGCCGGCGTGATCTCGGCGGGTCAGGGTGTTACCCCGGTGCTCGTAAAAACCCCAATCAACCAAGGTATGGCGTACCGTGGTGAAATATTCGTGGGCATCGCCGCTGAACGAGTCGAATGACACCTCCACCCCAGCGACCGCCGGCAGGTTGTCATAGCCCTCCATCCTGGCGATCTCCTCGATCAGGTCCACCGGCAAGGTCAGCTCCGGCCGGCAAGGGGGCATAGTACATTTCAGGTTGTCGCCACCCGCCGGTCCCACCACGATACCCAGCCGCCCCAGGTGCTTCTGCATCTGTTGGCGTTTGAGGCGAGTGCCCAGCAAACGGTTTGTGAATTTGACCGACAAGTCAATACGCACAGGCCCGTGTTTTTTCGGATAGGCATCGATCCGACCCCGGGCCAGGGTGCCGCCAGCCAGCTCGCAAATCAGCATGGCCACCCGGTCCAGCGCCATTATCAGGCCGTCTACATCGGTGTCCCGCTCGAAACGCTTGGAAGCTTCGGTCGACAGGTCCAGCGACTTGGAGCCCCGCCGGATCACAGCTGGGTCGAAGTAGGCGCTCTCAATCAGGACGTTTGCCGTCGCATCGGTCACCTCCGACTCGTGACCGCCCATTATTCCGGCCAAAGCCACCGGCCCTTTTCCATCGGCAATCAACAGGTGCTGCGGCGAAAGGGCGCGCTGCTCGCCATCCAGGGTGGTAAACTTTTGGCCGGCTTTTGCGAAATATACGTCGATCCGGTGATCCGCCAGGCGGTCGTAATCAAATATATGCAGCGGATGGCCCAATTCCATTAATACGTAATTGGAGGCGTCCACCACGTTGTTGATGGGCCGCAGGCCAACAGCCAGCAGCCGCTGGGCCAGCCACTCCGGCGAAGGCCCGATTTTCACCCCCTGGATTACCCGGGCGGCATAGCGATGGCAGCCTTCCGGGGCGGTCACATCCACCCGGGCTAACTGTTTTACCGGCGGTCCTTCCTCGGATAGGAGGATATTGGGTAGTCGCAAGCGCCGGCCCAGCTTGGCCGCTAAGTCGCGGGCCACGCCCAGGTGACTGAAGCAATCCCCGCGGTTGGGGGTCAGGTCCAGATCGAGGACCGCATCGGCCGTAGACTTCACGTAGTCCTTAAAGTCCTGCCCCGGTTGCGCCTGGCCCTCAATCACAATGATTCCGCTATGGTCATCCGATAGCCCCAGCTCGTCCGCGGCGCAAATCATCCCCTGGGAAACTTGGCCGCGCAGTTTGGTCTTGGCAATCTTATGGCCGCCGGGCAAGCGCGCGCCAACCTTGGCCAACGGCACTAAAATGCCGGGCTTCACATTCGGCGCCCCACAGACCACCGGTACTACCTCATCGCCCTGGTCAACCTGGCACAGGGTCAGGTGATCCGAGCCGGCGATAGGGGTCACCTCAACCACTTTGCCAACAACCACGCCAGTGAAATCGTAGTCTTTGACATCGACGGTGGCCTCCAGGCCAATGGCGGTCAGCAGGGCGGCCAGTTCTTCCGGGGACTGGTCGATGGTAACGAATTCCTGCAGCCAGTTATATGAAATCCTCATAGTCAGAACTGCCGCAGAAAGCGGAGGTCCCCCTCGAAAAAGTAACGGATATCGCCGATGCCCCATTTGAGCATGGCCATCCGCTCCATCCCCATCCCGAAAGCGTAGCCGGTCCACTCCTGGGGGTCGAGACCGCCGGCCTGCAAGACGTTGGGGTGCACCATGCCACAGCCCATGATCTCCAGCCAGCCGGTACCCTTGGTGATGCGATAGTCCCGCTCGGTCTCCAGGCCCCAGTAGATATCCATCTCGGCACTGGGCTCGGTGAAGGGGAAGTAGCTGGGCCGGAAGCGGGTCACCGTTTCCGGGCCATACAGTTCCTTGGCGAAGTGAATCATGGTGCCCTTTAGTTCCGCCAGGGAGGTGTCACGGTCCACCACCAGTCCTTCCACCTGGTGGAACTGGCAATGGCTGCGGGCGTTAATGGCTTCGTTGCGGAAAACCCGCCCGGGCATCAGGATCCTGAGCGGTGGGTCCAATTGCTCCATGGCGTGGATCTGGTCGTTGGATGTATGGGTGCGCAACAGCAGCTCGTCGTCGATATAGAAGGTGTCCTGCATGTCCCGCGCGGGATGGTCGGGCTTGAAATTAAGGGCCTCGAAATTATAGTACTCGGTCTCAACCTCGGGGCCGTAGAATACCGAGAAACCGAGGCGGGTGAAGATCGCCTTGATCTGCTCTTGAATCAGTGTGATCGGGTGCAGGGCCCCGCGGGGGATCGCGTCACCAGGGAGGGTCAGGTCCGGTTCGGCTTCCGCTGCCGGGGCGGCTCCCTCGAGCGCTGAGTGGAGATCATCCAGGGCGGAAGTGATTTCGGCCTTAAGCCGGTTAAGATCCTTTCCTGCTGCCGGCCGCTCACGGGCCGATAAGCCTCCCAAACGGCCAAATAGCCCCGCTACCCGGCCCTTGCGCCCCAGGAAATCGATGCGCAATTGCTCCGCGTCCGCATCACCGGCCCGGACAGCCGACAGACCGTGGGCGAAATCCGCACGGACCTGCTCAATGTCCGTGGTCAGACCCATTTACGATCAGGAAACGGTTTTAACCAGCGTCTCGAAACCTTGCGGATCGTTGACCGCCATGTCTGCCAGCATCCGCCGGTCCAACTCGATCCCCCGCTTAGCCAGCGCATGCATGAACTTGGAATAGCTCAGATCGTGCTGCCGGGCGGCGGCGTTGATCCGAATGATCCAGAGCCGCCGAAACTGACGTTTGCGCTGGCGGCGATCACGATAGGCGTAACTCCAGGCCCGGATAATTGCATCCTTGGCCGTCCTGAAATTGCGGGACCTGGTGCCATAATAACCCTTGGCCTGTTTCACCAGGCGGCGGTGACGGCGGTGTTTGGGAACACTACTATTTGAACGTGGCATATTTTATCCTCCCAACATCCGCTTAACGCGTTTTACTTCCGCAGCTACTAGAATTGTCCCCTTGCGCAATTGCCGTTTGCGCTTGGTGGATTTTTTTGTCAGAATATGACTGGCATTAGCCCTATTACGCTTTATCTTCCCGCTGGCCGTGCGCTTGAACCGCTTGGCCGCGCTCCGGCGGGTCTTCATTTTTGGCATTCTTAATCCTTCACATTACTTGGGCAACAGGAACATGGTCATGATGCGGCCTTCCACGCTAGGTGATTTTTCCACCACACCAAATTCTTCAAGTATCTCCACTACCCGATTCAACAATTTGAGCCCCAAGTCCTGGCGGCTCATCTCCCGGCCGCGAAACCGGAGTGAAACTTTCAGGCGACTGCCTTCTTTTAAAAATTCAATGGCCTTATTCATTTTGGTCTCCAGGTCATGGTCCCCAATAGAGGGCCGCATTCGCACTTCCTTGACCGAAACCGTGTGCTGCTTTTTCTTATTCTCCCGCATCCGCTTCTGCTGGTCATAGCGGTACTTGCCGAAATCCATGATTTTGGCCACCGGTGGTTTGGCCATGGGGGCCACTTCCACCAGGTCCAGCTCAGCACTCTCGGCACTGGACAAGGCCTCCTCGATTGGGACCACTCCGACCTGATTCCCTTCAGCGTCCACCAGGCGTACTTCCTTGGAGGAAATCTGGTCATTTATTTTTGGAATCAAACTACCCTTGGTTATGTGTTGCACTCCTCAGTTTATTAGCAATTTCTTCCTGGAGCTCAGTCAGCAGCTGCTTTAGGGGCCGGCTTCCCAGGTCACCCTGCTTCCGGCGTCGTATAGCCACGCTATTCGCGGCGGCCTCTCGTTCACCAACGATCAGCATCACCGGGATTTTCTGCAGCTCCGCCTGCCTGATCCGGGTGCCGATTTTATCGTCCCGGTCATCGACTCTGGCTCGCAACCCAGCGGCCTTCAAAGTATCACCCACTTTTTGGGCGTACTCCCGGAATTTCTCCGAAATCGGGAGTACCACCACCTGTTCAGGCGCCAGCCATAAGGGCAGGTCACCGGCGGTATGCTCCAGGTACACACCGATAAAACGCTCAATGGATCCCAGGATCGCCCGGTGGATTATCACCGGCCGTTGCTCCTGTGAGCGGGCGTCAATGTACTTCAGCCCGAACCGTTCTGGAAGTGAAAAATCGAGCTGAATTGTAGTAAGCTGCCATTTTCTGCCTAAAGCATCTTTGAAGAAGTAATCGATTTTCGGGCCGTAAAAAGCCCCCTCCCCAGGGTCCACCTCGTATGCCAGGCCCGCATCCTGGAGCTTATCCCGAAGAATGACTTCCGCCTGATCCCAGAGGTTGGGATCGCCCAGAAATTTCTCCGGCCGGGTGGAAAGCATTATCTCAACGCCCTCAAAACCGAAAGGGTCAAAAACTTCCCCGACCAGGGCAAACAGGCTGGCCAACTCGTCCCCGACCTGGTCGAGCGTGCAGAATATATGGGCGTCATCCTGGACGAAGCTGCGTACCCGCGTGAGGCCCGAGACAACCCCGGCTTTCTCTAAACGGTGGAGGCGCCCGAAGTCGGTCAGCCTGATAGGCAAGTCTCTATATGACCGCAGCTGGGAGGCATATATCAGTGCATGCCCGGGGCAGTTCATCGGCTTGACACCTTTGACCCGATCGGGATTATCTTCGTCGGTAATCAGGTACATATGCTCGCGATAGTGCTCCCAATGACCGCTCTGCTTCCACAATTCGATGTCGAATATCTGGGGAGTAATCGTCTCCTGGTAGCCGTATTGCCGGTAGAGCCCCCGGAGGAACTCCAGCAGCTCAAGGTATATTATAGTGCCCTTCGGGTGAAATATGGGGCTGGCGGTAGCCAACGGATTGAAGGAGAACAGGTCCAGCTCCCGCCCCAGCTTACGATGGTCCCGCCGCTTGGCCTCATCCTGGCGGTGCAGGTAAGCCTTCAACTCCTTCTTGCTGCCCCACGAGGTGCCGTAGATGCGCTGGAGCATTTTGTTGCGTTCGTCCCCCCGCCAGTAGGCGCCGGAGGTGGTGAGCAGCTTGAAATGGCGCAATCGGCCAGTGGACGGCACGTGGGGGCCCCGGCACAAGTCGATGAAGTCGCCCTGGCGATAGGCGGAGAGGGTTTCGCCATCGGCAATCTCACCGATTATCTCCAACTTGTAGTCCTCACCCAGCTCCGAGAAAACCCTCAGCGCCTCACTTTTTGACAGTTCGACCCGTTCCACGGCCTGATCGGCCGCAGCCAGCCGCTCCATCTCCGCCTCAATAGCTGCCAGCATTTCATCGGTGAAGGGTTGATCCAGATCAATGTCGTAATAAAAACGCTCCGTAATAGAGGGTCCGATGGCAATCTTCGCGTCGGGATACAGGTTCTTGACGGCCTGGGCCAACAGGTGAGCGGTGCTGTGAAGCAGTATTTCCCGGCCGGCCTCGTCCTGGCGGGTGATGATTTTCAGCTGGGAATCCTGCTCCAGGGCAATGTTCAAGTCCACGAGGCGGCCATCAACCTGGGCTGCCACTGCATCGCCATATAAGCGTTGGCCGATAGACAGAGCGATATCCCCGGGGGTGGCGCCCCGGTCAGCGGTCTGGACGGAACCGTCGGGCAATGTAATTTTGATTTCTGGCATCAAGTCTGTTGTTGGATACTCGCAAGCGCATCACTCTGTCCCTTGGTGGTCGATACTGGACTTGAACCAGTGACCTCTTGCATGTCAAGCAAGCGCTCTAACCAAACTGAGCTAATCGACCGTTTGTCGACGGGGACGAATTTAGGGGGATTACCGGCGGCAAGTCAACGGCCCTGCGGCCTGCACTTTAGTCGCTCATGACCGTATCATCAGCCGGCTGCAACAGTTCCCGGTAGGCTATTTCATCCGCCAGGATTTCCCGAGCCTTCAGAAAGGCCTTATCATCTTCCAGCCCCGACCGGATGCGGCTGGCCAAGCCGCCCTGCATGGCCGATAATTCCAGCCGCAATCCCTTGCGAATATACACGATCTCATCCTCAAAGGCGGTAGCGTGCCGTTGCAGATAGTAGTCCCGCAGCTCGCTCAGGTCCACCTGGCCGGTAAAAGTATCGATTTCTTCAAGACCGGCATCAAACTCTTGAAGTCGCTTTTCGCCTGGGAACGCTACCTCCAGGTCGGATTGGCTGAAGTACTCCTTGAAGGCCGTCTCCATCTCGGGAGTGATCCGGATGGGTGGCGTGAGATCATACTTGCCCTGGTACTCTGCGGCGAAGGAGAAAAACAGGCTCCGGGCCCATAAGCGCCTCGTGAGGGGTGGCAACGGATCTGCGGGTACCTCGATGTCCGGTACGATCCCGCCACCCCCTTTAACCTCCCGGCCATTACGGGTGACGAATAACGAATCGTGCTTATCCAGGCCATCGGTGAGCACGCCGTTATGCAGGTAATCCTCTTTCTGGATCAGCCGTCCGGAAGGAATGTAATACTTGGCCGTGGTCATCTTGATGCTGGTATTCTTCCCCAGGGGAAAGATGCTCTGCACCAGTCCCTTACCGAAAGTGGGCGTGCCGATGATCACCGCCCGGTCAAGGTCTTGCAGGGCCCCGGCCACGATCTCGCTGGCTGAAGCCGAGCCTCCGTTCACCAGCACCACTATGGGGATATCCAGGGGCAGGACCGGCTCGCTGGTGGCCATATGCTTGCGCATGGCTTTTCGGGTGCGGCCCCGGGTCTCAACGATAGTCATGCCCGTCCCTACCAGCGCATCCACCATCACCACCGCATCCCGCAACAGGCCGCCGGGATTGTCCCGCAGGTCGATGACCAGCCCTTTAATGTCTTCGCTTAGCAACTCCCCCACTGCTACCCGAAACTCCTTGGCGGTATCGCGGGAGAAACGGGTGAGGCGAACATATCCCTGGCCCTCCACTACACCCTTAAAGGGCATGTCGTGCACCTTGATCTCCTCGCGTACAATTTTAACGGCGAACGGCTCCGGCTCACCAATGCGGGTAAAGGTGAGGGTCACCGCAGTGCCGGGCTTGCCCCTGATCCGGCGAGCAGCCTCCTCGGTGTTATAGTCACTGGTGTTGACACTGTCTATCTTCACGATTTTATCCCCCGGGCGTACCCCGGCCCGCTGGGCGGGAGTACCCTCCATGGGAGAAATGACGGTGAGGATGTCATCACGCACCCCCAGCCGGATGCCTACCCCACCGTACTTGCCCTGTGTCAACATGTCCACCGAGGTCTGGTCCTCCTCCCTGATAAAAACGGTGTAGGGGTCCAGGTTTTTCAGCATACCCTCGATGCTGGCGGTGATCAGTTCCTCACTATCAATATCGTCGACGTACTCCGCAAGCAAGTTTTTGACCACCTTATTGTAGGTGCGTAGATTGTCGGATATGGAGCGGAATAGGTCTGTAGCCCACACGGCGCCGGACCCCAGCACCAGCAGGGTAGCCAACAACAGGTATAACCGGATTAATTTGCCGGTATTATTATTCGGAGATGATTTTAACCACATAATTTTCGATTTCCTCAGCTATCTGTTCCGTGGACGTCTGGGCGGCTACTATCAGCCACTCCTCCGGCTGGGACCGGGCTAACCTTAAATATCCTTCCCGGACCCGGGCCATGAAGGTTTCGCCGGCCCCTTCCATCCGATCGGCAGGATCCTGGGACTTGCGCTCGCTGGAAATCTCCACCGGTACATCAAGCAATACTTTAAGATCTGGCCGCAAGTCACTGGTAGCAAACTTCTGAGTGGTTATGATTTCCTCTAGGGGAAGTTCCCGCCCGTAGCCTTGATAAGCAATAGAACTGTCCGCATAGCGGTCACAAATTACGATGGCGCCGGCGGCCAGTGCCGGGAGCATCACCTCGTGGACCAACTGTGAACGGGCAGCCGAGAACAACAGGGCCTCCGTGCGGGGATGCAGCTCGGCGCTGTCGGAGTGTAGTAATAATTCTCTGATCTGTTCCGAGATCGGTGTGCCACCGGGTTCACGGACTACCAGTACCCTGTAACCGCGAGTCTCCAGGCTGTGCTGCAGCCGGGCAATCTGGGTGGATTTGCCCGAGCCGTCGATCCCTTCGAAAGTGATCAGTCGCCCATTCATTTAAGCCCCTGTTTCCCGATCACCAGCACGCATTCACCCTTGAAGCTACGGCCCTCGAGGGCTGCCAGCACCTGACCGATCTCCCCCCTGAGCACCTCCTCGTGGAGTTTGGTCAGCTCCCTACAGACGGCAACTTTCCTCGTCCCGAATAAGGTTTGGATATCGTTCAAGGTATTAACGATTCGCATGGTGGATTCAAATATAATCACGGTCCCATCAAAATCGGCAAGTTTCTTGAGCCGTGTCCGGCGGCCTTTTTTGCGGGGCAGGAAACCTTCGAATAGAAAGCGGTCGGTGGGCAGTCCGCTGATCACCAGAGCTGCGAGCAAAGAGCTGGCGCCGGGTATCGGCACCACCTTGATGCCCTGGGCGGCGGCCAGATTAACCAGCCGGTAGCCTGGGTCGGAGATGGAAGGCGTACCGGCATCGCTGACCAGGGCAATGTCCTGGCCCTCCTCCAGTCTGCCCACCAATTCCCCGGCCCTGGCGGCCTCGTTATGCTCGTGGTTGCTGATCATAACGGTCTTGATACCGAAATGAGCCAGCAACCGGCCGGTGTGCCGGGTATCCTCGGCGGCTACTAAGTCCACCGCTGCCAGGACCTGTAGAGCGCGCTGGGTGATATCCTCGAGGTTACCGACCGGCGTGGACACCACGTATAGGGTTCCAGCCGACACTTCAGGCCAGGCAGCTCCGTACCGATTTCACCAGCAGATCGTAAGCCAGGTCGATTTCATCACGGGAGATGTTCAGATGCGGCCGGAAGCGCACTGAGCGCTCACCGCAACCCAGCACGATGGACCCGTTGTCGTACAGGGCCGCCAGCACTCCATCCCGCTCCACATCAGAGGGTAGATCGAAGGCCGCGAACAGGCCCTGGCCGCGTACACC
>CBDVAP010000096.1:0-11566 GCA_965372015.1 uncultured bacterium | reverse complement strand
CCCCGAGCAAGAAGAAGTGCCTGCCGAGGAAGATCAAGCAGCGACGGAGCCGGCGGAATGAGCCGTCGCCGTCCGACTACCAGTGGTGATTAGACCTAAGACAGTGAGTATTTCACGCGGCCGAGCGATTTCGATGGACGCTGCGGCTTACTTAAGGAGATAGCAACATGGCTTTTATGAGCCGCCGTAAAATATGCAAGTTCTGTGAGAACCAGGTTACCCGGATCGACTATAAGGATGTCCGTACCTTGCGCCGGTTCGTAACTGAGCAGGGGAAGATCATCCCCCGTCGAGTAACCGGGGTGTGTTCGCCACATCAACGGATGCTGACCCGGTCCATCAAGCGGGCTCGTAATATTGCCCTGATCCATTACACCTTGGATGTCACCCAGACTTAGGAGGTATGGCTATGCAGATCGTACTCCGCAAAGATGTTGAACCGCTGGGTAAGGCCGGAAGTGTGGTTCAGGTGAACCCCGGCTACGCCCGCAATTTTCTGTTCCCCCAAAAGCTGGCGGTCAGGGCCACGGCCTCAAACCTGCGGCAGGTTGCCGAGGAAACCCGCCTGGAAGATACCCGCCTGGAGCGGCAAAGGTCCAAACTGGAGGCCACCGCGGCTAAACTGGGCGAGGTCTCACTCACAGCCTCGGTGAAGGTGGGCGAAGACGATAAAGTATTCGGCTCGGTGACATCCATAATGGTGGCCGAACTGCTTCAGAAACAGGGGTTCGAGTTTGATCGTCATGACATCGATCTGGAGGAACCGCTCAAGGCCCTGGGCCAGTATGACGTGGCGGTCAAGTTGGGTCACGGGATCAGTGGAACGATCACGGTCTGGGTGGTGCGGGAGTAATTGCACCCCGGCCCGCCTGACGGTCCCCCCCAACTTACATTCCCACCTGTACGGGGCGGCCTGGTTTGCCGCTGCCGGCGGGCCGGGGCTTTAGCCACCAGCCGCTGAACATGTTTGCCCGGGTCGTCCTACCCCTGTCCCGGTTCGATGCCTTTACCTACCAGGTACCGTCCGACCTGATCGGCCGGCTTAACCCCGGCGCATTTGTGACGGTGCCGTTTCGCCGGGGAACCGCCATCGGGGTAGTGGCCGGCCTACAGCCGGTAAGTGACTACCAGGGTAAAATCAAGACCATCACAGAGCTGCGGGACGAGCCGGCGGCGCTGCCGCCCGACCTGTGGTCCACTCTCGAATGGATCAGCCGCTATTATGCCACCCCGCTGGGCCTGGTTCTGAAGACCGCCCTACCGCTGGGATTCGCCGAGCCGGGAAGTTCCCGCCAGGCGCAATTCGTGTCAATCACGTCATCCGGTAAGGCGGCCCTGGCGGCCTGGACCGGCCGGGCTCCCGCGCAGGAGGCGCTGCTTGGCTACCTGATCCGGCAAGAACTGCCCTCACCAGTATCCGGCCTGTCGGAATTATGCTCAAGCCCGTTAGCGGTCTGCCGCCGGTTGGCGGATAGGGGCTGGGTTACCCTGGAACAACGGGCCATAGACGCTAATCCGCTCAGCGGCCTGGCCCCGGCGCGGCAGGTTCGGGTGACCCTTTCGGCCGAGCAGGAGCTGCTCGTGGGCCAGATTAACCAGGTCCGCCGACACGGTGGGTTCGCCCCTTTCCTGCTCCAGGGGGTGACCGGCAGCGGCAAGACGGAAGTGTACCTCCAGGCCGCCCGTGAAGTGCTGGCCGAGGGCGGTTCGGTGCTGGTGCTGGTACCGGAGATTTCCCTTACACCCCAGGTGGCCACCCGCTTCAAGGCCGCCTTCGGCCAAGAAGTGGCCTTGTGGCACAGTCACCTTTCGAGGGCGGAACGAACCTGGACCTGGCGGGAACTACTGCGCGGCCGGTTCTCGATAGTGGTGGGCGCCCGTAGCGCCTTGTTCGCCCCGTTGCACAACTTGCGCCTGATCGTCGTAGATGAGGAGCAGGAGGGCAGCTATAAGCAGCAGGATCCGGCCCCCCGCTACAACGCCCGGGATGCCGCCCTGATGCGGGGACGCCTGGCCGGGGCCCTGGTGCTGCTGGCCAGCGCCACCCCCAGTGTGGAATCCTATTACAACGGTCTTATAGGCCGGTATTCCAAGTTGTCCT
Organism: uncultured bacterium; assembly: GCA_965372015.1. Lineage (GTDB taxonomy): Bacteria > Fidelibacterota > Marinisomatia > SCGC-AAA003-L08 > TS1B11 > JACZSB01. The sequence continues at coordinate 9,465 of CBDVAP010000096.1, read as the reverse complement.
TGACTGAGCGCTTCGATGGGGCGGCCTATCCCCTGGTGCGGCTGGTGGACCTGAAAGTAGAGCGCCAACGTAGCCAGAACTATAACCTGGTGCTGTCGGAGCCGCTGGTGGACGGCATCGGGCAGCGCTTGCAGCGCCGGGAGCAGGTGATACTGCTACAGAACATCCGCGGCTACGCCCCCCTTTCGGGCTGCAACGACTGTGGGTACAGCGCCCAATGCCCCAACTGTGCCGTACCATTTAGTTATCATAAGAACACCGGTCTGCTGCACTGCCACTATTGTGGCGGCACCCAGCAGAGCCCGGAGGCCTGCCCGGAATGTGGCAGCCCGCATGTCTACCTGCACGGGGTGGGCACCGAACAGGTGGAAGAGGTGCTGCAACAATTATTTCCCCAAGCGCGGGTAGCCCGGATGGACTCCGATACCACCCGCCGCCGGGGCGCCCATGCGCGCATTCTGCAGGCCTTTGCGGCCGGTGAGGTGGACATCCTGTTGGGTACTCAGATGATCGCCAAGGGGTTGGATTTCGACCGGGTGACCCTGGTGGGAGTGGTAAACAGCGATACGGGCCTGACCTTACCGGACTTCCGGGCGGGCGAACGGACCTTTCAGCTGGTTTACCAGGTCTGCGGCCGCTCGGGCCGACGGCGGGACCGGCCCGGGGAAGCCATCATCCAGACCAACCATCCCGACGATGTGGCCATCAAAGCCGCCGCCCGGCTGGATGCCCACCGCTTCTACAACCAGGTGTTGGCCGAGCGCCGCGAGCTGCTCTATCCGCCCTTTTCCCGGCTGATCCGACTGCTAGTGCTGGGACGCAGGCAGGAACCGGTCTGGGAGCGGGCTCGGGAGCTGCGCTCCCGCCTGACGCCGCTGCAAAAGGGGATCACTATTCTGGGACCGGCGTCCGCGCCCTTCGAGAGGTTGCGGGGACAGTGGCGGGTACACTTGCTGCTCAAGTCGGACCGGGAACTGGACCCGGATGGGAAACGGCTGCACCGGCATACCTTCAGCAGCATCCCACGCTCCTGGATGGAGGGCGCCCGGGGTGGCGTCAGGCTGAAAATCGACGTGGACCCGGTTAGCCTGTTATGAAAAGGTTTAACACATTCATGGTACTGGCGTTGGCCGGTATCGCCTGGGCTGTGCCTGGTGCGCCGCAAATGCCGGTGGAGTCGGAAAGTGTCTATTCCAGTGCCTTGGGAGAGTACACGCTTCAGCTCCCCGAGAGCTTCAGATCGGTGGCGGCTGTAAACCTCCGGCAGGCAGTGGAGACGGTGACGACGGTGCTGGTGGAGCGCTATGGCCCGGTGACCGAAAGCCCCTATGAGCTGGTGCTGGCCCGGGACCATGCCGAACTGGCCAGGTGGGCCGGGCAGGAACTGCCTGAGTGGTTCCAGGCGGTGACCCTTAAGCACCCTTCCCGGGTAGTGCTATTGATACCCACCACACATGATGCCGACTTCTCGGTGGGGGAGTTCGAGCTGACCCTGTGGCACGAGTTCACCCACCTTTACCTGCTTCGAGTGACTCCCGCCGCCGGTAGACATTTTCCCGGTTGGTTCCACGAGGGGCTGGCGGTGTATACCAGTAGCGGTTTCAACCTCGGCTTCCATTGGGCCCTGGTGAAAGCCAGGCTGGTGGGCCGGTTCTATGACTTGAAGGAATTAAACCGGTTCCATCACAGCTCAGCCGATTGGAGTACCCAAGCCTACGCCCAGGCCTATCTGGCGGTTCGGGAGATGGCTGAGCTTTACGGGCCGGGCATTTTTAGGGAAATATTCACCGGCCTGAGTGCGGGTGACGACTTTGGGACGGCCTTCACCGGGGCCGCGGGCGAATCACCGTCTAAGTTCCAGGAGCGTTACCGGGAGCAGCTGGACCGGCGCTACAATCTCCTGTTGGTGGTGGCAGACCCACGGGTGCTATATATATCCTTCCCATTACTACTGATCGCGGCCTACCTGGCGCGGAGGTGGCGCAACGCGGTTATCAAGGCCCGATGGCAGGTGGAAGAGGACTTGCGGCTACTTAAATTGGAGCGCGACCAGCAAAAGGACCCAGACAGATTTGAAGCGTAACAGACGGAAAATAGGCGGCCGTCAAGCCGAAGCCGGTTTACACCGCCCCGCCCTGGGGATGGTTGCTCTGTTCACCGTTTTGCTGAGCACCACCTTATGGCCGCAAACCAGTTTCGAGTGGCTGGCGGATGCCGCCCATCCCCGGGGCCTGGCACTGGCCAATTCCACGATTGCGGCGCAACTACAGTCGGACGCAGTGGGTTTGAACCCGGCCGGGTTGGCCGCGATGGCCGATAGCAGCCGACCGGTCCGGAGCGTCGAATTTGGCTTGCGCTTTTATCCGGCCGGTATCAGCCAGCGGGCAATTCAGTTGGTTTGGTCGGTGGGGTCACGGGTGGTGGCGCTGGAGGTCCGTAATATGAATTATGGCGACATCCAGGGCTATGATATCGATGGACAGGAGACCGCTGATTATAGCAATGGCGATCTGCTGGTGCGGACCGCTATCGCCTGCCGCCTGGGACGGATCATAACCGCCGGTGCTACTGTCGGGGGGCTGTTCAGCAGGCTGGAGGAAGTTGAGGCCGCAACCCTGCTGTGGTCGTTGGGCCTGCAGCTGGCGGTGCCGCGCTTCGGTCTGCGCCTGGGAGCAGTAGCGCAGAATCAGGGCCGCATACTAAACCAGTACATCGCCAGCCTCTACCCGGATGAGCTCCCCACCGCTATGTTGGTGGGTGCCACTAAGACCTTGGCTCACCTGCCGTTGACCCTGTTTGTCACCGCGGGCAGGCTCGAAGGGGTGAGGCAACCGGTCTGGCGTCTGGGCGGCGAGTTCGCCCTGCCGCTGGGTATCCAATTCCGTCTCGGGGTGGATGAGGGTAAAGCGGACTATGCCCGGGGCGCCACCTATGCCGATCTGCTTTCGGGGTTTTCACTGGGGCTGGGTTTAGTCACCAACCGGGGGCACCGTGATGGACGGCTCACAATAGATGGGGCGGTAAAGAACCTGGGGCCGTTGGGGCTAAGCAGTGCTTTCGCCGTGGGCCTGGAGTTTTAGTCGATACTGGCCGCTATTTTAGGAATATCGCCTTTCTTGCCGCCAGCGGCTGGCCGTCAACCATAATCTGGTAGAAATACATGCCGCTGCTCAGTTGCCGGGCATTCCAAGCGACCCGATGGTGCCCCGCACCCTGGGCTTTATCAACCAATTTATCGACCAATCGCCCCTTGATATTGTAAACATTGATGTTGACATGGCCCGGCGTAGGAAGACTATACCCGATGTTGGTCGATGGGTTGAATGGATTGGGATAATTTTGACCTAACCTGAAGCCTGAAGGGGCATTGCCTGGTGAACCGGCGCTTAAGGTTACACCAGTCGAAAAAATCAGGGTCTTATAAGAACTGCTACTGTTGATTTCATAGTAATAATAAAAAAACGCTACGATTTCAACTTCATTATCGCCGTCGATATCGGCAAGATAAATCCAGGCCCCCACCTCATCCCATGAGCCGACCGCGGGATCCTGAAAATTATAGATCGACGTATTATTAACGATATCGTGAACCGTAAAACCGGTAGTGTTGTAGTTCGCATCCACTGATTCGAGTAAGACATCTTTTTTCCCATCAGAATTGAAGTCAAAAAATGGTGACAGAATATGGGATTCGTCACTGAGGTCAGGATATTGTGGTAGCAGCCACTTTAGTTCGAGTGTAGAACCATCATACAGGCCTGGTATTCCCTGTGAATCCTCACCGTAGAGTTCCGGTATTCCGTCTCCATCAATATCGGTTATCGGGAATGCGAAAAAGTTATCCAGCTGACTTTCCAACACGAAAGTTTGTCCAGCTGCGACTGTGATGCCCAGCAGCAGCGAAAGTGCCATGGTGGGTAATGCTACCTTCATTATTTCCCTCCCCCTTAATAATTCTCGGCCGGCAGCCCCTGATGAGCTGTTCTACTTAAGTTGGCCAAAGAACCGTGATGTCCAAAACGTCCCGTGAAAGTTGTACCGGTAATTTCATCTAAATCAATTGTTATACCCCAATTCAGTTGCCTTCATAGCGCTATGAATATTGGCGTCCCCGCTCCGAGCAGGGCTACCCGGCGCTGTCCGGTGTCAGGTACCAGCGGTAGTTCCCGCTATGGTACTGTATATCCCCCCAGTTTTCATCGGCAAACTCCAGGCAGGCCAGGCCACCGGGAGTAAACTGGCCGCCGGTAACACCATCCCGGCGCAACAGTTGCGCCAGGCGCGAGATAGTCGGGTTGTGTCCGACCACTAAAGCCATCTTGGCCTTGACCGGCAACAACTGAACCTCCTCCAGATATCGTTCGGGTTCGGCGGCGTAAAGGGCGGCGCTGGTAGTAACCGGGTCAAGTTCCAGTACCTGGGCCATGATAGTGGCGGTCGAGGCGGCCCGTTGTGCGGCAGAACAGATAATTACCTGCGGGAAAGCCCCCATTCTCAGTAAGGCCTCTCCCATCCGCCGGGCCTGTTCACTCCCCTGGAGAGTCAATCCCAGTTGCTCGCCACTCACCTGGGTCGATATACGGGTAGAGGCCTCACAGTGGCGCATAAGCAGCAGGGTCTTCATGGCAGGGTGAATTTACACCGGGCCACATCCGCCATCCCCTATCCCAGGTGCCCCGGTGCAGGTACCCTGACTTAAAAGGGGGATTCCGGCAGTTCGAACGTCAATCGCCAGCGATTCTCCACTTGGCGGGCGCTGCCCGTTGACCAGTTATCGTAAAGTGGCAATATAATTGTCAACGGCCCAAAGTCGAGGGACAGGCCGGCGTCGAAGTAGATTTCCCACCGATTCATACCGTCCTCGGGATCGGTGCCGGCCAGATCGACAAAGGCGCTCAAGGGACCCGGCAGAACCCCCTCCAGGCTCAGGTTGACTCCCCAGGCCTGGGAACCGGGTATAGTGAAATTCGGCGACCGCAAGCCCGGCCCCTCCGGGAGGTAATACCTTTTATAGGCTGCGATTGCTCCGGTGCCGGTGCGGTTCGCCACCGTGATATTATTAAAATCGGGGTCCAGGCCGCCGCTCAGCCAGAACTTGTATTGCCTGGGCAGCTCGTTTTGGCCACTCAGGATCGACCCGGCCCAACCCCGTACCTGCACGTATTTCTTGTAGCCCAACTTGTACTGCAAGTGCCCTTCCAACTCCGCCGTGGCCCCGGAGACGGCGCCGCTGGTCCCTTCCAGGCTACCGGACACTAACCGGGCCTGGCCGGATAACCAGTACTGCCAGATATTCAAGGTGTTGTCGTAGTAGTAGGCCTCCAGGCTGGTGCTGTTGACGCGGCCGGTGTCCCAGTAGAGGGTATCAAAGGCGGCCGGCTTGAGGCTCTGCCGGGCGGTTTGCAACGTCATCCGCCAGTAGGGGGCTGCCACGGCTCGCTCGCGGAATTTCGCCTGGAGGGTCACCCTGGTTTCGTTTCGGCCCTGATAGTCGGTGTAGGCCAGGCTGGTGGACAATTCATCGGTCCCCAGCACCCGGTAGCGCTTGAGGGTCAGGGCAGTGCGCCCCACCGGCCGTGCGTTGCGGAAGTCGTACAGCAGGGCGGTGTAAAAGCGGTTCTTTACCGGTGGCGCAATGCCGTGGTAGAAGACCAACCCGGGTGTGAGCCCATTATAACCGCCGGCCCAGAAGGCCGGGGCATAGAATAACCGGGTGCGGTCCGGTTCCGGGGCGCTGAGCAGAAATCTCAAGGCCGGCCGTTGAAAATCCACATCAGCCACACGGAAAAGTGGCAGATGATCGTTGGAGCGCTTGAAATCCGGCGCGTACCTGCCCGGATCGGTGCTGGCCGAGGCGACCCCCTCGCCGCTGAAGGTGACGGCCTGCGATCCGGAGAACCCGGGTAGCCACTGGGTGGACAGTACTTCCCTATGTTTATTGAGCGTGGCCACTTCCACCGGCGCCTGGATTTCGCCGAAATTGGTTACGGTCACTTCAACCTCTGACCCCCGGTGGGCCAGGTCACTTACCCCGTAATCCAGCCTTTTCGTGGACCCGATTAGGCCGTCGAAGAACCACGAGAGGTCCTCACCCGCCGTCGTTTCATAGGCCGCTCGCAGGTCGGCCGGTCCGGGATGGGCGAAAGACCAGGTAGGGGCAAATTCCTCCCACAGGGCTCGGTGGCGCTCCGGGCCCAGGTAATGCTCCATAAAATCGAACACCACCGGCGCCCGGGACTGGATCGCCAGACCATAGCTTAACATGCTACCCTTGCTGAAATCGCCGTCTATCGGCACGTCGTCACCGGTGCCAGCCACAATATTGGCCATTGAATGTTTCATAGCTCGTATGGTAAACGGCCTGTTCATCAGATGGTCTATCCCTTTCGGGAGGCCCAATAGGTAACGGCCACCGTTTTCAGCATCGTATTTATTATACCAGTAGGGGACTTCCGAATAGTTGGTGAGGCCTTCATCCAGCCAGGTGTAATCACGCTCGTTAAAGCCGAAAATGCCGTAATGCCAGTTGTGCGTCACCTCGTGCATGATCACCACTTCCAGGAGTTCATTGCTGCCGACGATACCGATTATGGTAATGTTGGGATACTCCATGGCGTGGCCACCCCGTAGATCGCCGGAAGCAGCCGACACATGGTTATATGGGTAGGTGCCGTAGGTCCGGCCGGCCCAATCGGCCGCGTCGTGGATATACTCGACGGAATGCTCCCAGCTAGCAGCATACTTGGGCAGGAAAAGGGCCCAGATCGTGATCGCCCGAGTGGAATCCTCGACCCACAGGGCGCCTTTCTGCACCAGATAGCGCTTATCGGCGAACCAGGCGAAGTCGTGTACCCGTTCCTGGTGGAAATGCAGGGTTTTGGTGGCGCTATCGCCCGGTTCGGAAAACTCCCGCTTATTAATTTCCTTAAGCCATTTCTTGCGGGCCTTTTTATCAGGCTCGTCGTCGTCGGTTTTCAGGGCATAATACTCGGCCGTAACGGCAACCAGACTATCCAGAAACGCGTACTCCGGGTCGCCTTCGGGCAGGTCGCCGGTGGCCATGATTACATACTCACGAGGGAGGGTTATGCGCACGTCGAAGGTACCGAACTCCGAATAGAATTCGCCCATATCAAGGTAGGGCATGGGGTGCCAGCCGTCACGGTCGTATACGGCCGGTTTAGGATACCACTGACTGATCTCATAGTGGTTCCCGGTGTGCCCCAGACGGCTGAAAATTTTGGGGATCTTCACGAAGAAGGGGGTTTCAATGATTACGGTGCCGCCGGGGGGCAACGGTTGGTCCAGGTTAACCCGGGCCACATCGATCCATTCCGGGTGGAATTCCCATTCCAGGTGAACGGCGCCCACCCTGAAGTCCAGGCTGTCGATGTAGCCCCGCTCTTCATCCTTTGCAAAATAGAACTTGGTGCTACCGTATCCGAATTGCTGTTTGGCGAAGGCCGTTTCATTGTTCTTGTAGCCGTTGGGCCACAGGTGGAACCAGATGAACTCAAGTGTATCGGGGGAATTATTGGTATAGTTCAGTTCCAGGTGAGCCGAAAGGGTGTGGCTGGAATCGTTCAGGGTCACATCAATGCGGTAGGCCACCTCCTGTTGGAAATAGTCGCTGGGGCGGTGCGGGGTTTGGGCGTTAACCCAGCTGGCGAGAATCAATGTGCAGAATAAGAGCTGTCGTTTCCAGACGAAGTTCAATGGAAGCCTCCTGTGCTGTAAATTAAAATTGGTAGTAAACTCAATCTGTAATTTGACCGGTCCCGCGACCCAAAGGTTGCCAATCGAACTTGGGTGTTGCCACAATATTACGGCGTAAAGCCGTCTGTTTTCTGGAGAATCAAGTAAAGGTTGACCATGCGCGAACTATATCCGCCGATTGAGCCGTATAAGGACGAATATCTCCCCGTCTCCGATCTGCACACCATCCACTACGAGGAGTGCGGCAACCCCGCCGGCCGGCCGGTGCTATTCGTCCACGGTGGTCCCGGAGGCGGCATCGAGCAGGTCTATCGACGGTATTTCGATCCGCAGCTCTACCGGATCATATTGGTAGATCAGCGCGGCTCCGGTAAAAGTACTCCGCATGCCGAAATCCGCGAGAATACCACTCAACACCTGGTGAGCGACATGGAGCGGGTAAGGGAGGCCGCCGGGGTTGAGCGCTGGCTGGTTTTCGGCGGTTCCTGGGGCAGCACGCTGGGACTGGCCTGCTCCCAGGCGCACCCCGACCGGGTCACCGGGCTGATTCTGCGGGGGATATTCCTGTGCCGGGATGAGGAGATCCACTGGTTCTATCAGGACGGCGCCAGCCGGATATTCCCCGACCGCTGGGAACAGTTCCTGGCTCCCATCCCAACCGATGAGCGCCACGACCTGCTAAACGCCTACTACCGGCGGTTGACCAGCGACGATGCGGCGGTGCAGGTTGAGGCGGCCCGCGCCTGGAGCACCTGGGAAGGGGCCACCAGCAAGCTATTGGTCGATGAGAAATCAGTGGAACGCTTCGGGCAAGACCAATTCAGCCTGGCCTTTGCCCGGATCGAATGCCACTACTTCGTCAACCGGGCCTTCCTGGAACCGGATCAACTGCTCAGGGATGTGGCCAAAATTCGACACCTGCCGGCGGTGATAGTGCAGGGTCGTTACGACGTAGTCTGTCCCCTGCGCTCGGCCTGGGACCTGCACCGGGCTTGGCCGGAGGCGGATTTGCAGATAGTGCCCGACGCCGGCCATTCCATCACCGAGCCGGGGATTGTGGACCGGCTGATCGCCGCCACCGATAAGTTTGCCCGCTTATAGGGCTGCTTCACCGCGCCAGAGCTTAGGTCGACCGGGCTTCGCAACGGTAACGTAATGCTGTAGCTGCGGGAAGAACCGCTGGAAGTCGTTTTCCAGTCCGATATAGTTCCGCTCCAGCTCCGGCAGGCCCTCAGCCAGATGGTTCGTCGCACTAAGCCGCCGGGAGAGCCCGGCCAGTGCCCGGCCCACGTTTGCCATCTCAGAGTATGAACACAGCCAGTTATCGGCGACCATGTACGGCAACATCCGCTCAAGGTGGGTAGGCAGCCGGCCCTTAAACGTCTGCATTGCCGCGTAGACTCGTTGGGCGAATTCGTTCAGGGGGATAGTGGCCCACAGGTCCCAGGACCTGGCCAGGAAATGGTCGTAGAACAGGTCCACCATCAGCCCGCGGGTGTGGCGGAAGCGCCGGTCCAGACGGCGCTTGCTGGCCCGGTGGCAGGGATGAGCGTCGGTGAAGCTGTCGATCCGGCGGTGCCCGAGAATTGCTTCAGCGACCGCCGGGGGATAATCCCGGTAATGGTCAACCTTGACGAAATCCCCCAGCAGGGCGCCTACTAAGGCTGCGTCGGTATGGCTGGAGAGGTAAAGATGGGCCAGGTAGTTCATTGGGGGGCTGGATTGGGGGGTTAATTTCGGTGAACATTC
>CBDVAP010000095.1:0-11657 GCA_965372015.1 uncultured bacterium | reverse complement strand
AGGGGAGCGGCTGATCGGGGGACCATGGAGGTGGCGGGACCGCGAGAGCGCCTGTTTTTCGATCCCCCAAAGGTGACTGCCGGTATCGTGACCTGTGGCGGCCTGGGCCCGGGGATCAACAACGTCATTCGCTCGCTGTACATGCAGCTGCATTTTCAATACGGGGTGCCGGATATCCTCGGGTTTCGCTATGGCTATCGCGGCATTCTCGAAAATAGCAACCCCGGTCCCATGACGCTGACGGCCAGGGAGGTGGAGCCGATCCACAACTTGGGAGGTTCTATCCTATCGTCATCACGAGGGACATCGGATCCGGCCAGGATTGTCGATGGCCTGGAGCATTACGCTATCGATATGCTGTTTACCATCGGCGGTGACGGCACTATCCGGGGCTCGAACGATATTGAGGGCGAGATTGCCCGCCGGGGCCTGGCGGTAGCGGTTATCAACATCCCCAAAACCATCGACAACGACATCCCCTTTATCTCCAGGTCCTTCGGCTTTCAGACGGCGTTTTCCGAGGCGGTGGAGTCAATCCGCTGTGTGCACAATGAGGCTCGAGGGGCGCCAAACGGTATCGGCATCGTCAAGGTTATGGGCCGGAAGTCCGGATTCATTGCGGCTCACGCCACCCTGGCCCAGGAGGACGTCAATTACCTGCTGGTGCCCGAGACCGATTTCGATATGGACGGCCCCCGGGGATTGCTGGCCGAACTGGAAGGCCGGCTCAAGCGCTCCAGACATGCCGTGATCGTGGTGGCGGAGGGCGCCGGTCAGAAATATTTCGAGGACCAGGAGACGATCTACGACGCTTCGGGCAACGCCCTATTGAATGATATCGGCCTGTATTTAAAGAGCCGGATCAAGGGGCACTTCGATTCCCGGGAGATAGAGATAAATGTGAAGTATATCGATCCCAGCTATATCATCCGGTCGGTGCCGGCGATCCCCGAAGACGCTATCTATTGCGGTATCCTGGCCGAGCACGCCGTGCATGCGGCCATGAGCGGCCGGACGCGGATGGTGATCGGCAAGTGGAACGCCCGGTTTGTGCATCTGCCCATGGAGATCGTGCAAACCGGGCGGAAGAAGATCGATCCGCAAGGGGCGCTATGGCAGTCGGTGTTGCTTTCCACCGGGCAACCGGCGCTCAAGGCCTGAGCGGCCGGCTCCTGGTCCCGTCAGCCCGCCCGCCGGCGGATCAACGTTCAAACCGACTCCTATAATCATTGCTTCCACACACCCGTTCCGCGATTGGTAAATTAGCGTCTCGCAACGTTCCATGGTTCAATATATAGGGAAGGGACATAAATGCGCATCGGCATCCTGACCGGCGGCGGCGACTGCCCCGGTCTGAATCCCATTATCCGCGGGCTGGTGCTGGCGGGGACGATAAAATACGGTTACGAGTTCATCGGGTTCAAGGACGGTTGGGCCGGACCACTGGATAATCATACCATGCTCCTTTCCCCGGACAACGTGCGGCATATCTATGATCAGGGTGGCACAATATTAGGCTCCAGCCGCACCAACCCGTTGAAGGACCCGGCCCTGATCGACAAGATCAAGGCCAACCTGCAGGCCAATGATATTGATGTGCTGGTGGCCTTGGGCGGCGACGATACTTTAGGCGTGGCAACCAAGTTGGCCAAAATGAAGATCAAGACCATTGGCGTGCCCAAGACCATCGACAACGATCTTTCCGCCACCGATTTCACCCCCGGGTTCGATACAGCCGTGGCCGTGGTAACCGATGCAGTGGACCGGCTGCACACTACCGCCCGCAGTCACCACCGGGTGCTGGTAGTGGAGGTGATGGGGCGCCATGCCGGCTGGATCGCCCTGTATTCGGGTATCGCCGGCGGAGCCGATTATGCCATGCTGCCGGAGCGGGATACGGACCTCAAGGAGTTATGCGATACCATCCGGCGGGAGTTTGGGGCGGGCCGGAAAAACTATGCCATCGTGGTAGTCTCGGAGGGGGCCAAACTCGTTGATATGGGCGATCCGGCACTGCAGGACGATAGCCGGGACGCCTTCGGGCATGTGAAGCTGGGTGGCATCGGTAAAACGGTGGCCAAGCTGATTGAACAAGAGACCGGCATCGAGACCCGGGACGTCATGTTGGGCCACGTGCAACGGGGCGGAACGCCCACTGCCCGGGACCGGGTGCTCTCCACACGCTATGGCGTTTTCGCCGCCGAGATGATCCACCGGGGCCAATACGGCCAGATGGCAGCCCTGCGGAGCGGCGAAATTGTGGCGGTGCCCCTGGCAGAGGCTACCGATGAGACCAAGACAGTAGGCCCGGAGTGGTTCGAGATGCTGAAGGTGCTGCATGCCTGAGGGCGGACGACGCGATCATTCGGGATAACGGTTGCCGCCAGCTATCACTCACCGGGACGGTAGAGAAATCGATTCACGAGGGGCGGGGCAGTCTGCGCAGCGGTTAGACAAATGCCAATAAAATGACTAGGTGGGATCACTTGCCAGGTAAGTACCGGCAGATGATGCCTATATTGGCCTTCCTGGTGGTTCTGGAAGGGGTGGTGCTCTTCTTCGGCCTCAATTACCACTTATGGGGTGACGAAATTCATTTCGTCAACACCGTGCGCCTGTTCGGCGAGGGCCTAACCCTGGACAAACTCCGGCATTATAATGAGATGTCCTCGCCGTTGCCCTTTATGGTCTACGCAGCCTGGGGGCGGCTGTTCAGCTTTGATCTTCAGGTGCTGCGTCTGCTGTCAATAATTATTGCCCTGACCACTTACCTGGCTTTTCACCATCTGCTGGTTGTTTGCCAGGTTAAACCGCGGGTGGCATTCCTCGCTACCGCCTTCCTGGCCCTGCAGCCCTACATGATCGGCCTGAGTATTTTCGTGTTCACCGATATGTTGGCTATTCTCTTCCTGATCCTGGGTTGCATTGGTATTCGGAGGAGAAAACCGTTGCTATTTGGCCTCTGGTCCATGGCCGGTCTGTTGAGCAGGCAATACCTGACCTTTCTGCCTATAGCGGCGGGGGTGTTTTTTCTGCTCAGGTACTTAGGAACCAGGGAGCGTCACGCCCGGGACATGGCTTTGGCGGCCCTGTGGGCCTTTGGGCCACTGGCGATACTGTATATCTTCTGGGGAGGCCTGAGTCCGGACAACGAGCGGCGAGCATATTTCCTGTCGGAAAGTCTACACTTTAACCCCGACTTTCTGGTGGTGTTTATCCTGCTGTATTTCGTCTATCTGTTACCCTTTGTGCTCTGGCGCTGGAAATATTTCTACGGCGACTGGAAGGTCCTGGGAATTTCCGCCCTGATCTCCCTGGTTTATTGGCTGTTTCCCGTCAGGGCCACGCAATATGCGGTGGCAGTGGGTGTCGACACCGTGGGATTCTATCATCGCTCCGTACGATATATCGCCGGGGAGCGCTGGGAGCAGCTGGTCCTGTATCTATCATTTCTACTGGGGTTGCCGTTGGTGATCGCACTGGTGAAGGATTGTTACCGCCGGTGGGAGCGTAGCGACCTGGATTTCGTCTTCTTCCTCGACCTGACCATAATGACTTTTTTCATCCTGATGCCTTTCTCCTACCTGAACTGGGAAAAGTATATCCTGCTGGTCCTGCCGGTGATGATCCTACAGATCCTTCTGTTGAGAAAAGAGGAGCAGTCTCCGGTGGCGACATCCGGTTCGGGGTAACGGTTCGCATCTGATAGCCCAAGATAGGAAAGGCCCACATTTCCAGCCGGCTTAATTGGTAAATTATGGCCTCTATTGATGACCTGTTCTGATAGGGAAGAGCAAACCGGAAAAAGCAGTACTCTAACCGCTGGAGACAACGGCCCGGTTTGGCTTTGTTCTCCTGGAGGCGGCCAGGGCCGGGGCGCAGGGACGGGGCAGCGAGTTTCGCAGGTCATGCGAGAGCCGGGCCAGTGAGCCGTGACCAATCGAACATACTGGATTTGTGTAACAAGGAAAAATAATGAGCAGGCAATTCTCATCTCCACCCTCCCTGAACCGGGAGCGGCGCTTCCCGGACAATATGCAAGCGGCCCATGCCCTGGTGCTCAAGGCCAAGCAAGGCCAGAAGGGCCAGGCCAATGGTCTCCGCTATGCCCTGCCGGCCTTTAACGTTACCAATATTCAGGGCATCGACTCGGCCTTCACCGCCTTCGAGACCCTGGGGTCGTCGGGCTTGGTAGCCTTTTCAAACAGCGCCCTGAAACATATGGGCGGAGGCGACCCGGTGTTCGGGCTGGAGGTGGCCGCCGATTACGTGGCCCGCAAGGCCGCCCGTTCGTCGGTGCAGGTGGCCACCCACTTAGACCATGGCGACTATATCAGCGAGCAGGGCCGCCGGGTGGTACAGGCGGCGGTTAACGCTCTCACCAGCGTGATGGCCGACAACTCCACCGACAAGGTCAAAAAGGCCGGCATGCCGCTGGCGGATAATATCGGTTACACCCGGGAAGTGGTGAATATGGCCCATCCGCTGGGTGTTTCCGTGGAGGGCGAGCTGGGCGTGCTGGCCGGCGAGGAGGATGAGGACACCAAGAGCGATGTTTCCACCTATACAGAGCCCGACGATTTGGCCCGCTTCCTGCAGGAAACCGGCGTGCTTATGCTGGCCCCCACCATCGGCACCATGCACGGTCCCAACAAGGGCAAGCCGGGCCATAAGGTTAAGCTGAACATTCCGTTGGCCCACGAGCTGCTGGAGATAGCCGACGGGATCAACGACGAAATAGTTTTCGTGGCCCACGGGGCCTCTACCCTGTACAAAGAGGTGCGGGACTATGCGGTGGAGCAGTTGGAGGCGCTGGGCGCCCCCTTCGCCGGCACTGTCCAGACCTGGCAGGACTTCGTGGGCACCGATTGGGAGCAGATCGAAGGGCTGATAGGGGCGGGCTTCTGCAAGATCAACACCGACACCGAGAATCGGCAGACCTTTGTGGCGGCCTTACTGGGCGCAGTTAGCAAAAACGCCGCCAAGATCGATATCCGCTGGTACGAGAAGCAGATGTGGGACACCGTCACCGCCAGTTATATCCAGAAGCTGATCATGGCAGGCAATTATGGCGTCTGGCATGAGCCGAAGATCGATGTGAAGCGGTTTGTTTTCGACCTGCACAATATTTGAGTGTTTGATCAGATACAATTCGCAGGGGCCGGTACCGAGCAGAGGGGTCCTGCACTCCGGTTAAGTAACAGGTTTTTTAAGGGCATCCAATAGGCTCCGGGCTGCGGAGTGCTGCGGCTCCAGCATGAGTAGCCGCTGCGCATATTCCCGGGCTCGCTCGGGCCGTCCCACCTGCGCCGCCGCCTCGGCCAGCCACAACAGAGCTGCCCTGTCATCCGGCTGGTCAGCCACCAATCGCAAATAGGTTTTGATGGCGTCCTCGTGACGACCCAGCTGCTGGTAGACCGCCGCCAGTGTGCGAGCCGCATCCGGGTTGGCAGGATCCAGTTTGGTTGCGATTTCCAGCTGTCCTCGGGCGTGCTCGAGACGGCCGGCATCTAGCTCCAGTACACCCAGATCGTAGCGAGCGGCAAAGTGGTGAGGATTTAGCTCCAGCGCCGATTCCAACCCGGCCCGGGCGGCCTCCAGCGCGCCCTGCTCAACCAATTCCTGCGCCCGGTGAAATTTCCGTTCAGACTGTTTGCGTCGCTGAGGCTTGATATCATTGGCAGCCGGCAGGGGTGCCACAGTTTCGGGCGGGATAGCGATTGTGGGCAATTCACCCTCGTCCAGTGCCCGGGCCAGCCGCGGGCCGCCCAGCAAACACAACTCTCCATACAGCTTGGCTAATGGGGCGGGAATTTCCGGCTCCTCTCGGCCCTGCTGCCCCTGGCGCTGCTCCCGTGATTCCGGCACGACAGCCGCGCAGGCCCGGCTAATATCATCGTCGGTAGCGCTCCACCCCAGCCAGTCCAACAGTCGGCGAACCTCCCGGCCTGGGTCGAGAAAATAGGTATCGTAGTGAGTGAACAAACGCTCATCTTTGGTAGTGGTGGTCAACAGGCGTTCATTATACCGCTGCCATAGATTGTAATTAAATGAGTCACTGCTGCCTACCTGCTTCTTCAGGGAGGCATTCACTTCCGCCGGGTGGCGCAGGCAGATTACGATTCTCAGGTCGGGCAGCAGTGAGCGCCAGAAAGGCAGCACCAGGCTGGCCCGGGGGTCCTTCCAACCCCAGGGCTGTCGCCGAGCCAGGACCGCGATCTGCCTTCGAGCCTGCTCCCGGTATGGTGCGCTGTGCGGGCTAGATTCCCAACCGTTGGGAAAGGGGGGGAGCAGAAAGTCCCAGCCGTCGGCCAGGCGGGCCAGCAGATCCTCGGTGATGCGGTCCATCTCGCGGTTTTCCCAGAAGCCCTGGGGATTACCCTCGCCGGGCGGGAGGATCTGGTCTGGCGGACCCAGCTGCAGGCCGCACAGGTTGAGCAGCCGGGCAACCAGGGAAGTACCGGAGCGATGCATGCCGGTAATACAAACAGGTGCTTTTGGGTCGAGCTTACTCATGGGGTTGGAGCGGCTGCCGGTCATAGCCAGGCCGGGCCGGTACTCAAAATTTAGGGCTAATCGTTCTTGGATGAAACCTCTCCCCTTCGCTCCGCGAAGCCCCTCTCCGCGTGCGGAGAGGGGACGGCCACCCCGCTTCCAGCGGGGTTTCAGGACGGGGGTGAGGTATCTCCTCAGAAATAGTATCGACGTGCGAAAGGATTAGATCGTAGATCGAATCGAGTTTCTCATGCCAAAGGGAGCTCCAGGCCGGAAAGGCAGTTGGATTTTTCTCGTCGAGCAGGTGGGATTTTTGCTAAAGATTTGGCCAGCCCGGCCGATAGGGAATTTGTAAAGACGAAGCCATGAGTCAGGCGATGCGCTGGTTTTCGGAACAATAGTCGCCATTGGGCAAGGATGCCCCAGTAAAATGATTACAAGGAGGTTCAAATGAGTTTTACACGAATAGGAGCCAACATTACTGCGCTGCAGTCGATGAATGAGCTCTTAAGAGTAAACCGCCAAATAGGTCAGGGCCTACTGCGTCTTTCCTCGGGCAAAAGGATTAATACTGTCGGCGACGATGCCGCCGGTTTCTCCCTGGCCCGGGGTCTTGAGTCGCGTCGGCGTTCCTTAGAACAAGCCATGTCCAACGTAGGCGGCGCCAAGAACGTGCTGTCGATTGCCGAGGGTGGTTACATGGCCATCGCCGGCATTCTCCAGATCATCAAGGAGAAGACGGTCCAGGGCGCGGACGACTCTTTCAGTCCCAGTCAGCGTCTGGCCATCCAGGGCCAGATAGACGCCATGGTATCGGAGATCGACGATATCGTGAATGAAACTATCTTTCAGGGCGCCTTACTGATCGATGGCAACTTCACCAGTAAGCTCTTCCAGACCGGCGCCGGTGCCGGGGATACATTCAATGTCCAACTGGGTAAAGCCAGCGCGGATGCGTTCACCGGCTTTGCGCCCACTTCGGAGTACATCATTGTGGCGGGTGTGAACGACACCCTCGTCATTGATGACGGTGCCGGCGTGGAAACTACGATAACCATCACTGCGGGCAGTTACGACGGTACTGCGCTAGCCGCTCTGTTAGCAGCTGAGGCCGAATTCTCCGCTGCTGGCTACACCGTGGCCACTGGCGAGTTCTCACTTACACTCGCAACAGCCACTGATGTGATTGAATTTACCAACGCGAACACGAACCTGGGCCGGTTGCTGGGTTATGACGTCACTAGTGACTATACTGGAGCACCAGCGAAAGTGTCTGACTTCGCAGCCAATGCGCTCTCGGTCACGTCTTCCTATTCGGCTGCGGCCGCCATGGAGAACGTGGATGCGGCTATCGATACCCTTAACAGCAGTGCGCAGTCCGTTGGTGAGTACATGATCCGTCTGTCTTCGAAGGAGGATAACCTTGCGGTGGCGGTGACTAACACCGAAGCCGCCAGAAGCCGAATTGAAGACGCCGACTTCGCGAAGGAGCAAATGGACCTGGTCCGAGCACAAATCGTGCAGCAGACCGCGTTCTCTTCCTTTGCTCAGGCCAATTCGGCCCCCCAACTGATCCTATCGCTCTTCCGGTAAACCAGCGCAGTCAGTTGGGATTCTAACGGTGGGGATTCGGCTTCGGCCGGATCCCCACTTTTATGTTTTTTAAATGCCCTGATCAGCGGAACGGCGCTCTTCCGGGGTGCATTTTTCCCGACGGTAAAAACCGGCTCCTTGCGATGGCGTAAAATACTAAAGTATTGGGGGTTTTTCCCGATAAGGGGATTAGTATTGATGGAATTTTATTTAGGCGGAGTAATGAATGGACTGTTTGAGGAGCCATCAGTGTGACTAGTGCCGAATTAAAGCTGCAAGTTGCCGGTAAAGACCCCTATCTGACGCAACGGATAATGTCAGCCAGCCCCGAGCAGCTGATCTCCTACATTTATGACGTGATTTTGACGGCTTGCCGGACGCGGGACCAGGAAAAGGTCTTGCGGGGGCTGATGGCCCTGGTGAGCGCCCTGAATTTTGACTACCTGGAACAAGCTCTGCCTATGCACAAGTTGTACCAGTATTGCCTTGATCGAGCGCGGGAAGGCAACCTCGACGAGGTGAAATACATTATCGGCGAATTCAAGGAAGCCTGGAGCGAGGCCCACAAGGTGAGTTAGGCCCTAAAGCATGGCAACTATCAGCGGAATATCAGGCGGACTCGACATAGAGGGATTGGTTTCTCAGTACCGGTCCATCGAGATTCTGCCCCGTAGACGCCTGGAAGCGCGGCAGAGCACGCTGGAAAGCCGTAAGAGCGCCCTGACCGACCTGAGTTCCAAGCTCTCGGCGCTCTATTCCATCGCCGATAGCTTTACCGATACTTTGACCGATGTTTTCGCCACCAAGCAGGGAACCACCAGCGATTCAGACGTGCTGACGGCCACGGCCACTTCCGCAGCCATTCTGGGTAGTCACACCATCGAGATCAATCGCCTGGCCAGCGCCGATATACGGGCCTCAAAACAATATACCGCCACCGGCCCCGATTTCAACGGCATCGGCACGGATCAGTCCTTCGATATCCTGGTGCGCCATCCCATCGAGGGGGATGAGAACAACCAGGTGGCGGTGACCGTCACAATTAGCCAAGATACTTTCACACAGAACAATGAGGATGTGATGGCAGATATCGCCGAGGCCATTAATGACGCCATGAGCGCGGCTATCTCGGCTGGTGACATCGATGTCACTGAAAGGGTGAGCGCCAACGCCGTGGCGGAGGAATCGGACACCACCCGATTGTTGCTCCGGAGCGGCTTATCAGGGGAAACCAACGCCCTACAGTTCACCGACACCGACGGCCTGTTGGGCATCATGGAAGTGACCAGGGGTGATGTCCTCGACAGCGCCCAAGGCGGATATGTCATGGTCGCAGCCGACCTGGATGCGGAACTGGTGATGGACGGTCTTACCTTCACCCGCTCCAGCAACACGGTGGACGATATCCTGGATGGTGTCACTTTGACTCTAGCGGGAACTACTACTCAGGCGGAGTCATTTACCGTTTCCGTCAAAACGGCTACCGTCAAGGCCAAGCTGCAGGAATTCATGGATGCCTACAACGCGGTGATTACCTTCGTGAAGGGCAAGACCACCAACAGCGGCGAATTCCGGGGCGACTCCACCTACAGTATGGTCGGGTTTAATCTGCGAACGATGATCTCGGCGCAGGTGACCGGGACTTCCTCGGGAGATTACGACCGGTTGCTGGACCTGGGCATTGCGGTCAAAAGGGACGGCACGCTCTATTTTGATGACGCGAGCCTGTTCGAGACCGCCCTGGCTGCCGACACTGCCTTTGTGTCCGAACTTTTCGATGCTTCCGACGGGATAGCCACAAACCTGAAGGATTATCTCTACAATTATACCCGGGCCTCGGGATTGATCTCCGGTACCAAGCAGAGTATTGAGGTGGCCCTGCGGTATCAGAATGACAGAATTGACACCTTTAACGATCGCGTGGAGACCAATGTGGAGCGCTTCCGCCAGCAGATGATTAAACTACAGACTGCCCTGGCCCAAATTCAGGCGCAGTCAGCGTTTTTCAGCAGTTTCACCTCCAGGCTGGGATCTTAAACTTAACGTATGAGGGATGCTATGATTGATACAATTCAAAATGTAACCGGTATCGAGCAGACACCCGTTCCAGCGACTACCAGGCCAGTTTCCTCCGGCAAAGCCAAGGCTAGACCGGCGGATTCCAGCGGCCGGTCGGCCCCACCACTGCCGAACACGGGGGATCTGTCCCGCCTGGCAGATGATATCAACGGTTTGGTTTACGAGTTATCGGCCACCAAGGTAACTTTTGATGTCGACGATGCAACCGGCCGCTCTGTGGTGCGGGTCCTGAACAAGGAAACCGGTGATGTCATCAGGCAGTTGCCGCCAGAGGAACTCCTGATTCTGGTTGCCAGGATGCGGCAGTTGACCGGTCTGATCTTTAATGAAGAGGCGTAGTTTATGACTGACGCGGGTTCCGGCGCCATGGGTAAGCGGGAACAGCTGTTAGCAGTGCTCCGCAGGGAGGAAGAAACGGTGCGCGAGTTGGTGATAATCTCTCGTGGTCTTGCGGACCGCCCCAGCGGGTTGGACATTAACGCCGTCGAGGAGCTGATTCGGCAACGGGCGACCGGTGTCGAGCAGATCGCCCGTTTGGAGCAGGAAAGGCTCTTGCTGCTGGGCGCAAGCAAGGCCTCGGATGATGATGAAGTCCTTAGTTATCACCGCCGCATCAGGGATTCCCTGGACGCCTTGTTGGCCCTGGATGAGGGCCTACAGGATAATTTGCGGCAGGCACAATATCGGGCAATAAATAATGTTGCATCGATGCCCAAATATCTTAACTTTAGCCCGGTAGCGGCGAAGGGACATTCTAGTCCCAGTCGCGTTGTCGATGTGATAAGGTAACGCTATGACTCCGATCAAGAATATAAGCGAACCCACATCTCCTGATCGCTTGAAGGAGCAGGATCGAGTTCGTCAGAGCCGCTCGGAGCGGGTCAAGCGTTCGGGCCGCGCTTCGGAATCGAGTGCGGCTTCAGCCACTAGCCGTGTCGATTCGGTAGATATCTCCACGACCGCAAAGAAATTAGCGGAGAGTGCCAACGATGTAACCCGCTTTCAGGACGTGCTGAGGTCCATGCGGAATGAAGGCTCCGAACAACTAATTGAACTCCGTCAGAGAATCCAAACCGGTGAGTTCGATAAACCGGAGGTCTTGGAGAGGGTATCGGAGGCTATCCTAAAGCTCCCGCATTTCATCAGGTTTGAAGAGAAACCGGCGGTGGCGGCCCGCTCTGATAAGGAATTGGCCCTGATTAGAGATCGGGTTCAATCCGACCGCTATCAATCGGAGCAGGTATGGCAGCAGGTGGCCAGCGCCATTATTCGGGATATCGGCGCCTCCTGAATTGACCAGATATCTCTTTTCAGTCAGACATCCGGCCTAGCCGGCCTATAGCAGAAATCCGGCAATCACATTATCTTCAGAATCCCTGTTGGAATCAACGACGGGGTGAGATTATATTCGGCCTCAATATAGGGTAAGGACTCAGAAAGGGTCTATGGGGGGTATCCCTACAAATAAATAAGGTTTATCCCGATTGAAG
>CBDVAP010000094.1:0-11744 GCA_965372015.1 uncultured bacterium | reverse complement strand
GAGAAGGACGGCACAGTCAAACTCTCCTGGGGGGGGGCAGACTCGGGCAGGTGCGTGGGTGTCGCCCAAATCCAGGACCTGGTGGAAATGTGTTTGCATAACTCCCGATCACCTTTCTGAGTTTCAGGATGGGTTGCATTGGACCAGGGGGATTAGCAATGATCTGCGCTGCGGGCGGCAGTTTGAATGTAACCCGGGCCGGACAGCGCACAATTGATCACTGCTATGGAAATTTTCGTAGCCTCAGCAATCTACAGGCCTTTTCCCTGGATATGAGGCTGTAACTTTGCGTTTCAAATTTGTACTTATGCCGATTCAGCGTTTAATTCTTATTGCTACCGGGCTCTGCCTTGTCGGTTGCAGCCAGTCCCGCCCGGAAGGGGTCATGACCTACTGGTGCGCCACCAACAGCTTCGAGATCGAGTTCGCCCGCCAGGTGGTTGCCGAGTGGAACCAGGACAGCACCCATCTGCCTGTCCGGTTCCAACCGGTGCCGGCCGGACAGTCCAGCGAGGAGGTGATCCTGGCAGCCATCGTGGGCCGGACCACACCCGATGTCTATTCCAATGTCTGGCCGGGGGTGATCGAGCAATACCGGGAGGCGGGCGCCGTGGTCCGGCTGGACGAGTTTGCCGACTTCGATTCCGTATTATATTCGCGCTTACCGGTAGGATTGATTGAGCAGTTCCGCTCACCCGACAGCGGGTTCTACCAATTCCCCTGGAAAGCCAATCCCTTGATGCTGTATTACAATCAAGGGCTCCTGGAGGAGGCCGGGATCACGGAACTACCCCGGACCTACGAACAGTTTTTCGCCCTGGCGCCCAAGTTGGTTAAGGACTTCAACGGGGATGGCCACTACGATCGCTGGCTGATGGATCCCAATGTACAGGCCGAATGGTGGCAGCGGTTTTTCGATTTCTATACTTTTTTTATAGCCGCTACCGGTGGTGAGACTCTATTGCCCGGTCACGACGTAAAACTGGATCGTCCGGAAACTGCGGCGGTGCTGTCCTTCTTCCGCCGGGGCTACCAGGAGGGCTATTTCCCGCTATCCATCTTCCAGGAGGATATTTTCCTGGCCCAAAAGGTGGTGTTCCACATCTCCGGCCCCTGGGCGATCTCGCAATTGGAAAAGTACAAAACGGAGGACATGCAGTACGGTATAACCCTTTTACCGGTTCCACAGGTGGGAGACGAACCGGTGCACACCTACGGCGACCCCAAAAACATCGTTATATTCTCAACCAGCCGCTACCCACGGCAGGCCTGGGAATTCGTGAAATTCATGACCAGTCGGGCTGCGGACCGGTCGCTGTTGGAGGTCACCAACCAATTGCCTATGCGCCGGGATCTTACCACCGATCCCTTATATAAAGGGTACTTTGAAGACCACCCCAAGTTGGAAGTCTTTGCCCAGCAGGTGCCGCACATTGTTGGGGCCGACCATACGATCTACCTGCAGGAGATTTTCGATATCATCTCCCAGGAATATGAGGCCGCCTGTTTATACCAAGTCCAGCCCATTGCTCAGGCCGTTGCGTCCATGACCAAACGGGTGACAGCTTTGGTCGATCGTGAGGCGCGGGGAAAGGCAGAGGTGGAGTAGGTCCATGAAACGACTTGACTCTGGATCGAACCCCTATTTGTTGCTGTCCCCGTATGCCGCCCATTTCCTGGTAATAACCGCTTTCCCCGTGGTTTTCTCCCTGGTGCTCACCTTGCATCGCTGGAACCTGCTGTCCCCCATGCAATGGATCGGCAGCCTGAATTTTACCACCCTGGTGCAGGACCCCTTATTCTGGAAAGCACTATGGAATACTTTCAGGTTTCTGATGGTGCATGTCCCGCTGCAGGTGGGGTTGTCCTTAGTGCTGGCGGCATTGCTCAACCAGCAGATCCGGGCCCGGGGGTTCTTCCGGGCCGCTTTCTTCCTGCCGGTGGTGCTCTCCGGCGTGGTGATCACTATTATGTGGAAACAGCTTTACTCCTCCGAGACCGGTGTGTTCAACGCCTTGCTGGCACTCATGGGACTGGGCCGGGTGGGCTGGCTGACCGACCCCGTTATAGCGATGCCTTCCATTGCCATTATGGCTACCTGGAAGAACATGGGCCTGTACGTGATCCTGCTATTGGCCGGGCTGCAGAGTATTCCCAAATCGGTCTACGAGGCGGCTTCCATCGACGGCGCCGGCGAGGTGGCTCAATTCACGAAAATAACCATTCCCATGCTCAACCCGATCCTCATGTCGGTGATCATCCTTTCCACCATCAACGGATTCTCCCTGTTCATCGAGCCGTACGTGATGACCGGCGGCGGGCCCTTGAGCAGCACCCTTTCCATGAACCTGTATATCTACCGGCAGGCCTTCAGTTTCTATAAAATGGGCTATGCCGCCACCCTGGGCTTCGTCCTGGCCGCCGTCATTTTCGTAGTGGTGGTGCTGCAACGTAAATTCCTCGAGCGTGACATTTCCTGATGAAGACCCCTCGAGCTCCAGTCGGCCTTAAGTGGTTGCTTTATCTGACTCTCACTGTCGCGGCACTGTCGTTCATTTATCCCTTCGTTTGGATGATTTTGGCCACCGTGAAGCCGGAGGCGGAAGTAGCCGGCCTGGCTCTCTGGCCCTCGCGCTTCATCCTGGACCATTACCGGGCGGTATTCCAGAAGATTCCCCTGGGGCGGGCTTTCGTGAACAGCGTGTTCGTGGCGACCACCGTCACGGCTCTGGCCCTGGTCTTCAGCTCCATCACCGGATACGCCCTGGCCAAACTCCGGTTTAGGGGGCGGGAACTGGTGTTCTCGCTGATCCTGTTCACCATGATGCTACCCTTTCAGATCACATTGATACCCATGTACATAATGATGGTCAATTTTGGTTGGCTCAACACCTATCAGGCCCTGATCGTTCCGGGCATGGTAAGCGCTTTCGGCATATTGATTTTGCGGCAATCGTTCCTGTCTATTCCCCAGGACCTGCTGGACTCTGCCCGGCTCGACGGCTGTTCGGAGCTGCGCATTATCTTCCAGATTATCTGGCCGCTGTCTAAACCGGCCCTGATAACGGTGGGCCTGATCACTTTCATGAATACCTGGAACGATGTGCTGTGGCCCATTATCGTGATGCGGGAACAAAGCATGATGACCATGCCCCAGGCGGTAGCCCTTTTCGCGGTAGGTGGTCAGGCGGACGCCCAGATGGGAACCATCCTGGCCGCCGCCGCCCTGTTGGGATTACCCATCATTGCCGCCTATTTATTCCTGCAAAAGCATTTCATCGCCAGTATGGCCAGCTCGGGGCTGAAAACCTGAGGCCGGCAGTTGTATATTCCAATCGCCCATAACCAGTACTTGGAACCAATCTAAATCAAAGGATACGAATGGCAGCTGATCAAAACCATTTACAACTTCTGCATCGCCACGCCAACAACCCGATCCTATCGGCTGCTGACTGGCCTTACCCTATTAACACGGTGTTCAATCCGGCTGCCACCACCTTGGCCGACGGGACTACTTTGCTGCTGTGCCGGGTTGAGGATCGGCGCGGCCACTCCCATCTATGCGCCGCCAGGTCCGCCAATGGTATCGATGGTTGGGAGATCGATGTTGACAACCGGCTGATACCCAAACCGGAAACTTACCTCGAGGAGCTGTGGGGCATCGAAGACCCGCGTATAACCTTTCTGCCGGAAATGAATGAATATGCCGTGGTATATACGTCCTATTCGCTGGCCGGGGCCGGTGTCTCGCTGGCCTTGACGCCGGACTTCAAACAGTATCGCCGCATAGGTGAGATCATGCCCCCCTGGGACAAGGATGCGGCCCTGCTCCCCCGGCGAATCAATGACCTTTGGGTGCTCATCCATCGTCCGACCGTGGACAGTACATTGGGGTCCCACATCTGGCTGTCATTTTCCCCGGACCTTCAGCACTGGGGAAGCCATAAACTGATCCTGCACGCCCGGATGGGTAGTTGGTGGGACGCCAATAAGATCGGGCTGTCGCCCCCGCTAATCGAGACGGAGCAGGGTTGGCTGATGCTATATCACGGCGTCAAGGAAACCGCTTCCGGCTGCATCTACCGGCTGGGGATGGCCCTTTTGGATTCGGAAGACCCCACCCGCTGCCTGCTGCGGGGCGATGAATGGATTTTTGGCCCCGAAGAGATATATGAACTATCCGGTGATGTCAACGATGTGGTCTTTCCCTGCGGCTATACCATCGGTTCCGACGGCGATACGCTCAACCTGTACTACGGTGGCGCCGACTCATGCATCGCCCTGGCGCAAGGCAGTATCAAGGAACTGCTGGCCTGGCTCGAGGAGCACGGTACCGTTGAGTAACAGGGCCTTCACCGGCGGCCGCCTCTAAGGTTTGGAAATCGGCCTGGGGGGTAAGGAATAAATCTAATGAGGTTCAGCTAACTATGCCTGCAATTCAACTGCGAAATGTTTCAAAAGTATACGAGAGTGAGACGATCGTCCTCTCCGATTTCAGCCTGGATATCGAGGAGAGCGAATTTCTGGTCCTGGTAGGCCCTTCCGGCTGCGGAAAATCGACCCTCTTGCGGCTGATCGCCGGGCTGGAAGAACTGACCTCGGGTGAGATTTATATTGGTGATCGGCTGGTCAACGACCTGCCACCCAAAAATCGCGATATTGCCATGGTTTTTCAAAACTATGCTCTTTATCCGCACATGACCGTCTTCAATAATCTGGCCTTCGGCTTGAAGCTCAGTAAAATGCCGAAAGCCGAGATCGAAACCCGGGTTACTGATGCAGCCCGCATCCTGGAAATCTCCGATCTGCTGAAACGGATGCCTAAACAGTTATCCGGGGGACAGAAGCAACGGGTGGCACTGGGCCGGGCGATTGTCAGAAAGCCCACGGCATTCCTTTTTGATGAGCCGCTATCGAACCTGGACGCCAAATTGCGCGTTCAG
Organism: uncultured bacterium; assembly: GCA_965372015.1. Classification (GTDB taxonomy): domain Bacteria; phylum Fidelibacterota; class Marinisomatia; order SCGC-AAA003-L08; family TS1B11; genus JACZSB01. Next base: position 6,801 of record CBDVAP010000094.1, on the reverse strand, counting down.
ATGCGGGCTCAGATCAAGGCCCTCCACGCGCTGCTAAAAACCACCACGGTGTATGTTACCCATGATCAGGTCGAAGCCATGACCATGGGCGACCGTATTGTGATCCTGGATGGCGGCAATATTCAACAAGTGGGATCACCCCTGGATATTTACCACCAGCCTCAAAACACCTTCGTGGCCGGTTTTATCGGTACCCCCCCCATGAACCTGCTGTCGGTCCGTCTGGAAACAGGTGATAAACCCACCATAGAAGGCACAGACATTCAGCTGCCCTTGACGAGTGTCGTGAACAAGTTGAAGGCCGTGAAAAGCGGGACATTGACCTTGGGCATCCGCCCCGAAGATATCATTCTGGTAGAACAGGGCGATAAACGCGCCCAATTCAGTCTACCGGTATACCTGGCCGAACCCCTCGGGAACGAGACCCTGGTGCACTTCAAAATGGCGCACGAGGAGCTGGTGGCAAGGTCTAATACTGCCCTGATGTCCCTGGCAACCGGAACGGATGTCGGTGTGCACTTTCCTGAGGAGAAACTACATCTATTTGATCGGGAAACGGAGCTGGCGCTGGGCAGCTAGTATCGAGTTACGAGTTTCTAGTTATTGGTTTCTGTATCCAACCCCGCCATCGGCGGATCCCAGCTAGTATCCAATATCCAATGTCGAGTATCGAGCATCTGGCCCCAGGTCAAATCATTATCAGAGCCCAAGCACTTGACCGGAAGATTCAAGCCGCATTGGCTCGCACCGGCCTGGGTCCGGTGTCTATCAATTTCGGGTTCAATTTGACGTTTTGGCGCCAGCCTACACCAGAAATTGGATGCTTTCCCCGGCCCATAATAAGCTACGAATTTCTGGAGAGTGACCGAATCGGACTATGCCCTGGGCCCGTTAGGCAATGGTGTACCTGTGATCCATAATCTTTTTAAATTCCCCCACAATATTTGTACCTCGGATCAGAACGTAGCACCGACGGCCTAAGCGAAATCGAGCAGGTACCCCCCGGTTTTCTATTCCGCCAGGGCCAATCGTCTGGCGTGTATTCCGGGGCCCAGTATCTTGATCCCAACAATTACCTAAGTGAGGACTTGCAGTGACCAAACAAAAGACCGCTCTCGTCTGTGGCGCCGGTGGATTTATCGGTGGGCACCTGGTTAAACGATTGAAAAGTGAAGGCTACTGGACTCGGGGGGTGGATCTCAAGCACCATGAGTTTGTAACCTCTGTGGCTGATGATTTTGTCATCGGTGACCTACGCGATCCGGTAATCTGCCGTGAAATCACTGACCGGCCGTTCGACGAGATTTACCAACTGGCGGCCGATATGGGCGGCGCCGGGTTTGTCTTTTCCGGTGACAATGACGCGGATATCATGCACAATTCCGCCCTGGTAAATCTGAACATGCTGGAAGTTGCCCACCGTACCGGTGTGGGGAATATCTTTTATTCCTCGTCGGCCTGTATGTACCCCGAGTACAACCAGTTGGATCCTGAAAATCCCAAGTGCGCCGAGGATTCCGCTTACCCCGCGGCCCCCGACAGCGAGTACGGTTGGGAAAAACTCTTCAGCGAACGGCTGTATCTGGCTTTCCACCGTAATTACGGCCTGAATATACGGATTGCCCGCTTCCACAACATTTTCGGTCCTGAGGGGACATGGACCGCAGGGAGGGAGAAAGCGCCCGCGGCCTTCTGCCGAAAAGTGGCCGAGGCCCCGGATGGCGGCTCGATCGAGATGTGGGGCGATGGCAAACAGACCCGCTCGTTCCTGTACATCGATGAGTGCCTTGAGGCGGTCCGGCGGCTGATGGCCGTTGATTTCATCGGTCCGGTGAATATCGGCAGTGAGGAGATGGTCACCATCAATCAGCTAGCCGCCATAGTGATGGACATCGCCGGCAAGCAGCTGTCGATCGAGCACATTCCCGGTCCCCAAGGGGTGCGCGGGCGCAACTCAGACAACCGGCTGATTAAAGAAAAACTAGGTTGGGAACCGGATTATCCCCTTCGGGAAGGGCTCAGCCATACCTACGCCTGGATAAAGGAACAGGTGGAGGCGGCATAAACGACGCCCGTGTAAGGGGCAATTGAACACTACCGGGCCAGGTGCGCCAAATATCCACACTGGTCAGGGGTGGATAGTTTTTTTTTAGGAGGCTTCATCTGGGGCCGGGTTCAAACGGCGGGTGAGCGCTTGTTCCAGCCCTCGTAAACATTATTATATACCACCTCGATTTTCCGAATGTTCCTGGTGATATTAAAATGCTCTTCCACCCGTTTCCGGCCGGCTTTTCCCATCCGTTCCCGTAATGCGGGATTGCCGAGGAGCTCTATTATTTTTTCAGCCATGGCCGCATTATCATCCAAGTCGACAAGAAATCCGGTTTCGCCATCAACAATTACGTCCTGGACGCCATCCACACGAGTGCCCACTACAGGCTTGCCCATGGCCATGGCCTCGAGTGGCAGGAAGGGTAGCCCATCGTAACGTGATGGTACCACCACGATTGTGGCCTGGGTGATTCGGTTTGCAACCCCTTGGGGCATCATCCAGTCGTGAATTTCGAACCGATCCTGTAGGTCAACTTCGTCGATCAACCCCCGGACCGTCCGGCCGTGGTGCTCCTGATACCCCCCACCGATCAATTGAAACCGGCATTCAGGGTGTCGCCGGTGCACCCGCCCTGCGGCCCGCACAAACATTTCCGGGTTTTTCTGATAACATAGACGGCCTACCATCAAGAGCATTGGGTCAGCTATATCTTTCTGTATATCGCTGACTGCAGGTAAGCTGATCGCATTATTAACCACCGCCACCGTCGATTCGGGAAAACCGACATCGTAAACGCTTCGCGAGCGCTCTGATTCACCGACCGCCAGCAGACAGGCGGTGTACCGCTTCAATGCTTTTTCAGCCCCCAGATACAACTTGCCCTTCATACCGGATGACCCTAAAAATGCATATGCGTTAGGGGTGTAGATTACCGGTATGCCGGTTCGTAATGCCGCCAAGCGTCCCAGAACACCGCCTTTGGAGCTATGGGCATGAATCAGGTCGGGGTTGAGCCGCTTGATCTGCCGGCGAGTGTTGACCACTGCCCTCAGGTCCGCCACGACTGATATTTCCCTCGGCACGTTCAGGGGGTAGACGGGAATGCCCAGGGCCTCGGCCTTCTTTGCCAAAGAGCCGATACCCGCGGGGCAGGATAGGTGTGACTCAAACCTGCTTCTATCGAGGTGTGATAATATTTGAAGGATATAGGTTTCCACCCCACCTGCAGACTGGGTAATATGGAGGATTCGCAAGTTCGCTACCCGATTTTTTGAGCGATCACGACGACTTCGTCGCGCATATTCAGTGCCCGCGCCATTATAATTATTATCTTTATTACTGCTGCCACAAACCGATTCCCGCCATATTCCTTTTCACCCACGGCATTGATATTAATATAATCTTCGCCGTATGATTTCGTGATCCTGAAATTGGCCTTTCGCAGCAAATCACTCACGGTCTTCCTGTCGAAGTGGAACCAGTGAAATTCAAAAAGTTTCTCAAGAGGGTATTTGTACCGGCCCCTAGTAAGGGTATAAGCCAGGCTGCATAATCTTGGGAATAGCCCCTTTCGATCCGGGACCCGCACCAGTAGCACGCCGTTCGGTCTTAAACTTTGATGCACCGAGGCTAGAAGTCGTGAGGGCTCGGTGCTATGTTCGAGGACGTCCCATAGCGTGACGAGCTCATAGTGACGGTCCGGGAGGTTCAACTGGTTGATATCCGCCTGTTCAACCTCAATCCCGAATCTTTCTTTGCAAAACCGGATCTCATCCGGCGAGGCCTCGATCCCATGGACTTCCCAGCCCCGTTCCTGGGCGATACTCAGGAACAGGCCGTAGGAACAACCGATGTCCAGGACCGTCCCTTTATCCGGGTTCCATTTTTCGATAAGGTCGATACCACGACGAAAACTCTTCCTGCGAAACTCCCAGAACTGGTTCACGTATTTTTCTCGGTGAGACTCCTCTTGACCGGACGATTCCAACCTTACCTCGGGCTGCCCATGTTTCGCTTTGGCCAGCACTAGACCGCATTGCCGGCATCCAAAGACCAGCTTCGCATCCAGATCATACTTTATCCGGGAGACATTACTCCCACATACCGGGCACTGCATCTCAGAGACGAAAGGCACGGTCATTCATAAACTGTTCATCCTGATACCCGTTTGGTTTACAGCCTCCTGATACCCGTTCACGGTCTTGGCGACCATCATATCCAATCGGAATCTTGCTTCTAATATTTTGTGGGCGCCCTCCCGGAACCTTTTGTGGAGCACCTCGTCAGTCAACACCTGCTCAATCGCCCCAGCCAATGCCCTGGTATCGCCGAAGGGTACCAAGAGGCCATTGGTACCATGTTCTATCACGTCGCTCACGCCCGGGCTGTCGAAACCTACCATGGGCAGTCGATGTTGGAGGGCTTCCAGTGTTGAGAGAGATATGCCCTCCCAAGTTGAGGTAACCACGAACAGATGCGCTGCCTCTAGCAGCTCCGGGATATCATTCCTATATCCTAAAAAGTCAATCTGTTCTTCAATGGACAAATCTGCAGCCTGGCTTTCCAGATTCTTGCGTAGGTGGCCATCCCCGACAATCTGGCATCTTATGCCCAAATGTGGTGTTAGTCTGCTTACTCCTTCGAGGAGTAAATCGATTCGTTTCTGCTCCACCAGGCGCCCGACAAAAATGATCTTTTTTCCGACGGGGGAACCAAATCGGCCGTCGAGCACTTCGGATTTAGCGACATCATTTCGGTCCGTTTCAATGCCGTTGTAGATCAACATGACCGGTTTGCCCCTGGGCCGGATCCGGGCGAACCTGTCTTGGGATATGCCGTTGATCGCAATTACCGAGTTGGCAGTGAATTTCACAAGGAAATAGATAACCGGGGATAGTAACCGGATCAACAGGCTGGATTCCTCCTCCCACAGCTTATGGACCGTGATAATCAGTGGAATCCTTTTACCTAAAGTGAATATTGCCAATCTGGCCAGTATAGTCGGAACCAAGGCATGACTATGAATAACCTGGATTTCATTATCCTTGACCAACTTTCTCAACTTGCTTACCGATGGCCATAGCTTGAATGGATTCTTGCCCTCGATTCTGATTGGGTGGTAGGGGAGGTGGTCGGGAATCCGCGCTACGAATTCGCCTTGTTCAGCGGCCAGAACCACTTTATGACCTTCGGCGTGTAGACCGTCCGCCAGTTTGAGCAGGTAGGTTTGAACACCCCCCACTTTCATGGAATCGTTGAGCAGCAGGATATTCATGGACCTAGCGTCTTAAAAGGTAACGTTTGGCGAACCGGCCCAACCTCCTGCGCTGGGTGTAGTAGGTAAATAGCAGGTCGTCCCATAGCGTGCCGCTAGTGTACCTACGCATTATCATCCTGTCCTCTTCAGTTGTCCTGACCGCTGACTTGGCGGCGGCGTGAATCCGGAAGCTCCCTAAGACTTCGGGGATGTGGGCCACCCGGTATTTTTTCGCGATGCGGGCAAAAAAATCGATATCCATCACCCAATGCAGCTCTTCTTCGATTTCTCCAACATCCCGGGCTACATCGGCCCGCCAGAAGGTGGCTGGTTGCAGGGGGCAGAAGCGGCCATGTATGAAGCGGCTGAAGTCCCACTCGGGAGGATGGACGGTGAACAGCCACTCGCCGTGCTCATCGATAGTGTGATAGTCACCGTAGACCATCCCTACCTCCGGGTGGTCCTGGAAAAATTTGACCACTGTTTCGAATGCTTGAGGCTCATAAGTATCATCGCTGTTCTGCCAGGCCCATATTTCGCCGGTTGCCTGGCGGAAACCTTTATTGATGGCATGCGATTGACCCCGGTCCTTCTCGGAGACCCATTTCAAATGGGGGTAGGACTTGAGAATCTCAACGGTCCCATCGGTGGAAGCACCGTCCATTATAATGTGCTCGTAGTCCCGGTAGGTTTGCGATATAATGCTCTCGATGGTGGCTTCAATAAAATGGGCCTGATTAAATGAGGGTGTGATTATGGATACTCGCATGTAATAGGTCTCTATTATGGTGGTAAAGTAGTTATTTTCAGTCAGAAGAGGCCTGAGAGCGAGTCTCCATTCCCAGTTGTTGCCATTGGTGGGTCTGATAAACCGCCAGCGCCAAGGCAATAAAGAACCAGTATGACACACCGAAGGCAAAGTTAAAAATACTATGAGCGGCAATTACAAGGAACAGTCCGATAGTGAGCCATTGTTGTGTTGTTTTCCGCATTCTGATCAGTTGGCGGAGTGCTCGCAGGATGAGTAACATGAAGAAAAATACACCTACTGCACCCTGCTTATAGAATAATTCAAGATAGGAATTATGCACCGGCAGCTGTTCGAATGCCCCGTTTAGGGTATAGTACTCAGTGAGTTTGCCCCAACCGTAACCCAAAATGGGTCTGTGTACCGCTTCCGACCATACCTGGTTCCAGGCTAGAAAACGCCAGGCTACATTGTTAATTGTATACGTTGGGTCCTGCAACATACGGACAAAGTTCAGACTGAGCAGCAGGCTGTCATAAACCCTCGGGTTAAACCATTTGATGGTTGTGAATAGAATCAAAAGTACTACGATCAAGGAAGCCGATAGCCTTATCGCCCGGCCAGGTCTCACCTTTCCCCCGGCATATAGGAAGGCAATAGGCATAACGGCGGCTACCGAAACCCAGGCTGTGCGCGTCTGGGCCAGGATAAAGGCACTCGCCAGTAGCAACAGAATCAATAAAG
>CBDVAP010000093.1:0-11747 GCA_965372015.1 uncultured bacterium | reverse complement strand
CTCGCTAGCGCGAGTTCCTTCCCTTATAAGGGAAGGAGTTTTGGAGAAGAGTTAATCCCTCCATCTCGGTTTTCAAAGAGCGGGGGGAATATAGGGATTTTTGGGAGGGCTGTCGTTCGCCTGGTGCGCGGAGAAGGGAAAGATGAGGGGAATCAGGGATTTATACTAATGACCTTCAGGTTATGCGCCCGACGAGGAATTAATAATAACAACAGCTTAGGATGCTACAGAGACCCAAACATAACCTAACTGGCTACAAAGCCCCAGGGCGTAAAAGTCAGTTAATGCGGAGGCATCCATTAATTCTGTACCTCTGGAATCGCCGAAGGATCATCAAGCTCGCATCTTGACCTGCTAACGCAGATTTAAATTTAGTGTGAGTTTAGAAATACACCTGTTTATGTATTTTCAGAGCTGGCTGTAATTGACTTGTGATTGGACCTCAAGCGTTAGAATTTCCAACATGGAAGCACATCTTGAATTATTGGTGGACACACCGACTGCCACGGTGCTCGATTTTAAATGCCTGGCAGAAGCAGGCTCCATCTCGGATATTGAATACAACACAACCGACGAAATTAGCTTTATCCGGCGGGGGTATTATTATAGGCACAGCGGAAAGCATGAACATCTCCACGATAGCAGGAGCGTGATGCTAACCAGCGCAGGTAGCGAACATCGGACGAGTCACGGAAGGGACCCTGGAGATGAGTGCACGGTCCTGAACCTGTCGGATATGGCCCTGGAACAGGCCTTGAGCGCCTACTGGAATGGCAATCTCCCCAATTCGACTGGTACCGGCCGCTCGAAGTTTCCAAGAAGCAGGTTAATGTCTTCGGTCAAACTCGATTATCTCCACCATCAGCTCTATAACGGTTTACGATCCCACAGGGTAGGAAATCTGTGGGCCGAGACCTTGATCATTAATGTAGTGCGGGAAACGCTGCAACAATTGAGCGACGGCCAGCCAGCCGCATTCTCAGACTCCTCACCATGGAATCTTGACGCGGTCGAGCGGGGCAAGGAATTTATTATCGCCAATCTGGAGGCCGACATCAGTCTCACTGATATCGCCAAAGCCGCTTTTGTCAGTCCCTACCACTTCACAAAGATATTCAGGCAGTATGCTTCCATCACACCGTACCAATACCTCATCAATACAAGACTAACGCATGCCCAGCACCTGTTACGTGATACAGCTATGAACATCTCCCAAATCGGCTTTGCATGCGGCTTCGGCTCTACCTCCCAGTTCGTGAATCATTTCAGCAACAGAGTAGGTATAAGTCCCCTGAAGTTTCGCCGCCGCTAAATCTTTTTCTCCCCCTCCCTCCGCTATAATTCCGCAAGAATCGACAAGTTTTACGGTTTTCTGGCCTCCAAGTTTTCGGCTAACAAAACCATAATTGTCCCGTTGTACTCCCGGAGTCTATCTTGAGCCGCTTATACTTTGCTGTCCTGCTACTATCCACCTTCCTACTGGCGGACGATGTCACCAATCTGACAGCCGTGACGGAGTCACCCTCCATCGATGGCCGCTTGAATGAGCCCCTCTGGGAGGCTGCTTACGTGGTGGATGATTTTTTCCAGCGCGCTCCTGTTGAGGGGGCAGCACCCAGCGAGATTACTGAAATTCGCATCGCCTACACCTCATATGCCTTGCTGATCGGTGTGATAGCCTATGAGAACCATCCTGACAAAATCGTGGCTACCACCCGCCGGAGGGATGATTGGGCAATCACCTCTAACGACCAGATTGCGTTTGCTATTGATGCGCGGAATGACCGGCGCAATGGTTTCTGGTTCTCTACCAATCCCTTTGGAATGCAAATCGATGCTCAGTTCTACGAAGAGGGTGAACGGTGGGAAGACAACTGGAATGGTGACTGGCAGGTAGCCAGTTCCATCGATTCCACTCACTGGTCGGCCGAATTCGAGATCCCGTTTTCAACCCTCGGTTTTGGGAATAGCGATGAAAAAATCATCGGTATCAATTTTTTTCGCAGGCTGATTCACTCCAACGAGGAGCTGTTCTCGCCCCTCATCCCACTGTCGTACAAACACGGTACGGCTGACGTCTCCCTGGCCCCCCGATACAGACTTAGTAATATTCAGGGCGGCCGGTCAATCTATATTCAGCCCTATCTGCTGGGTAATCGGCTCCGTCCCGAGTCAACTCAGGTGAAGGCTGTCGCCGTTGGTGGCGATTCGCGGATGCAGATCAATGACCAAGTGGCTCTGGGTGTGACGATTAATACTGATTTTGCCCAGGCAGAGGCGGATGACCGGCAGATAAATCTCTCACGGTTCAATCTTTTCTTTCCGGAGAAGCGCGATTTTTTCCTCGAAAATACAGGCAACTTTACCTTAGGTGATCCTGAAGAGGTTGAACTGTTCTTCAGCCGGCGAATCGGGCTAGAGACCGGCGATGATGGCACTACCCTGGCTGTCCCCATCAAATTTGGTAGTCGCCTGGCCGGTAAGCTTGGTCGATCGGATGTGGGCCTTCTCAGCATGTCTGTAGGTGCGGGGACTGCCCAACCGGCCCACCGGGTCAATGTATTCAGGCTAAAACAACCGGTGGCTGAGCGCTCATATATCGGGGGGATCATAACAGGTATAAATGGTGCAGGGTCCGATTTGACTGCGGGCATCGATGGTTCTTTTATATTGCCTGGACAAGTTGCCGTTACAGGCTTTATTGCCGGTACCGGTACCAACCCGGTAAAGAGTTGGAGCCCCAACCAACTCGGCAGCCAAATCCGGGTGCGGAGGCTGACGGAAAGAGCATCATTCGATGTCGGTATCCTGAATTCTGAGACCGGATTCAATCCGGCGTTGGGGTTCATCGCTCGACCGGCAACTCGTAAACAGCATGGCCTGATTGCCTGGCCGGTCTATCTCAATTCAGATATGATCTGGCGGGTGGTTCCTAAGCTGCGCAGAACCGAGTACTATCAGGTCGGTACGACGATTTTGGAGTCTGCTTTAACCGACATCGAGCTGGGGATCAGCATGGTCACAAAAGATGCTGCCTATGTGCTCTACCAGCGGGCGACAGAATCGCTCAGCGACCCATTTGCAATTTTCAGGGATATTAAGATTAATCCCGGAATCTACCAGGATAATCGGCTCACGATTGGTATTCAGAGCAGTCCCAACCGAAGACTTTCAAGCAGATTAACCGTTATCCTGGGAGGACTGTTCGGTGAAGACTCGAAGCTAATTGATCACGAAGCAGTCTGGAAGATGAATGATGCCATAACCGTCAATCCGTATTATCAGATCGGGTCATCTTCCGCAGGGGGCGAGGCGTTCACAACCCGCCTTTACCGGCTCAGGATTGCAGCCTCCTGGAACACCCGTTTCAGCATTTCTACACTCAGCCAGTACGATAACTCGTCCCAGCGGCTGAGCAACAATGTATATATCAGCTACCTCCATAGGGAAGGAACTGAACTATACTTCATCTGGAATCAGAGCTGGACTAATAAGTCCACCGACTCAGCCTTCACTCAGCTTGTTAGTGAAGAGAACAACATTATATTGAAATATTCCTACCGCTGGAACAAGTAATTCCCATGGTTACCCACCCCGGTTGGTCCGCCTAGCGTTCGTCAGGCTATCGACGGAGAAGACCACCAGGGCCAGCCAGACGAATCCGAAACCGGTCAGGCGGGCGGCACTGACGGTTTCATGGTAGATCAGCGCTCCTATCAGGAACTGGAGCGAGGGAGCGATATATTGCAGCAGTCCCAGAGTAATCATGGGAATGCGTCGGGCGGCGGCTGCGAAAAAGAGCAACGGTATGGCGGTGATCACGCCGGTGGAGGCCAGCAATAGTGTCATCCCCGGGCCGGCAGCCCCGAAAGCGCCCGCCCCGGTCCGGGCCAGGTATAGCAGGTAACCCAGTGCCGGCAGGAACATAATGGCCGACTCCAGGGAGACACCCTCCAGGGAATCGAGGGTGGCGGTCTTTTTGATCAGGCCGTAGAGCCCGAACGTCAGGGCCAGGCCGATAGCCACCCAGGGGAATGAACCGTGCCGGAAGGTGAGATACAGGACTCCCACCAGGGCCACGGCGATGGAAACCCACTGCCAGGGGCGGGGGCGCTCCGCCATGAAGATCACACCCAGGGCCACGGTGAACAGGGGATTGATGAAATACCCCAGGCTGGCATCCAGGATATTGCCGGAGTTGACCGCCCAAATATAGAGGTACCAATTGAAACTCAGCAGGGCTGCGGCGGTAATAAAAACGGCCATGACCCGGGGACGGCGCAAGGCCGCCCCCAGCCATTGCCAACGGTTGCGGAGCGCCAAAACAAGCAGGCCGAACAACAATGACCAGACCACCCGGTGGCTGAGGATCTCGAGGGCCGGCGCCGCCTGGAGCAGCTTCCAATAGACCGGCAGCAGCCCCCAGAGGGTGTAGGCCAGGAGGGCGTAGATAACCCCGCGGTTTATAGTGTCCCTGATCCAGTCATGCTATCGCCCAATAGCCGGCAGCGGGTGAGAATATAAGTCTGAACCAGGCGGGAATGATCGTTTGATTCCAGCTGGTTCCAGCAGTCAATTTGGATTACAGCCGACTCAACCGATTCAGCCGAATGGATAGTGGAGGCGTACAGGTCATCATTCAAACTCGCTGCGGGGCAGACCAGACTGCCGGATGATTGATTTCAACGTGCCAATTCGTATTTCCTTATGATCCGGTACGGGTACGGTGATGGTAGTATCTGGAAGCTTCTCCTGCATTACAATATGGCTGCCTCGTCGGCGCACTTCCATAAATCCGTGCTGGGCCAGAATAGAACAAACTTCCCGGCCCGATAGCAGGCGTGTCTTAGCCAATGGCTACTTCGACCTGCGTTACATATACTTCACTGTGCAGCCGTTGCTTGATCTCCTCAGCAGATGCCGCTTCAAAAAACAGCTCGAGCGCTTCCTGAAGATTGTCGCGGGCCTGCTCAATCGTTTCTCCCTGGCTGGCAATATCCAGCTCGGGACAAAGGGCCACAAAACCGTTTTCTTCCCGTTCGATGATGGCCGTTAGTTTCCGGGTCATTTAGACACCCTCATGGTAAATTTATTTGGGTTGGCATGAAAATCCGATCCGAGAGTATATCACAACACCAGCCCTCAAGTGAGGCCCCATGCTACGGCTACCCTCGGAGGGCAGTGTCCAGCCAGTAGCCCAGCACCAGTAACAGGCCGGTCATAAGGTGTACCCCGATAGTCGAGACGTTCACCTTGAGCAGTTCGTAGGGCAATTTAGTGCGGTCGGCCTCCGGCTGGTTCCAGGCCTCCATCCACTCCCGACCCCAGCGCACAGCGTAGTAAACCAGCACTGCCGGTAACAGTGAGATCAGGACAAAGGGTGTGCCCAGGGAGGGTTTCACCAACCCCAGGAGGCCGATGGCGGCGATAAAGGCGAAGCTGAAAATGTTGAAGGCGGTGTAATACTTGAAGGGTCGCTCGTAGCGGATCACTTGCGGGCCGCTGCTACCTTGTGCATAAGCCTTGCCGGCCAACCGCACCACCCAAGTATTTTTGCCTACCTGTTCATCAGCGGCCAGATCCTGGAACTGGTTTATCCAGACCACGAGCATGATCAGCACGGCCACCGGTATCGAGGCCAGCAGTGGCGACTGCCAGGCCCAGGGTGCCCCGGCGGCGGTCAGGGGAGCGGTGAGGACAAAGTGGGTGCCCAGGATGATCACCGGTCCGAATCCCAGGGCGATAGTGATTTCGCCCAGTCCACGGTAGCCTAGTTTCACTGGGGCCATGGTGTAGAACAGGCCCAGGGCGGTACCGATCACACCGGCCCATAGCAGGGGGCTGTTGCCGAAGGGCTGCCCGGTGATGGCGGTGTTCAGGCGCAGGCCGATGATGATGGCCCCCAGAAAGCTCACCAGTGCCGCCAACAGTACCTTCCAGGGCGGCATCAGCCCGGCCTGGATCATGCGGCTGCCACCGTTGAAGGGGCTGAACAGCTTGTTCACCTCGTCATTACGGGTGGTATGATCAAAATAATCATTGGACAGGTTGGTGCCGGCCTGGGCCAGGATAGCGCCCAGGAATACCAGCCAGAAAGTGGGCCAATGCCACAAATCCGAAACCCCGGCGGCGGCCAGGTGCCCCGAGGCAATGACCGACCCCAGCAGGACCGGTACGATGGACGCTGTCATGAAGGGCGCCCGCACTGCCCGGAGCCACAGCAACAGGCGGCGGCCCAGGGAGCCCAGGAAGTCCCACCCGGCACCTACCTGGTTCTCGGGGTACTCGCGCCACTCGAATTTCTCCTCGGCGAAAAAATCAACATGTTTAATGACCGTGGGTTTCACCCGGTAATAGCCCACCACTTTGTTCTTTACCAGGAACTGATCGTCCATGAACTCCTGGAAGGCGGTGGTGGCTTGCAGCACCAGCTCCCGGGCCTTTTGTTGCTCATGGGGGTCGGTGATGATAGTGCATCGCGCGTCGATCTGCAATTCGCGGATGCCCTCCTGCCCCTCAGGCCAGACGACGACCTGCACCCGGGGATTGGCGCGGATCTGCTCGGCCTTGCGGGTGGGATGGAAGGTGAAAAAAACCAGGTCCTGCCCGTCGCGGGCGAAGAAAACCGAGGCCCCGGAGCTGTTGCCATCCACTGAGGTGGCGATGAACATGCGGTCCGCCTCGTCCAGGAGGGCGTCTATTTTCCGGTCCAGGGCGGTCGTGGGAGCGATAGTTGCGTTTTCAGTCATAGCGCTTTTGTCCCTCTGAGTACGTAGATGGTTTTTACCGGTAATTGGGGAAGTTGAATTTAATAAGAGTGGCCAGTGGCACACCAGTGGTTAGAAGGGGTGATTAGGAGGGCGGTGGCGGCGATTCACCGGGCCGTCCCGCTCACTTCTGTAGGTGGGCCTTGAAAGCTACGTCAGCAGTCTGGATGGACACTTTGGCGCCGGAGCGTTGCAGTTTCTTGAGGGTGGCCTGAATGCGGTCGATGATGGTTCCGGGATAGCTGACTTTATCGGGAAACCGCAGAATGATCCTGGGATTCTCCAGGACGTTAAGGTCCTCCAGGGTCCGCTGGAAGGCGGTAACTCCCGCAAGATCAAGATCGGCCTGGACCTTGACCACGAAACTTTCGTCCTGCTCCTCTACGGCGAAGGTGGCGGAATGGAGGGCATCAATATCGGCGCTGGAACTGTCGGTGCCGGACAACACCTCGGCAATGACATTACTGGCGCGCTCAGCAGTAATGGGCTTGACCAGGAAATGCTTGGCACCCATGGAAATGGCCTGCATGACCATTTTGGCGTGACCGTAGGCACTGACCATGATGATTTTAGCGTCGGGGTGTCGCTTCACGATCATCCGTACGGCACTGATGCCGTCCATCACCGGCATGGTAATGTCCATGGTCACCAGGTCCGGCTTGTGGGTATCATAGGCGGCAATCGCCTCCTGGCCGTTGGCGGCTTCAGCCACTACCTCATGGCCCAGTTCCCCCAGCAGCTTGCGCATAATCAGCCGCATGGTGCGGGAATCATCTACCACCAGTACCTTTGCCATCTCCCTTCTCCTAACTTTGTCGGTTCGCCAGCGACCAGCCTCAGACCTGCAGGCTGATATTGAAATTTCCAATTGGCGTGGTTGCTTCTGCCGACCACAGATCGGTCCCCCGGTTGCGCAATCGCACATTCTGATTCCGCCAGGCCTTGGGCGCTTCGATGGTGATTTGATCGTAGCCCGGGGGAAATTTTTCGATGCTGTTTGCCACGATCACGTTAGCCACTTCACGGATTGTGTCGTAGAAGTAGTCTTCCACCTTTTCCTCGGGAGTGCCGTCCGGCAGGTAGCCTCGAACTATCTTTTTGGCCAGGGAATCGTCGAAACTCAGGATGACGGTTCCCTCCAGCTGCCCGGTCAGCTTAACCATCGCCACCACCTCCTTGAGAGCTACCTCATCAACGGGGGCAATCTGTCCCACCGGTTTAAGGCGATTGGTGAGTTCCAGGTCCTCCAGCACGAAATCGGCGGTCCGTTGCATGAACAACCGGACCAGGTTGCGCAAAGTCATGGCCGAGCGAGAACGGGCGTTCACCTCAAGGCCTTATTGGCTTAGCAGGTGAAAAGGGGAGTATCATAACCACTGAATTTATGGTACCAAGTAAGGGTTGCCGACCATAATCTGCAAATGACCAGGTGGGCAGGAGACGGTCACCGCACCAGGGTAGGCAAGCAATCACTGGCAGTCCCGCCGCCAAAGACCCGACGGTGAAATAGATTGTCGGTGGGAGGGTATGGGAACCAGTGGCGCCGGCCGCCGCTAATACCGGACACCAAATTCGGCATGTTCGGGGGGGCCGGGCAGGTCATCCAACTGGAGATTATCGACCCGGGACCAGGAAGGACCTTTACGAGCCCAGGCGATCATGCGGTCCACTGCGGTTTCGTCACCTTCGGCCACGATCTCCACATCGCCGTTGGGCAGGTTGCGGACGTAGCCGTTAACACCCAGCTGCCGGGCGGCTTTCTGGGCGGCCCAGCGGAAGCCCACCCCCTGGACCCGGCCAGAGACGATTAGGTGCAGGCGTTTCATGGCACTATGTTAAAACAAGAACCACAAAAGACAAAGACCGGAATGGAACGTGGAACTGGAGACGAGGGCAGGAGGTGAACCATCAAGACACCGAACAAGCAGGGATTAGTAGACCGAGGTGGTTGATCTGGAATATTAATGGAGAACAAAACGATTATGAATATGATATGAACATAAAATCAATAATAGTGAAAACTCTGTAAACACTGCAATAATAACATATAATGATAAATGCAATATGAATATGAAACAAGTATAAACATAAAATGAGTTGAAAATGAGCCGAAAATAGACTAAAATTGAATGTCGAAAGACACCGGCTAGGCGCGCTGTTCCCGACCTCGCTGACGATCAAATGAGAGCCCCAACACAATGATAAAATATGTCCTGCCGACCAATTGGATCGAGTATGACCCTTTAGCCGTCGTCAATGACCTGATTGAGGCAAAGGCTGCGGTCAAGTCGCTGATTGCCATGCCTTATCAACGCAGTTGGGTCGAGAAGCTGCAGATAGTACAATTAAAGCGTGAGATAGCGGGAACATCACGCATCGAAGGAGCTGACTTCACTGAGAAGGAATTGGATGAAGCCTTAAAAGAATCTCCGGAACAGCTGAGAACTCGCTCTCAGCGCCAGGCGGCTGCTTGCAAAACGGCCTATCAGTGGATCGCCAAATTACCTGATGATCGCCAGATTGATGAAGAATTGATTTATCAAATCCACCGGCTGATAGTCGTCAATGCCGACGACGATCATTGCCCGCCGGGGAAATTACGAGCAGCTGATCAGAACGTAAGCTTTGGGACGCCGCGCCATAGGGGGGTTGATGGTGGACCGCAGTGTGCCTCGGCCTTCGAAAAGCTGATGGAGAATATACAGTCAGGGTTCCCCAATCATGATCACCTGATCCAGGCGCTGGCATTGCATTATCACCTGGCTGCCATGCATCCCTTTTTAGATGGCAACGGGCGGACAGCTCGAGCAATGGAAGCACTAATACTGCAACGGGCTGGTCTGCGGGATTCGTTGTTCATCGCTATGTCCAATTACTACTACGAGGAAAAAAACGGCTACTTGAGTATGCTGTCACAAGTCCGGGCCAACGGACACGATTTAACACCGTTCCTCATATTCGGCCTTAAAGGGATTGCCCTGCAATGCCAGCGGTTATTGGATGAAATAAAGACCAATGTTTCGAAGGCGTTATTCCGGGATGTGATGTACGATCTGTTCAATAGGCTAGTGTCCTCCCGAAAGCGAGTCATCGCCAAGCGGCAGATCGAGATCCTTAAGATTCTCCTGGATGCCGATATGAGCGTTACAGAGTTGCGTGTAACAACTCAAATCCTCTATACGAAACTGAAGACGCCGGGGAGTGCCCTGGTACGTGACTTGCTTAATTTGATTAGCTTAGGCGCTTTGCGAGAACCTAGGAAATCCGGGGATCATGAATTGATCCTGAGTATTAATCTGGAGTGGCCCAGACAAATCACGGAGACAGAATTCTTCAAATTGATCCAGGAAATGCCGAAGGCCAAGACTCAACTACTGCGGGTGGATTGAACTTCGGTGAGTTGTTGCCTGGTGTTGCTCATCTGGCATTCAAATCGACAACCATGTTTTATGTGATCAAAAAGGACTGAATAAATCAGAACGAAGATAACTCGGTAGAGGGAAGACTAATCACCGGAGCGAGAGGAAAGTCATCGTGGATTTTATCATCCAGCATCCGGCCATTTTTCTTTTTATTGAAGCCGCCCCATTGTTTGAAAAAGAAGGGTATAGCTTGATCATCACATTTATCGCGAATCTCCCGAACCCAAGCCTTCTCCATTGACCTGGCACCCGGGCCGGATTCCCCCCCGACGATTACCCAGTCAATGTTAGACAACGATACAGCTTTCAGAGAACCTAGCAGCGGTTCCAGTGAGAGGAATTTGACGGCAGCCTCCGTGGCGTGTAAGTCATCGATCCGAAATTCATAATCCTCCAACTCCACTGAGACGCCCATCCAGATATTATCGGTCCAAGTGAGTTCACCACTGATTTCCCGTAAGCGCCCTGAGCGTTTTGTGAGGACCTGAAAATTGTGTTGCGAAGCCCGGTTCATGGTATCGAATACCGCCTGAATAAAGTCCAGGGGCACCGCCTCATGAAACAGGTCGCTCATGGAATTGACGAAAATCTTCCGTGGCTTGGACCACTGCATGGGCAGATCGACCAGGTCATGGTGCAAAGTAATCTGGAATCCGTTGCGATAACGGGGGTTACCCATGGCTTTGAGCCGCCTGGCCATTCGTTCGGCGTAGCAGTTCATACAACCTGGGCTGAGCTTGTCACAGCCGGTGACCGGGTTCCAGGTGGTCTCGGTCCATTCAATCTTTGTTTGGCTTGGCAAGCTAGAACCCCTTGCTGCGATACTTTTTAAAAATTGCCCTCACTATTTCTTCAGCAACTGGTTTGTGACTGGCGAAAAATATGAAATATATCGTTGAGCCACTAGAATTTTTCATTGGCACGGGCTCTGGGACAAAAGCAAATCCAGCTATTTTCTTGAGCCTCTTTCCGTACTCAATAGCTAATTCATAATTCGTTATCTTTTGTTCCTCCTCACCGAAGAGAGTTGCTTGTTGTCGATATGCAATTTCTTTCCAAGATTCATCCCCCCAAAACTGGTTCATTAGAGTAGTTTGCTTACTGTCAGAATTCGCATTGCGTCTTCGCCGTAATATTGTACGGTTGATATAGTGAGTTGAAAAATTTATAAACAGCTCAACACTTTGCATCCGGGCCGCTTCAACCACCACCTCCCATTTTACATTGATTTTGTAGGGATCTAGGAAGCATAGCCCCCTACGGTATTGTCCAAATCTGACCTTTGGGAATATTTCCGATAGTAGAATGCTGTTACAGTCTCCTCCATAGATGTGTACATTGCTCTGCTGTCCGATCAACTCCCGTAAAGCATTTACCTTTTCGTCATCGATATCAATGAAGTAATACTCGTGAAAGGGAGGTTCAATGCGCAGGGCGTTCAATGGGCTTCCAAGCACAAATTCTCCAGATGTGCGTGATAGATGTATGCCACTTCCAGCAAATGCGTCTATGTAAACGTGCTCGAAGCTCGGATCTTCCTGGCTCGCTAAAATTCTCG
>CBDVAP010000092.1:0-11750 GCA_965372015.1 uncultured bacterium | reverse complement strand
CCGCCTGGGCGGGATTGATGCTTGGCCATTGTTATTTATTTGTGATTTGCTTTTTGCAGTTTGGAATTTACTTACCCGACATTCGCTATATAAAATGCGAAAGCGGCAGAATGTTTCTGCCGCTTTCATCTAAGGGAATCATGCCATCAATATGAAAACTCTCTCTACCTCACAAGCATCAATACCCCGTATTCTGCACCAGGTTGGGATTGGCATCCATCTGAGTCTGTGGGATGGGATAGAGTTTTCTATATTCCGCACTTGCAGCTTTATTGGCCCATTCCTCAAGAAAGTGCCCCGCTCTGATCTGATCCTGCCGGCGGAACCCCTCCCATAACAACTCATAGCCGCGCTCATTGAAAATGTCCTCGCTAGTCACATTTGCAAGCGGCTTAGCAGGACTAAAATTACGGGCCCTTACCTGGTTGACCAGAGCGAGGGCATCGCCGGTGTTACCCAACTCGAACTGGGCCTCCGCTTTAGCCAGCAGGATATGCGCGTACCGGAAAACGGCGTAGTCGTTAGCGCCAGGAGCACTCGGATCGGCAAGATCAATGGGCCACTTGAGGATGCGGACACCGTGTGATTCGGTGGCGCCGAATATGGGAGAATCGACACTATAAACCAGTGGCTTGCCGTCACGCTGGAACGCCGAGTCGCCTTCGGTCGGTCCGCCTAAGATATACTGTTGTCCTATCAGCAACACGTCGATGCGGGCATCGGCGGTGTCGTATGTATTATAGTAGTCCGCCACGACCGAGAATCCGTTCCAGGGACTCGAAGGCAGTTGAGAGTAATGCAAGGTTGCATTTTGGCGATTAAATCCGTAATCCCAACCTGGTTTACTAGCAACCACCAGGATATTCTCCGTGTTGGTATGCCCCTGATTTTCCAGGGCGAAGACGCCATCAAAAGTAGTCATCAGCTGATAGCCGGCATTCATCACTGCGTCACAGGCGGTCACACATTCGGCCCACTTTGCTGTTCCCGTGTAGACCTCGGCATTTAAGTATACCGTGGCCAGCAGAGCATAGGCCGCCCCCTCCGTTACCCGGCCGTAAGTGTTTGCGTCCGCTGCTTCCAGGAGAACATTCAACGCTAGCACTTCATTGATTTCCGTCACGATGAAATCGAACACATCGGCCCGGGGAGTCTGGCTCGGGGGATTTTCCGGGTCCGTGGCCGGGTCGGTGACCAGCGGCACATCACCGAACAGATCGATCAGCCACCAATAAAAAAGCGCCCTTAGTATTCGCACTTCCCCAATCAGGGTAGCAACTAACTCGGTATCACTCTTAGGCGAATTACTCAGGGCATCAATGGTAGCGTTGGCCCGCGCTACGCCCGTAAACGCATCCACCCAGCCAAAATCAATGGCTTCGTTGGTGGCTATCCAGGTATGTTGGTGAAGTTCCCGCCATTTTCCTCCATCGTCCCAGTCTCCGCCTCGCGTGGGTACGACTATGGCATCTGCAGCCACATCCTGCATATGTATATGGCCGTCACTCCAGCGAGCTTTCGCGAGACTGTGATAGACCGGAGTCACGGCAGACAGTATCTCTGCATCCGTTTGAAAGAAGTCCCCCGGTGTTATCACGCCGTAAGGCGCTTCCTCCAGGTCCGTGCAGCTCCAGAATAGCATTGGGAGGACGAGGAACGGTATAAGAAAACGCAGTTTATAGTTCTTCATAAAATTCAATCCTTTATTTTCTTGAAATTCCCTTGTTTATAACCCAATGTTTAAGCCGACGGTGAACGTCCGGGCTCGAGGATAGTTGGTGTAGTCAATCCCCATACTAGGCACCCTTCCCGATGCAAATGTGTTGACTTCCGGATCGTAACCCGAGTAGCTGGTCAGCACAAACAGGTTATCAGCACTCACGTAGAGCCTCAACTTATTGAACCGGTCTGTGTTAAAGGTGTACCCGAGGGTGATATTCTGCAACCGGATGAACGATCCATCTTCAATGAACCGGTCCGAGAAGGCCACCGCCGCCAGATAGTCCATTCCGTCCTCCACATCATCCAACGCCGCTGACAGGAGATTAATGCCATTGGTGATGTTGGAAGGCCGCTGGTATTCCAGGGCGGTATTGTTCAAAATATCCACTCCCTGCACACCCTGGATAGCGAAACTGAAGTCCAGGTTCTTATAAGTTATGGTATTCGAGATGCCCCAGGTAAAGTCGGGTTGCGCATTGCCTATAATCCGCCTTTCGTCAAGCGCTTCGGCCTTGTCCCAGACACCGTTTCCATCCTTATCTGTGAATGTATCGGCGGCGTCCCAGACACCGTTACTATTGCTGTCCTTTAATGGATCGCCATCCCAGACACCGTTACCATTGGTATCCGTGAAATCCTCGCCTAGATCGTAGACACCGTTATCCAGGCTACTGGTATTATCGGGATCTACAGTGTCCACGAAGTCTTCGCCTTTATCCCAGACACCGTTTCCATCGGTATCTGTGTATTCTTCGTCGTCGTCCCAGACACCGTTATCATTGTAATCCGTTAATAGTACTTCAGCAACATCCCAGACACCGTTCTCATTTACATCCGTGAATGTCTCGCCCTTATCCCAGACGCCATTTGTGATTATTTCTTCTCCTAAGGAATCATATCCTTCGAAATGATAGCCGTAGAATGTTCCAACTGCTTCACCGGGCCTGAAAATCTGGGCCTCCACACCGGATAACCCGGCTCCACTGACCCTACCGGTGAAAATCTCGGCTGTTGATGCACCCAAGGTGGTCAGTTCATTCCTGTTTACGGCAAAATTGAAGCTGGTCCGCCAGAAGAAATCCGCGGTGGAGACATTCACCGCATTCAGTATCAGCTCAAACCCTTTGTTTTCTACCGTCCCCACATTAAACAGTCCGGTGGGGGCCACTGCCGGCTGCGGCAGGGTAAGCTCCAGCAACAGATTCTCGGTCTTTTTGCTATACACATCGACGGAACCTGAAAGCCGGTCGTCGCGTAAACTGAAGTCCAGTCCCAGATTCAACTGGGTGGTTTCCTCCCATTGCAGATCGGGATTGGCCAGCTGCGTCGCGCCCACACCAGTCACTGCCTCGCCCCCGATAACGGCATTGTCGCCCGAGCCCAGGAAAACCAATGAGCGGTAATTCCCGATGTCCTGGTTTCCGGTGACACCCCAACTTGCTCTGACTTTCAAGTCATCACTAGCCCGGAATCCGGCAGACGCAGAGGGGAAAATACCCCATTTAGTATCGGCCCCGAAGCGGGAAGACCCTTCGCGCCGGATGGCGGCGCTGGCCAGTATCCTATCACCAACGGTGACATTGGCGCGTCCAAGGAAAGAAACCAGTCGGTTATCTTCCTTGAAGGAATAGGGTTTTAAAGATGTGGATGCCCCCTCGAGGCGATTATATTTCCAGGTATCGACGACAAAGCCTTGAGCACCTACGCCAAACCCCTGAATCTCGAACTCCTGATAGGTATAGCCGGCCCAGGTCTCAAGTCTCGAGTCGCCCATATCCGTTTTATAATTCAGCGTTGACTCAAACAGCACGGATTGATTTTGATTTTCTCTAATATCAGCTCTCCCGCCAATGGCTTCCGCATAGGGTAACGTACTAGGTTGATATATGTACCGGGTGGCGTTGGTCCGATCCAATCCTAGGTTAATCTTGGCGCTCAATCCCGGCAGGAACTCATAGTCTGCGGTGGCATTGGCAAAAATGCGCAAGCTCTCGGTGTTATCATCGACTAGGTTGGCCAGGGCCACCGGATTCCGGTAAGTCGTGCTCCCTACACGCTCATAATACCCAGACTCACTGGTGTCAGTCACCGAGCGGGTAGGATTCATCTTGAAGACGTTTGTAAACACGCCCCCCTGGTAGCCCCCCGATTGCTGATACGGAAGATTAGCTTGCACGATGTAGCTGGGGTTAAGGCGCACCGCCAATCGTAGTTTTTCATCGAGCATTTTATGATTGACATTCAAGCGGGCTGTAACCCGTTGCCGTTCGGAGCCCAACACAATGCCCTGCTCATCCAGATAATTCATTGAAACTCGATACTGGGTGAGAGCGGTGCCGGCATTGAAGGCAACATCATGGCTGGTAGTGCGCCCCGTCCTGACAATCTCATCCTGCCAGTCCGTGTCGTATTCTCCAAATTTATCCGCAGCAAATACCGAGCTATCCCCTGTAGCGAGTCCCAGCTCCTTCGCAAAATCCTTGTATTCGCTGGCCGATAATAAGTCCAGTTTTTTAGCCTGGGTTGCATAACTGGTATAGGCATTGTAAGTCAGAGCACTGCCGGCTCCGACTTTCCCTTTCTTTGTAGTAATCAGAATAACGCCATTCCCACCCCGGGCGCCATAAATGGCGGCCGCGGAAGCGTCTCTTAAGATATCAATGGCGGCGATATCTTGCGGGTTCACCATGCTCAGAGGATTATCCCGGTTACCACCGGTGACATACAGCTCCCCCCCGACATCTCCGCTGGGAGTCGCTGAACTATTATCAATAGGTACCCCATCAATCACAATCAACGGTCCGTTTGAAGCCGATATGGATGTACCTCCCCGGATACGGATCAGGGGCTCGGCTCCCAGGTCACCACTACTCCCAGTGATAACCACGCCCGGCACCCGGGCCTGAAGCATGGTCTGCAGATCGGTGTTGTTACCTTGGGTGAAACTCCCTTCCTTCAAAGAAAAGATGGAACTGGTAATATCCCGCCGTTGCTGGGTACCATACCCAATCACCACCACATCTTCCCCGGAAAGAGCCTGGGGCGACATGACGAGGTCAATTACCTCACGGCCATCGATGGCGACTTCCTCTACCAGATGACCAATATATGAGAATACTAATATATCCTGAGGTGAAATACCATCCAGTACATACTGTCCATAGAGATCAGTAGTGGTCCCTGTGGTTGTATTCTGCACTATGATATTTACTCCAATCAATGGAGCCCTGGTCTCACCGGAAATCACCTCCCCAGTCACTCGATGTTCCTGGCCGATTACTTGCCCGACAAAAACCAGACTTACAGCTATGCCAACTAAAAATACCTTGCACCTCACTATACACCTCCAAGGTTACGGCTGTACCAAAAACTCAATATACCCCGGTGGGGGATTATTCTCGAATGGCGGATATTAACATATTAGGAGGGGGGGGGGGGAATTATTTTTTTTTAGAATAACTGCCCCACCGCCAACCTGGACCTGCGGTTGAACCCCGCCGTCGGTGGGGAAGAATCTTCCCGAAGGCCAAGATTTTGATCTCCACCCATTCGTTCTTATTTCCTTTATAATCATTAGACTGGGTTGATAGGAGTAGGTAAATGCCCCCAATATCTTCCGGTATCTCCGGTCTAATTATCATTTTTTAGCCAATGTGCCGCCGGTCAGCGCCCATCCAACGGCTCCAGCAGGTGGCTTATGGCCTGGGCGTAGTAGCCCACGATTTCAAGCTCGCCGGGCACCAGCCGGTATAGACTGTCCTCCTCGCTGACCAGGTGACGGAGGGTCAGCATGCGCAGCCCTACCTGGAGGGCATAGCTGCGGTCATGGCGCGGGAGGTAGACTTGCGCCCCCTGCTGCTCAAGCTGCTCCACCAGGCGATGAAAGCGGGTCTTTAAGTCCAGGTGCGAGAGGACCCGCTCCGGTTCCCGGGTGAAGATACAGGCCACCAGCGATACCGGCAGCACCGGGATGATCCGGCCGATATCGTCCATCAGCCGGGCGGCCAACTGTTGGACCTGGTCAATGCGCTCTGCCCGCTCCAGGCTACGAAAACTGACCCCCCGCTCCTTGATGTAATCACGCATGGAGAGGGGTGAGCCGAAATTCACAGCGGCGTAGCCGAAGCGGTACCAGCCGCCCCTCATCATCAGCCGCAGGTTGTGCCCGATAAACCGTAGTGTGGTTCTGACAGCATTTAATTTCGCCGGCCGGTTTCCTTTCGGGTTGCTCTTCAGCAACAGGGTGCGGTCTTCCAGCACCCGGTCGTAGTTGACGGCTACCGGGATGAACACCAGGTCCCGCCTGCCGCCCGGGTCGAATGACCGCAGCATGTAATCCAATAGTCCGATCTTGGGATCGTGTAAACTGCCGTCGCGGCTGAGCCCGCCTTCGGGGAATACCGCTTGCACTACGCCGCCTTCAGTGGCCATCTGCACGTAGCGCGCCAACACCCGGCGATAGAGAAGATTGCCGGAATTGCGCCGCACGAAATAGCCTCCCAGAGCCCGGACCAGCTGCTGCACCGGCCAGACCCGGGCCCACTCCCCCACCGCGTAACTTAAGGCCGCCTTATTGAGGGCCATGTAGGCCACCAGGATGTAGTCCATGTTGCTGCGGTGATTCATAACAAACACCACGCTGGAGTTGGGGTCCACCCCGGACAAACCCGCCTCATCGGTATAGCCCATCCGCACCCGGTAAAGCAGGCGCACCACCGAGCGGGCCAGCCAGCTGCCGAAACTGAAATATAGGTAGGCATTGAACGAAGGGACGATCTCACGGGCATAGCGCCCCACCTTCTCCAGGGCCACCTGGGAGGGCACCTGGTGCTCCCGGCAATACTGTTCCACCGCCTCCAGGACGTGGGGATCGTAAGTCAGTTGATCGATCAATATCCGCCGCCGTGTAAGCTTGAAGGCCGGAATTTTCAGGTCCAGGCGTTGATTGACCTTATCAATCGCGATATTGAGCCGGCGACGAAAGAACCAGCGCACACTAGGGATCAGCAGGCGGTCCAGCAGGACCCAGGTGGCGAACAGCCCCCCTAATACCACCAACCACAGCGGCAGGGTGACACCATTATTCATAGTAAGTCGCCGCGAGCCGGCCGCATTGGACCGCTTCCCCGGCCCCCCAGCCGATCACGAAGCCCCTTGTCAGACCTGGTGTTCAAACCGGCCCTGCTCCAGGAAATGGATGACTTGATCGGCTACTCCCTTGCGCAACATAATGAAGGTGTGGCTGTGGGGCAGCACCAGGAAATCGGACATCCCGGCCACCTTGGCCCGTTCCACCGCCACGGTACCATCACTGGGCCCTTCGATCAACCGGGAGCCGATTGGATTAATGGGCCGGTTACCGGTGATCACCCCTACCTCAAAATCCACCGGTCCCAGGTTCAACGGCACACTGTCCGGTCCGGTACCCAGTTGCCCCACCGCCGGCCCCGACAAAGTCTGATAAAAACCGCCTCGCAAAATATCCGCCAGTTCGCTGCCCTGATTGGGGGGTGACAGCATCACAACCCGGCCCAGGTTTGGAACTTTATGGTGCTTTAAGTAGTAGCGTATTATTATGCCGCCAATAGAATGGCTGACGAAGTGAATCAGCGGCCCATTTTCCTCGGCCAGCGGTCCCACCACTTTATGGAGCGTCTGGTCAGCCAGCACCTCGATGGTGTGGGCAGTGGAGGGATAGTTCAGGTTATGGACCTGGTAACTGTGAGCGCTCAGTTGGGTCGCCAGACGCCGCATGGAGAGATTGGTGCGGGCCAGGCCGTGCAGTAGAATGGCGTGTTGTTGGGTTTTTCGTCGAGACATGGTTGCCGGGTTTGTCTACCGGTCCAAAATAACTGTTTGTTCGGAGCCGAAACAAGTCAAAAGAACCATCACCGGTTGCGCCCACCCGGCCAACGGACCAGGGGCGGGCGAGCTGTGCCGGTTCCGGTATAATAGCATGCTTAAAATGTTTTTCGTTTTATTGGTTGAAAACGGGCGAATAATTTCGTAAACTCTGTGCTAAGTTATGGTGTTTTTTTAACTGTTACGCTTGGAATATTAATCTGATATGAGCAGCGAATCCAACAGAGCACTAGGCAACTACCTGGCCGAAATCAGCAAATTCGAGCCACTGGACCCCCGAAAAGAGATCGAACTCACCCAGCGTATCAAAAAGGGTGACCGGCGCGCCGGAGAAGAGCTGATTGTCTCCAATCTGCGCTTCGTGGTCAGTGTCGCCAAGAAATTCCAGGGTCAGGGACGTCCGCTGGAGGATCTGATCAGCGAGGGTAACCTGGGACTGATCAAGGCCGCCGAGCGTTTCGACGAAACCCGTGGATTTAAATTTATTTCCTACGCCGTGTGGTGGGTCCGCCAGGCCATTCTACAATCGCTGTCCGAGCACTCGCGCATGATCCGGGTGCCGCTCAACCGGCAAGGTGACATTACCAAGGTGGCGCGGGCCGCCGAGGCGCTGGAACAGCAGTTGGAACGCCAGCCGTTGGTGGAGGAGATCGCTCGCCACGTGGACAAACAACCCCACGAAGTGGCCAACACCCTACAATTCCGCCAGCGCCATCAGTCGCTGGACATGCCCTTTTCCGACTCGGAATCCAATTCGCTGATGAATATCATCCCCGACCGCGACGCCCCGGAACCCGATGACGGCATGGGTGAGTTCTCGCTCAGGGAAGATATCAAAATCGCCCTGGAAAGCCTCAAGGACCGGGAGCGCGATGTGCTCAAGATGTATTTCGGCATCGACCAGGAATACGCCCTGACACTCAATGAGATCGGTGAGGAATTCAACTTAACCCGCGAGCGGGTGCGACAGATCAAAGAAAAGGCCCTGTGCCGGCTGCAACACCGGTCACGGTCCGAACCGCTCCGCCCCTACCTGTAAACCAATTCACTTAAGCAGACGCCCTGTCGGCGAGTACATCGACGGGGCGTTTTGTTATTTATCCCCGGCCGCATCCGGCGGCAACTTTCACTCCCCCCGCAGCCCGCGAAACAGTTGCTCCGGGGTAACCGGCAGCTCCCTCAGCCGCACGCCGCAGGCGTTATAAATAGCGTTGACTACCGCCGGGGCCGGGGCGTTGATCGGGATCTCGGCGGTGGCCTTGGCCCCGAACGGGCCGGTGGGCTCGTGACTCTCTACAAATCTGACGATAATCTCCGGCATATCGAGGGCGGTATAGATGTGATAGCCGTTGAAATCGGTGTTCACCGGCGCCCCCTGTTCATCGAAGATCATCCGCTCGCTCAGGCACATCCCCAGTGCTTGCGGTATGGCCCCCTCGGCCTGGCCCTCCGCCATCTGGGGATTGATCACCTGCCCGGCATCGGTCACCGAAACGATCCGTTCCACCCGCACCAGGCCGCTGTCGGTGTCGACGGTGACCTCGGCAAAGGTGGCATTATAGGGCGGCGGCGAATCGTAACTGCGGTGCGAAGCGCCGGCCATGATCTGCTGCTGCTCGTCGGTGTAGAAAGTCCGGGTGCAGATTTCCCCGTAGGAAATGCTCCGGCCGCCCGCCGCCACCACCTGGCCGTTATCGATGGAGGCGTCCTTCACACCCAGTAATGACTTCCCCCGCTCCAATATCTGCCGCCGGACGTCCTGGGCCGCCTTCTGCACCGCCCCGCCGGAAATATAGGTGGTGCTGGAGGCATAGGCGCCGGTATCGAAGGGGGTAACATCGGTATCGGAGGATTGCACCAGGATCCGCTCCACCGGGACTGCCAGCACTTCAGCGGCAATCTGGGCCAGGGCGGTATCGGAGCCGGTGCCCAGATCGGTGGCCCCCACTATCAGATTGAAGCTGCCATCCTCGTTCATTTTAATGAAGGCCGAAGCCATGTCGATGCCGGCGATGCCCGAACCCATGGTGGCCGCCGCCATCCCCACCCCCCGACGCAGGGTACCCTCCTGCTTAGTGGGGCGCTGCGCCCAGCCGATCAGCTTCGCTCCCTCGTCCAGGCAACGGCGGAAACCGGTAGAGCGGATGGTCATGGGATAGCCCTCGCGCCCCTCCCCTAAGGACACGGCGATGGGTACTTCATCCCCAACCTCCAGCAGGTTGCGCCGGCGCAGCTCCAGGGGGTCGATACCTAACTCGCAGGCGGCCTCATCCAATAGCACCTCCAGGGCGAAACAGCCCTGCGGAGCGCCATAACCCCGGTAAGCGCCGGCCACCGGCAGGTTGGTGTACACCGCCCGGGCCTTGGCTCGCACGTGGGGTACGCGATATAATGAAAGGGTGCGCAGGGCGGTCACCGACATCACTGTCAGGGCGTGGGGTCCATAGGCCCCGCAGTTTTCCAGTATGGTCAGGTCCAGGGCGCTGAATTTATAATCTTCCGTCAGCCCCAACTGCAGGTCAATTATTTGAGGATGCCTGGACCTGGTGGCATAGAACTCCTCCTCCCGGGTCAGTTCCAATCGGGCCGGCCGGCCGGTCCTTAAGGTGACGGCGGCGCACAGCTCCTCGGTCAGGATTTCCTGTTTGCCGCCGAAGCCCCCACCGATGCGCGGCTTGATGACCCGAATGCGTGACAGGGGAATGTCCAGCACCTGGGCCACAATCCGCCGCACATGGAACGGCACCTGGGTGGCCGTGCGGATCACCACCCGGTCGTTCTCGTCCAACCAGGTGA
Organism: uncultured bacterium; assembly: GCA_965372015.1. Taxonomy (GTDB): domain Bacteria; phylum Fidelibacterota; class Marinisomatia; order SCGC-AAA003-L08; family TS1B11; genus JACZSB01. The sequence goes on along the minus strand of CBDVAP010000092.1, from coordinate 1,370 downwards.
GGGTGATATGCGGCTCCAGGTGAGCTTGTTGGACGTAGGGCGTTTTATAGCGCCCCTCAAAAACGTGCGCCGCCCGGCTGAGTGCCTGCTCCACGTCCCCCACCTGAGCCTCGAGAAGGGCGGCTATATTGTGGTCGGCATCGTGAATCCCGCCGGGGCCCTCCTCGGGATGGATAACGACTTTGCTCGTCAGTGCCTCCCCGGGATCGAAGACCGCCGGCAGCAGCTCATACTCCACCTGCACGGCCTCCAGGGCGGCGGCGGCGATATCGGGGGTCTCGGCGGCCACCACGGCCACCCGGTCACCCACATGGCGCATCCGCTCTCCCAACACCAGCGTGTCCCGCGGCGAAGGCTCGGGATAGCCCTGCCCGGCGGTGGTATAGTAGCGCGGTGGGAAATCCTGGTGGGTCAGGACCGCCTCCACCCCCTCCATTGCCAGGGCCGGCCCGGGGTCGATATGTTTGATCCGGGCGTGGGCGTGGGGACTGCGCAATACTTTCAGGTGCAGCAGGTCCGGCAGGTGGATATCATCGGCGAAAACCGGCTTGCCTCGGGCCAGGGGCAGCCCGTCCACCCGGGGAGTCGTGCGGCCAACGTATTTTAAGTCTTCTTTCATTGCTCCCCCATCAACGACCGGGCGGCGTCCACCGGTTTCACATAGCCGGTGCAGCGGCACAGGTTACCTGCCAGCACGCTGCGGATTTCCATCACCGAGCGGGCTTGTTTTTCCCGGAGCAAGGCCACCAGCGAAATGATCATCCCCGGCGTGCAGTAGCCACACTGGATGGCCCCCGCAGTGATAAAGCGCTCCTGGGCTTCCAGGGCCTCACCGCTGGCGGTCAAGCCTTCCAGGGTTTCCACTGCCCTACCGGCCAGCATGGGCATCAGCAACAGGCAGGCGTTATGGGCCCGGCCGTCCACCAGGACCGCACAGGCGCCGCATTCGCCCTGGTCACAGCCGTGTTTTAGGCTGTAAAGCCGCCGCTCCCGGAGATATTCCAGTAAGGTCAAGCCGGGGGGCAGGTCGGCTTCCAGCGGTTGGCCGTTGAGGCTGAACTTCAGCATAGACGCGCCCCTATCCGCCGGATAGCGGTCCCGATCAGGGCCTGTTTGTACTCCCGGGAGCCGTATTGGTCGGAGATAAACGGCTCGGCCAGGGCCTCGGCCACCTCCGCCACCGCCGTAGTGTCCAGCTGGTCGATGGCCAGCTGGGCAGTGGTGATCCGCTCGGTGGAGCCGCCGGCCGCCAGTCTCAATTGATCTCCCCGGCAGGCTCCGGCCACCACCACGAAGGGCCGGGCCGAGGGCAGCAGGGCGAACCGCTCCACCGCCGCCTTGGCCAGCGCCTCCCGCTCAACCTTGATGGC
>CBDVAP010000091.1:0-11846 GCA_965372015.1 uncultured bacterium | reverse complement strand
AGTTCGCGAAGTTTCTTTTGGTTCGTTTTCTTTCTAAAAGAAAATGAACATATCTGGTCCGCTAGTCCCGCTAACCCCGGAAAACCAAACAGGAACCGGTCTGTAAAACTCTTAATCCCTTTGAAATTCAGCAAACCGCTCAACGAAATATCTTGGATTTCTTAAACCAAACCAATCCAACAGGGAATCCAACCTATCCGGCAGTTCCGGCCAGACGGGCTTAGGAAAACAGCCTGACCTGGGTTACCTTTTAATATGTGGCAACGGGCAGGTAATAAATTGTAACAGTGCCGCCTTTACCCTGCCCTTAACCGTTACTCGCGTTTAAATTATTGGGTACTAGGCTACCCGCTCCAGCATGAAAACAACTACCTGGCTTTGGTTCTATAAGACCCTTGGGCGCCTGTCCGCCTTACCGCAAGAGGTGCTCTTTTCGGCTGACACTCCCCAGCCCCGCCGGCTATTGTTCCTCTTCCCGGTGGACCAGCCGCGGTTGCTGGAGAGCTTGCAAGTACTCCAGAAACTGGAACGCTATCCCAACGGCGACACTTTCAAGCTGGCCATTCCCATCATTTTTCAGGAATTAATACCTTCCTCCCGGCACCAGATTTTCTACTTTCCCCTGATGAAAGCCAAACAACCCAAGGTGGATGTGGCGGTGCTGCGAGCCCGCTATCGCGACGAATCATTCGATGCGGTGGTGAATCTGGACCCGGAACTGTCCCGCCATATGGCCCGGGTAATCCGCACCATTAACGCTCCCAAGCGGATCGGCTTTTCGGGACCCGGGGCGGACGACATCTACAACATCCAAATCGATCCGGAGGAGCCGGAACTGTTAGCCGGCTCATACGACCAGATACTGGCCCTGTGCGACCTGGGGGCCCCTCGGGAAATGGCAGCGGTTGAGGGATAGCCTCCACCGCTTCCCATACCTGTAAATACCTAATCCTCAATCGAAACTTGCATTTCGCCTCCGGCGTTTGTATAGTATACCGGAACCAAAAATAGACGCCAATATCGTTAGGAGAGGTTACGGTGAGTGAGATTCCCGAATCTTTAATGAAATCGATCTTCCGGGGGGAGATACCGGAACAACTGGTTTTCCCCTACCCCCGGTTTGACCCTGATGAAGCCGACATGGTGCGGATCATCCAGGAGAATTTGCTGCGCTGGGGCCAGGAAACCCACGACCCGGCCCGGGCCGACAGTGAGGGTAAGTATCCCGAAGGCACTTTCGAGGCCCTGGCCGATCTCGGTTTTTTCGGTTGGAATATACCCGAAGAATACGGCGGCCTGGAACTGAGCATGAGCGGCTTTGCCCGGATTTACGAAACCGTATCCGAAATTGACGGGTCCCTGCCGGTGACTCTGGGCGCCCACGCCTCAATCGGTCTGAAAGGGCTGCTGCTGTACGGCACCCAGGAGCAAAAACGCAAGTATCTGCCGGACTTGGCCAGCGGTAAGACCATTGCCGCCTTCGCCCTCACGGAACCGGGTGCGGGCAGTGATGCGGCCTCCATCCAGACTCGGGCCGAACAACAGGCCGACGGTACCTGGGTGCTCAATGGACAAAAAATGTGGGTTTCTAATGGCGGTTATGCCGGGTTTTTCACCGTCTTCGCCAAGACCCCGGTAGAAGTTGACGGCGAGATCAAAGACAAGATCACCGCCTTCATCGTGGAGGCGGACCGGGAGGGTTTCTCCCGGGGACCCGAAGAGCACAAATTGGGTATCAAGGCTTCCAGCACTGTGCCGATCTATTTCGACAAACTGGTGTTGCCGGCGGAGAATGTGTTGGGCGAAGTAGGTAAGGGTTTCAAGGTGGCCATGCAGGTGCTCAACTCGGGAAGGCTGGGACTGGCGGCTGGGGTTGTAGGGGGCTCCAATGCCTTACTTAAGGTAGCCATCGAGCACGTAAAACAACGTCGCCAGTTCGGCCGGCCGGTGGCGGAATTCGAGCTGATCAAGGAAAAAATCAGCCGCGTAGTAGTCAATACCTACGTGGCTGAGAGCATGGTCTATTTAACTACGGCCCTGGTTGACCGTGACGATGTGGATTATTCCCTGGAATCGGCCATCTGCAAGGTGTTTGCCAGCGAAAGGGGATGGCAATCGATCAACGATACCATGCAGATGATGGGCGGCCTGGGCTACATGAAGGAGTATCCCTTCGAGCGGATTATGCGTGATGCCCGCATCAACCAGATTTTCGAGGGAACTAATGAGATTTTGAGACTGTATATTGCTTTGGCCGGGCTGCAGGAACCGGGTGAATATCTCAAGCAACTGGGCCATGCCTTGCGGGGTCCCATTAAGGGATTCGGTTTCTTGGCCGATTATGCTTTTACCAGGGTTAAGGAAGTGGTAACCAAGCCGCACCTGGCCCGGTCCCACCCGGCCCTGCGCAAGTATGCCGCCTACCTGACCCGGTCGGTGGAGAAATTGCACCTGTCGGTGAATTCCGCCATCATGAAATTCGGCCGACGGGTGGTGGACCGGGAATTGATGCTCCAGCGCTACGCCGACTGCGCCATCGATATTTACGGCATGTTGGCGGTGATTTCCCGGGTTACAAATCGTTTAGAAGAGGTGGGCCCCGAGGAGGCGCAAATGGAGCAGGACATCGTCCGGATCTATTGTGAGGGCGCCTGGAACCGGGTACGCCGTAACCTGCGACAGATCAGACGACACGAGGACCGGCCGGTGCGCCGTCTGGCAGCTCACATTGCACAACAGGGGCGATATAATTTTCCTCTGTAACCAAGGAAAATTAACCCCTTTGGGGGCCAAAAAGGGCTTGTTGGTTCCCTAACTGACAGTTACATTTGGCCGCATTTTGCAGGAGGTAAAATTGAAATTGGAAGGTATTGTATGCCCGGAATGCAACGAGCCTCTTAAGGAAGAGGAACTCGCCAAGTCCCTGGTATGCCCGAAATGCCGGACCAATCTAAAGAATCGCAAGTACCTGGACTTCGTGGAGTTTCTCATGACCCAGGGAATTGTGATGGATATGGATTTCTTCGACCAGGCCCTCTACGGCGCGGATGCCGTGTTTGAGCAGGATATTGAGGCCCAGGACGAGACCGACCCCAATGAATTCGAGCGCATTGAACAGCAGATTCAGAACCTGGATGAAGACGTCGAATTGAATGAGGTGACTACCGACGAGGAGGAATTCCGCCAGTGGGAAGGCCTGGAAGACGACTGGGAGGAATTCAATCGCCGGCAGGACCTCAGGGACTCTGAATAACAAACCTCACGGGAAATTTAAGGCAGGTAGTTATGGATGAGGGAAAAAAAGCAAAACCCAAGCAGATTCAGATTGAACTGGATGAAAAAGTGGGTTCCGGAGAATATGCCAACCTGGCCATTGTAACCCACTCCCCCGCTGAGTTTGTGATCGATTTTACCCAGGTAATGCCCGGTATGCCCAAGGCCCGGGTGCGCTCCCGGATAATCATGGCCCCCCTGCATGCCAAGTCCTTCGCCCTGGCCCTGATGGATAACGTCCGGAAATTTGAGGCCCGCTTTGGTGAGATTAAGGTGTCGCAGGAGGAGTGGCTTAAAGAATACGGTTTTAAGCCGCCTAAGGATCACCTGCCCAACTGAGCGAATCGCACCGCTATGGTCGGGAAAGCCTCGGTCGCATTCGCCCAGGCTTTTCTATTTTTCACGCCGGGTCAGCCAACGCCTGAGCGTGAGCAGTAGGATGGCGACCCCCAGCGCCATGGGGAAAGTGACCGTCAGCAGGTGCTCTACCAAGTAGGAGATTGCGCTGGGCTTCAACTGATCCCCTCCACCACCAGCTCGGCGATATCTTTGACTTGCACGCTGTTTTCCCGGTCCCGCACCTTACAGGCGTCGTCGAGCATGATCAGGCAAAAAGAGCAGGCCGTGGCCACAATGCCGGCTTTCGTGGCGGCCAGTTGATCGAAGCGCACCAAATTAATGCGCTCCTCGGAGGGCAGCTCATACCACATATTACCTCCCCCAGCGCCGCAGCAGAATCCCCGCTCGCGAGAGGATTCAGCCTCCACCAGACTCGCCTCGGGACCCAATGCCCGGATGATAACTTCACGCGGGGCGTTGTAAATACCGTTATGCCGGCCCAAATAGCAAGCATCGTGGTAAGTGACGGTCCCGGTTTGATTTCCTGAAATTGCGATGCGGCCGGTTTCCAGCAACTGGTGGATGAACTGGCTATGATGCACCACCTCCCACTCGGCGCCGAACTGGCGGTAATCGCTGCCTAAAGTATGGAAGCAATGGGGGCAGGCGGTCACTATCCGGTTGAACCGGTATTGTCCCAGGGTTTCAAGGTTCCGCTGGGCCGCAGTTTCGTAGACATACTCCTCCCCCAGCCGGCGGGCGGAGTCCCCGGTGCAGTTCTCCTCGGGACCAAGGACCGCAAAATCGATCCCCGCCGCCTGCATGATTGCCACCATGGCCCGGCTGACCTCCTGATTACGCGGATCGTAGGCCCCGGCGCACCCTACCCAGTAGAGTATGTCGGTTTGGCCCTTATCTGCCATCAGTGGTACCTCCAAGCCGGCATCCTCAGCCCATTTGAGCCGCTGTTCACGGGGGAATCCCCAGGGGTTGCCTTGCTTGGCGATCTTCTCCAGGATAGGCGCGGCTTCGTCCGGCGGCCGGCCTTCCGATAGTACCAGGTATCGCCGCAGGTCCACAATAACCGGGATGTGATCGATGAGCACCGGGCAGACCTCCATGCAGGCCCGGCAGGTGGTGCATGACCATAACTCCGGCGGTGTGATGAGACCGTCCGCCAGCTGCCGAACCTCCCCATCGGCCAGCGTCCGGGCATAGAGATCGTGGCGGATATCCACGATGATTTTCATGGGCGATAAAGGCAATCCCACCGCCTGGGCCGGACAGACTGAGGTGCAGCGGGCGCATTCGGTGCAGGCCTGGGCGCCCAGCAGCTGCTTCCAGGTGAAATGGTCTGCTTGGGCTGCACCAAGAACCAGGTCATCGGGGGTAGCATCCGGATCTTCCATTAACGCGGTGATGTTCATCGAGCGCAAGCGGCCCTGCCGGGATGTGTCGGTTAGGGCCACGTTTGCTATGGCGATCAAGGCATGGAAGATTTTAGTTTGGGGCAACAGGGCGATGAAGGCCAAGGCCAGCAGGGCGTGGCTCCACCAAAGCCACGGTTGCCACACTTCCCAGGTAGAATAAGACAACGCTAAACTCAGTGGCCGGGCCACGAAGGAAGCGGTAGCCGTCACCGGTGCTTCCAGCGCCAAGCGGGCGGCTTCGGCCAAAAAGCCCCCAACGGCCAGCAATAGCAACACCAGCAGGATCCCGGTATCCCCCAGGAAGTTGCCCCGGCCGGCAAAGGAATTATGGGGCAGGAGTGACGGGCGCGAGCCACCGTGACGACGGTAAAGAGCCAGAAGCACACCGCCTAAAAGTGCTAATCCCCCCGCTTCATTCAAGGCGGCGAACCAGGGGGTGTCCTTATCCGGCAATAAGGCCACCAACAGATTCCGCTCCACCAGAAAATCGACGGTAGTAGCAAAAAACAGTTCCATGAAGCCCCAGCCCAGCAGCAGGTGCATAATGGTAGGGTAGCCAAATCGCCGGGAGGATACTTTTTTTTGGGCCAGGCCGTAGACCAGGGCATTGCGCAGCACGTCTACCAGGCCAATAGTCCCCGCTTCCGGCTGGCCGATGCGAGCGACGAATGCCCTTCGCAGTTGGTAAACGAATGATAGTAATGCCCCGGCGGCGCAAAGGTAGAACAGGCCCGGGATAGGCAGCGTTTGGCCGCTCATGGCCCGGCAGGAATACCTGATTTAAGGGTCCGGTCAGCCACTCTGCTGCTCCTTAACAGCGGCGGTCAAGCGAGGCACAATTTCGAACAGGTCGGCTACGATGCCATAGTCGGCAATTTCAAAGATAGGGGCGTTGGCATCCTTATTAATGGCCACGATGCAGCCGCAGTTTTTCATACCCACCTGGTGCTGAATGGCCCCGGAAATCCCCACGGCCAGGTAGAGTTTGGCGGCCACAGTCTGCCCGGATGAGCCCACCTGACGATCGTGGCCCAACCAGCCGTAATCCACCACTGGACGGGAGGAGCCCAGTTCCGCGCCCAGGGCCTCAGCCAGCTCCCGCACCAGGGAGAGCTTTTCCTCGTCACCGATACCCCGTCCAACCGAGACAATCCTCTCCGCCCTGCTCAGGTCCACCGTTGCCTTGGAGTCCTGGAACGGTTCCCCAGCCCGGGCCTGGGCCTCTACCGCCGATAAGTCCACCTCCTGGCTGCGGATCGCCGGTGAGCCGGGTCCCAGTCGGTCATGACGGAAAGCGCCGGCTTGAAAAGATACTATCGTCAGCCCCTCACCGGTAGTTACGTCAGCATTGATCTTGCCCTGGAAAACTTGCCGCACCCAGGTGATGGGAGTCCCCTTTTGGAAGCCGATGCAATCACTGACGAGCGGCCGGCGGATATGGGCAGCCAGACGGGGCAGCCAATCCCGGGCCTGATAGGTGTGCCCCGCGATCAGCAGATCCGGTTGTTCAGCGGCAATGATCTGTGACATGGCTGCCACATAGTTTTCGGCGGAATAAAGGTCCAGCTCCGGCGCCGCCACGATGATGATCTCATCCATTTGGAACTGCAGCTGCTGTTGCGGTGAGCCGGTACCAAATGCCACCCCAATCAGTTGGTGACCTATATCAGCGGCCAGTTGCTGGCTTCCCTGGAGGGCCTCCAGGGCGTTGCGGTTGGGTTTGCCGCCGTCAAGCTGGATGAATGCCAGTATTTTGCCCATAGTTATAGCACCTTCGCTTCGTTCGCCAACTTATCCACCAGTTGCGCCACAACCTCTTCTGGCGCGCCTTCCAGGTAAACGGTTTCCTTGGTCTTGACTGGAAGGTATATTCGTTGCAGGGTCTGCAACGGGGTCAATTCCGTAGCGGCTATGTCCAGGTCGGCGGCCGTGAGTTCCCTAAGCTCCTTTTTCTTCATGGCCATTATGCCCCGCAGGGAAGCATAGCGCGGTTTGTTGATGCCCGACTGGATGGTGAGCAGGGCCGGCATGCGAGTCTCCACCTGCCGGAACCAGCCGCCCTCCAACTCCTGCTTGACCTTGAGGCTACCGTTGTGCAGCTCGGTTTGCACCACCATGGTCACGTGCGGCAGATGCAGCTCCTCGGCCAGCATGGGACCCAGTTCAGCCTCACCAGTGTCGTCGGCCTGCAAACCACAGAGTATCAGATCACATTGTTCTTTTTCAAGGACCTTGGCGAACACCTTAGCCAAGCCGTTGCAGTCCAGGTTGCCAAAACTGTGCAGGAAAATGCCCCGGTCAGCGCCCTTGGACAGGGCATCCTTCAGTACCTGGCGGGAGCGTTCTGGGCCCAGGGTGCAGGCGATGACCTCACCTCCATGAGCTTCTTTTAGTAAGAGCGCTTCCTCCAGGGCATAGCTGTCGCTTTCATTGGCAGTGAAGACCAGATTATCCTCCTCCACCCAGGATTCATCGCCGCGAATCCTGAGCACCGAGCCTGAATCGGGTACTTGCTTAATGAGTACGCAAATTTTCATACTGGACCTTCGATAATTTATAGAGCCGGTGCGGGCGCCATCTGAAACCGGATTGTAATTTCGACCAGAACCTGCTATTGCCGGACGGGGTCGTACACCATCTGTAAGTGCCCGGCAAAATCAAATTCGTACTCGACCAGGCATTCCAACTACGCAAGGGAACTCGTCTTTGGTGCTGCCTGCAACCGAACTTAGACCGTGGTTTTATAATATTCAAGGCCTAGACGTCCTAATTTGATTCGCCTCGGCTGATTTAGGCCTATTTTCCAAACCCTACGGACTAACTTGGAAGTATGATAAGGGTAATGGTACGCGGTTGGATGTTCCCCCTGGTCGCGATCCTTTGGTGCTGGCCGTTGGCTGCCGCCGAGGGGGATCGTTACGAGTCTACTATGCTGGAAAACGGGTTGGAATTGGTCCTGCTTCCCGGCCGGGCCACACCGGTGGTTATCCTGGAGCTGGTTTTCCGCTACGGCGCAAACAGCGAGTTCCCCGGCCAGAACGGCTGGTCCCAGCTGCACGCGCAGATGCTATTTCGCTCGCAGGAAGGACCGCCTGTGGGGTCCTCCTATCGCGAACGGGGCCGGGAGGTGGGCATTGAGTATAGCAGCCTATCGCGGGAGGAATGGACGGCGGTCCTTTTCAGCCTGGCCAATGATTCCCTGGCGGCGGGGCTGGAATTTCTACTTAGTACCGTCCGGCAGCCGCTCCTGGATAGAGCCGAGATCGCCCAGGAGCGGGATATGCTGCTGAAGCGCCTTGATCAGCTGGAAACCGGGACCGAGTTTCAGCTACGCCGCGCGGCCACCCGGTTGTTATGGGGTGGCAGCTACAGCCGCCAGGACCGTTTTGGCAACCGGGAAGGCTTGCAAGCAGCTACGGCCGAGCAGCTGCGCCTACTCCAGATGCGCTATATAATCCCCAACAACGCCCTACTGATAGTGGCCGGGGATCTTGCCCGGGAAGAGACCTTGGCTCAGGTGGAGGAGATATTCGGGGCTTGGGAGCGGGGCTATGACCCCCTCAGGACCCATCCTCTGCCAGGATATGTTCACCTGGTGGAGAACCGGGACACGGTGCTGGTGGAGCCGGTGGCCTCGACGGAAATCCTGCTTTCATGGCAGGGTCCGGGATACCTGGAGGATCCCCAAGGGGTATATGCCGCCGGCCTCTGCGCCGCCCTGCTAAACCTGCATGCCGGCCGGTTCCAGTCCCGCCTGGTGAGCAACGGACCCCTCTTGCAGGCCACGGTCGACTATCATCCCCAACGGCGCATCGGTCCTTTCACTATCCGGGCCACAGCCCTTATGGAGAATGCTGGACAAGCCGTCTCCAAACTCCGGGCGGAGATCGACCTGCTGGCTGAGCCGGATTACTTTTCACGGCAGGACTACGAGCACGCCAACGCCGGTTTACAGGTCCAGGCCACCTCCCGAAGGGACGATATCTGGTCCGAAGTGGGCGAGCTGGCCGCCGGTTGGGCCTTGGCTGGACTGGGTTACCTCAATTCCTACCCTGACAGCTTGCAGGCCATTACGCCGGCGGATGTGCGCAAATGCTTGGGTAATTACCTCATCGGGCAGCCGCTGGTCACAGCGGTGATGGTGGATGAACCCACAAGCGGTACCATGAGCCTGACCGAGGTGGTGGCGCCGTGAAACTGCGGCTATGCGGCAGCCTCCTTTTAGTCCTGGTACTGGGTTGTAATCAGCCGCCTCCTACCGGCACAACCGGGTTTATTATCGACGGGCTGGAAGTGGTGTTCAAGCAGACCCCCGGCCGGCCGCTGGTGGCCGTCGGCTTTTACCTCCGGGGCGGGGTGAGCTATGGTAATCCTGAGCAGACGGGGCTGGAGGCGCTGCTGCTGGCTGCCATGATAGAGGGCACCGAGACCCTGCGCCGGGACGAGGTCCACTTGCGGCTGGATGCCCTGAGCGCTACCATGCAGGTGCTGGCGGAGTCTGACTATTCCGGCTTGACCACCTGCTTCCCGAAGGAGAACTGGCCGTCGGCCTGGGACCTGCTTAGTGATATCCTGCTGCACCCCCGCCTTGATCACGTCGACCTGGAGCAAGTGCGACACCGGATCATCAGCCGCCATATCACCGCCTCCACTGTGCCTGAACAGGACGCCGCCCACAATGCCAACAACCTGTACTATACCCGCCACCCTTACAACCGGCGCCCCTGGGGTAGCGTGGAATCGCTGAGCCGCCTGAAGCGCCGGGACCTGGTGCAGTACTACCGGGGTGACGTGACCAAGAACCGGGCGCTGCTGGTGATCGTGGGCGACCTGGACATCGATGACCTCACCATCCGTATCCGCCGGCTGGCCAAACAGTTGCCTCTGGGCCCGGATATGTTGCCGCCTGCCCTGACATTCGATCCGGGTAAATCGGAGGTGACGGTCAGCAGGCGGTCGCTGGCGCGTGAGCATATCTGCGGCCTGTTCAGGGCGCCGCGGCCGGGGCATCCCGACTTTCCGGCCTTTACCGTCGCCCTGATCCTGCTGGAGGACCTGCTTTTTGAGGAACTGCACACCAGCCGCCAGTTGGCGGACCACCCTACTGCCCGGGTTGGCGACCGATTCTTCAACTATGGCCTGATCAGTCTGTCCACCGCCCATCCCCGGGATGCCACGCAGGTGGTGTTCGAGGTGCTGGACCGGCTCACCACGAGCCCGCTGTCAGTGACCGCGTTACAGGGCCGCATCACCGTGGCCTTGACCCGCCACTATCGCCGGTTGGCCGCTGCCGCCGGTGCCCGAGACCGGTTGGCCCATTGGAAGATCGTGGGGGAGAGTTGGGAGCAGCTGGACCAGCTCGCCCCTGAGCTACAGTCGGTGCGGCCGGAGCAGGTGCAGTTCGTATTGCGCAAGTACGTGCGCAACATCCACTTCGCCGTGGTGGGCAACCCCCGCAAGGTTCCCCGCCAACTGCTCACCAGCCGCTAGTCCACCCTCGACGACGGGCAGAATTCTGTAGGTCTGGCGGCAAACCGGGCCTAAGTTGCCCGCGACTTAGCACCCACCGGTCGGTGCCCGCTGCGAGTTAGTTGTCTTCCCACCACAGTTTTCAGCTTCCGCATAAAGCATAAAAAATAATTTCGCCTGGACCGGGCTCCTGAATAGCAGGGGCAGGGCGATTCAGGAGAAAAGAACGTATGTCATTTAACGACCTCGGCCTGCAGGCCGAACTGCTGCGGGCTGTATCCGCGAAAAAATATTCCACCCCTACACCCGTTCAGATTGAGGCTATCCCGGCCATCCTGGCGGGCCAGGACGTGCTCGCCGGCGCCCGCACAGGCACTGGCAAGACGGCGGCTTTCGTGCTGCCCATACTGCAGATGTTGGACCTTGCCAACGGGGCCGGCCCTCAGCCCCGGGCACTGGTGATTACCCCCACTCGCGAACTGGCCGCCCAGGTGCACGAGGACGTGAGGAAGTACGGCAAATTCCTGCCGTTGCGCTCGACGGTGGTATTCGGTGGGGTGGGCTTTCATCCCCAGGCCGCCAAGCTCAAAAAAGGGGTGGATGTTCTGGTGGCCACGCCGGGCCGCCTGCTCGATCACGCCCGCCAAAAAACGGTGAACCTCTCAAAGGTGGAATTCCTGGTGCTGGATGAAGCGGACCGCATGCTCGACATGGGCTTCCTGCCCGATATCAAGCGCATCCTGGCCCTGCTGCCCAAGCAGCGCCAGAACCTGCTGTTTTCCGCCACCTATGTGCCCAAAATACGCCAACTGGCCCATTCGCTGTTGACCGACCCTGCTCGCATTCAGGTATCGCCCATCAATGCCGCCACTGAACTGGTGGTGCATAAGGTGCATCCGGTTGCGCGCTCAAAGAAACGGGCGCTGCTGACCCACCTGATCAAGACCGAGAACTGGGACCAGGCGCTGGTCTTCACCCGCACAAAACGGGGGGCCGACCGCCTCACCAAGCACCTGGTCAGGGCCGGTGTCAGCGCCCAGTCCATCCATGGCGACAAAAGCCAGTCCTCGCGCACCAGGGCGCTGGCCGATTTCAAAAAGGGCAAGGTGCGCTTTCTCATAGCCACCGACATCGCCGCCCGGGGGCTGGACATCATCGAGCTGCCCCGCGTGGTGAACTTCGACATTCCCCAGGTGCCTGAGGACTATATCCACCGTATCGGCCGCACTGGCCGGGCGGGGTCCAACGGCGTGGCGGTTTCCCTGGTCGCTGTCGATGAAGGCGATCTGTTGACGGCCGTTGAGCAGGTGCTTCACGAGCGGATTCCCATTCATG
>CBDVAP010000090.1:0-11886 GCA_965372015.1 uncultured bacterium | reverse complement strand
AATATATAGCGGTTCAGGTGCCGCCGCAAGTCGGCTTCGTCCAGGCGGCGGTGGAAATGTCCCTCAATCGCCACGGAAATCTGCCCGGTTTCCTCGGACACCACTACCACTAAGGCGTCCGATTCCTCAGTCAGCCCCAGCGCCGCCCGGTGGCGGGTACCCATATCCGGGTCCAGGATCTCGCTCTCGCTCAAGGGCAGGATGCATTGGGCGGCCTCCAACACTTCGTTCTGGATAATCACCGCTCCGTCGTGCAGTGGGGAGGTAGGGTTGAAAATCGAGATCAGCAGCTCCCGGGATACTTCGGCGTGCAGGCCAGTGCCCTGTTCCTTGTAGGCCCGCAGACTGGAATCGCGCTGTAATACCAGCAGTGCCCCCCACCCCCGGCGGGCCAGCTCCAGGCCGGCCTCTACCACGGCGTCGATGCTGCGGTTGCCGTTGACTCGGAAAAAGCCCCGCACCACCGGTATCTGGCCCACGTACACCAGCAACCGCCGGAGCTCCGGCTGGAACAGAATCACGAAAGCCACCACCCATACGGTCTGCACGGTGCGCATCAACCAGGAGAGGGCGTTCATGTTTAACAAGCGGGCCACCAGGGTGATGATTACCAGCAGCACCAGGCCTACCAGCATTTGTCCGGCCCGGGTGCCCTGGAAATAGCGGTAGAGGGTGTAGAAAATCCACGAGACGATCAGGATGTCCAGCAGGTCGAAAATGGAGATAGGCAGAAATCCGATGTGGAACAGGTCCAGGTTCATGCGGTGGCTTCCAGCTCCTGGAATACGGCCCGTGACTTCAGCGCCGGCAGAACATCGTGGACCCGCAGAATATCGGCCCCGTTGGCCATGGCGATGGCCCCGGCGGCAATACTTTCCTCCAACCGTTCCTGGGGGGTTTCACCCAGCGGGTTCTGCAGAAAGGATTTGCGCGAAACTCCCACCAGTACTGGGCGGCCGAATATCCTGAATTCCCTTAGCCGCCGTAGAATTTCGTAGTTGTCGGAACGCCGCTTGCCGAACCCTATGCCCGGGTCCAGGATCAGTTGTTGCTCATCGATCCCGGCCTTTACCGCCACCACCAGCCGCTCTTCAAAGAAGCGATGCAACTCATCCATCAACAGATCGTAGTGGGGACTGTCTTGCATGGTCTTGGGCAGCCCCTGCATGTGCATGATAACATAGGGGCACCCGGCCGTGGCTACTATCTCCAACAGGCCGGGATCGTGACGGCCGGCGCTGACGTCGTTCACCAACGTGGCACCCGCCTGCAGGGCTTCGTAGGCTACCGTGGCCTTCATGGTATCGATGGAGATCGGCACGGCGGTCTGCTCCCGAAGAGCCGCGATCACCGGGGCCACCCGGCGCAGCTCCTCCTCCGGGGCCACCGAGTCCGATCCCGGCCGGGTGGATTCTCCGCCTATGTCGATGATATCCGCCCCTGACTCGGCCATAGTTCGGCCTTGCCCGACGGCCACCGGCAATTCCAGAAACTGCCCCCCGTCGCTGAACGAATCACGAGTGACGTTGAGGATACCCATTATCAGCGGATAATGCTCCCGGCCGCTGATCAGGCGATCGAGGGGAGAGGGCAGGTCACCCTGATGGTTGGCCATAGTGCCCAAGAAATCCTGCAGCTGCCGCGATACTTTTTTCAGACCGAACGGTTGGGCTTTGAGCTTGCGCGCCACGTTGGCCAGCTGTCTACGGTTGCCCATCAGGATAACGTCGCCCGGCTGCGGGTCACCCATGATGACGGTCCGGCTGGTGGCGCACTCTCCACCGACGCTGAGCATCTCCTGCTTAAGAATGTTGGCCGCGGGAGAAGGCAAGTTTCGCAGGCGTATGAGGTGGGCGAACGATTTGGGGGCCATGATGCCGGCGCCCCCCTGATCCACATTGATGGATTCGAATTCTCTTGCCAGGTCCGCCGTTGACTGGGTGATTATTTCCCGAATCGCGGCCACCGAATGACTCAGTCGTCAACCTTCTTCTTAACCGGGCTTTTGGCGCTGGGAGAGGTCTTTTTGCGCTTGCCGCTACCTCCGCTTTTGGCTTTCTTGCCGCGGCGCGGCTTACCGTTGCTGGAAACCTTCATGAGCGGCTTACCGTCGAATAAGCGCGGCAGGTCCTCGCCATGGATGGTCTCGTACTTGAGCAGGGCTTCACCCAACAGATGTAGCTTATCCAGGTGCTTGGTTATCAACTTGTGGGCCCGCTCCTGCGCTTCACCGATAATGGCTTTAATCTCATTATCTATGCCCCGGGCCGTCTCCTCGCTAACATTCTTGGCCTGCTGGATCTCCCGGCCCAGAAAGAGCTCCTGGTCGGTCTTACCCAGGGTGGTGGAACCAATTTTATCGCTCATGCCCCATTCCACCACCATCCGGCGGGCCAATTCGGTTGCCAATTCCAGATCGTTACCGGCGCCGGTAGTCATATCGTTGAAAATTATCATCTCCGCCACCCGGCCACCCATGAGCACATCAAGGCGCACCCGGATATAAGTCCGTGAATAGCTGTGCTTATCGTCGATGGGTACCTGGGCGGTAAGACCCAGGGCCTGACCCCGGGGTATAATGGTGATCTTATGCAGCGGATCGGCCTCTTTGTTGTGGTAGGCCACCAGGGCGTGGCCGGCCTCATGGAAGGCGGTGGTGCGCCGCTCTTCGTCGGACAGGATTACGCTTTTGCGCTCCACGCCCATCATCACCTTATCCTTGGCTTCCTCGATGTCCTCCATCGAGACTTTATTCTTATCCTTCCGGGCGGCCAGAAGTGCGGCCTCATTCACCAGGTTAGCCAGGTCAGCCCCCACCAGCCCGGGCGTAGCGCGAGCCAGGATATTCAGGTCTACGTCCTTATCCAAGGGAATGTTCTTGGTGTGTACTTTAAGGATGCCTTCCCGACCCCTCCGGCCAGGGACATCAACCACGATCTGGCGGTCGAACCGGCCGGGCCGCAGCAGGGCCCTATCCAGGACATCCGGGCGATTGGTGGACGCCAACAGAATCACACCGGTATCGGTATCGAAGCCATCCATTTCCACCAGCAACTGATTCAGGGTCTGCTCACGCTCGTCATGCCCACCGCCCAAGCCGGCGCCCCGAGTCCGCCCCACAGCGTCGATTTCATCAATGAAAATAATTGCCGGAGCGCTCTTTTTGCCCTGCTCGAAAAGATCGCGCACCCGGCTGGCGCCCACACCCACAAACATCTCCACGAAATCGGCCCCAGACAGACTATAAAAGGGGACCTCCGCTTCACCGGCCACCGCCCGTGCCAACAGGGTTTTGCCTGTGCCGGGCGGGCCCAACAACAGCGCTCCCTTGGGGATCTTGCCGCCTAACCGGGAGAATCTCTCGGGATTTTTTAGGAACTCGATAATCTCCTGCAGCTCGGCCTTAGCTTCATCGGCGCCGGCCACATCGTCAAAAGTCACCTTGGATAACTCGGGAGAAATCAGCTTGGCTTTGCTTTTACCGAAGTTGAAGATGCCGCCCTGGCCGCCCATGCCACCTTGCATGCGACGCATGATAAAGAACCAGAAGAATACTATCAGCAGGATGGGCCATGCGCTCCAGAGATAATCAAACCAGCCTGGATTTTTATCACGGAATTCGAACACGATCCCGCCGGCCTGCCATTGCTTGACTAACTCGCTGTCTATATAGGGCAGAGTGGTTTGGAATTCGCGGTAGGACCGAGTCTGCCCGCTGAAACTGGTTTCCTCCAGGGGCTCGTGGAACTTACCCCGGAACACTTGACCGGTGATCACTGCCGACTCCACCCGTCCGGCCTGGATGTATTTCTCCAGTTCAGTAAAATTGGCTTTCTTGATATTCCCTTCCGACGAGAAAATAGAGGCCAGTAAAAATGCCACTAATATAATGGCCAGCCAGCCCAGGGAGGTTTTGAAGGCCCGGCCCATCTGAAATCCGGCGTTGGGCTGGCCCTCTGATTGGCCGGAACGGCCACCAGGGCGCCGGGGAGTCTGGGCCGTCCGGCCCTTGGTCTTAGTACCACGAGCAGTCTTGCCCGGGCGCGCCGGACGTTTCCTGGGAGTGCTGCCGGTATTTTTCCGCGAATCTTCCGCCGACATTTCAGTTCTCCTTGAAGGCGTAAATGGAGCCCAGCCCACGGAGCTTCTGGTCCACATCCAAGCCGTAGCCGACTACAAATCTGTTCGGGATGTTAAACCCCACATAATCGAGGGGAAAGTCTAATTTCGCTATCTCCTCTTTCAGCAGTAAGGAAATAAACGTTACCGAGGTGGGGCCAGCCTCACCCATGCGGTTCCGCAGGAACTTGATAGTCAGGCCGGTATCCACGATATCCTCAACCACGATCACGTCCCTGCCGGTAATATCGGCGCTGATGTCTTTCAATAACCGCACTGTCCCGGTGGAGGCGGTATCGCTGCCGTAGGAAGAAATCTTGATGAAGTCCACCTCGAAATCGATGTCCAAGGCTCGCACCAGGTCCGCCATGAATATAAACGACCCGTTCAGCACTCCGATCAGAATGGGGCAACTGCCCCGGAACCGCTCGGAGAGCTGCGCCGCTATATCCTCTACCCTCTGCCGGATCTGGTCGCGTGAAAGTAGCAGTTCCAACGACTGGCCGGCATATTTGCTGGAATCCGGCAGGGTAATTTCAGGCGGGTCTAGCTGTGCCATGTAATACTCCATCCTGCTGATAGGTAATGTTGCCGGGGAACCGCCAAACCGGGCACCCATAGGGCCCGGTTCCCCGATCCCGCCACCACCGGCCAATGATTTTTCTCCAGGCGGCTCAAGCGGGCATCCACGAAAATATCACTCACCAGTTTATGCCCTGCGCCATGACCAAATTTAACCCTGTCTCCCACCTGCCAGGTACGGACCTGCAAGCCCCGGGGTAAGTTTCTGTAACCGCTATCGACCGTAACCTCCAATGCATGCCGTCCCCAAATGGTTTTACCCACCGGCAGCGGACACGGTTCCGGGCCGCGTTCATCACCCGGTCGATAGTAAACCAGGCTATGGCGGTCCCGCAGGACCCGCACATTGGGGGTAAGATCAAAAACCTTGCCTACCACAGCAGACCGGACAAATTTGCGGAAAGTCTGCCAGTGTGGCCCACTCAGGCGAACGGTAATGCCCAGGTGGCGCTCTACTAATCCCGACACCGCTAACTTGAAGCTGTCCTCTTCGACCTCCCGTAAAACCGCCCAGGGGATTTCACAGGTCCCGGCCAAATCCCCGGCAACGGCCTGGCTAACCACCTGGCCGGCCTGGCTGACGCAGGTGGCTTCATAGCGGCGGGCCAGACGGGAAAGATTCAACAGGGTAGCAGTGGCGGCCGGGTCATGGGCCAGGATCCCCTCTAACAGGTCTTGCCGAATCCGGTTACGCAGGAAGCGCCGATCGTTATTGGAAGGGTCTTCCCACCATACCAGAGCCTTGGCCTGCGCCCACTGTCGTAGTTGGTCGCGGCTAAAATCCAGCAGGGGTCGCAGGATCAGTCCCCGCCTGGGCCGGACGCCCGCCAGAGCCAGCAGGCCCGACCGTTGCTGCAGGCGCATCAGCACCGTTTCAGCCTGATCGCCGGCGTGATGGGCAGTGAGAATCCAGTCGGCGCCGGTTTCTGCGGCCAGCACTTCCAGAGCTGCATAGCGCTCGCGGCGGGCCCAGGCTTCAATCGATTCCCTGTAGCGCTCGTGCGGGTCCAGGTGAACCACATGCAGTGGCAGGCCCAGTTGGGCGGCCACCCGGCGGCAATGATCTTCGTCGCGGTGCGAATCTTCCCGCAGATGGTGATTAACATGCACCAGGGTAATCGAAAGCCGCTGCCCGCTCCGCAATTCGGCCAGGCTGGCCACCAACACGCTGGAGTCCAGACCACCGGAGTAGGCCACCAACAGGTGGGCGCCCGCCAGTTTGATACCTTCGCGGTCGAAGAAAGCAGGCAGCAGCTCGGGATGATATTTGCAGGCGGAAGGCATTCAACCGTCTCAGGCTGAATATTACGCTTGCGGTGGTTCGGAGGCAATCCGGCCGGCGGGCATGATCACTTCCAAAACCTGCAAAGCGGCCCGGTAGCGGTTGAAGGGTGGCATGATGTACACACCCTGGGCGTGTTGCCGAATCACCAGGAGCATCTCCTGGGCAATGGCGATACCTTCCGCTCCGCCGTTGTCGCCGGCCTTATTCATACGTTCCCGGATGGCTGCGGGAATGGTCATGCCCGGCACCTCGTTATGTAAGAATTCGGCGTTGCGGTAAGAGGCCAGTGGGAGAATACCTGGAATTACCGGCCGCTTCAAATGCTCAACGCTTTTCAGAAAGCGCAGCAGAAGTTCGTCATCATAAATAGGCTGGGTCATGATGTATTCGGCGCCGTGTGCTATTTTCCGCTCGAGGCGGTCCATCTCCCGCTCCGGATTCTGGGCCGCCGGGTTGGCGCCTACCCCGATAGTGAAAGCGGTCTGGTCCTTAATGGAGCGCCCCCCCATATCCAGCCCCTGGTTCAGGTTCTTCAGCAGGTTCACCAAGCCGATGGCGTCCACATCGAACACACCGGTGGCGGAGGGATAATCCCCCATCATGGGCGGATCGCCGGTAACCGCCAGGATGTTACGGAAACCGTTGGTAAAAGCCCCTAGCATATCGGATTGGAGTCCCAGGAGATTCCGGTCCCTGCAGGAAGTATGCAGGATAGTCTCAATCCCTACTTCTCTCTCAAAAATAAGCCCGATTGACTGGGGGTTGATGCGGGCCGTTGCTCGCGGTCCGTCGGCAATGTTGATCACATCCACACCAGCCGCTTTCAGGACCCGGGCTCCTTCAACCTCCTTGGCATGCCGCAATCCCTTTGGGGGATCGATTTCCACACTGATGACGAACTCGCCCGCGCTAAGTTTACGACCCAGGGGGGAACGCTCCCCCAGTGGCACCTCTTCCAGACGGCTCTCTTCCTCCACCGCTTGGGCCTTAACGGCTACCTTGCCACTTTTACCCAGCGCCCGGACCGTACCGGCCATAGACCGGATATGTTCAGGAGTGGTACCACAGCAGCCACCCACCAGCTTGGCGCCGGCGTCAATAAAATATTGGGCGTATTTGGCGAAATAGTCGGGGGTGGCAAAATAAAGCAGTCGACCGTCCACATACTCCGGGCTCCCGGCGTTAGGCATAACGGAGACCGGCCGGTCGGTAAGGGCCACCAAACGCCTGGTTACATCCAGGATAGTCCTGGGACCGACGGCGCAATTGGCGCCCATGACATCCGCGCCTTTCTCCTCAAGTACATTGACGGCCTCCTGCATGGAAGCACCCCCCAGGATGCTGTGCTCATCAGCAAAGGCAAACTGCCCGACAATAGGAATCTCAGGGTCTACCTCACGAGCCGCTTCCAGGGCAATGGCCATTTCCCCCAGGTGGGAAATAGTTTCAAAGATAATCCCGTCTACACCGGCTTCCACCAGGACCGACACCTGGTCCCCGAAAGCGTCATGCGCCTGCCGGGGGGTAAGGCCTTTCTCATGAGCAATGGAGCGCCCCAGGGGCCCCACCGAACCCAGGACAAAAACCGGTTTTCCGGCGGCAGCGGTCCGGGCGTGCTCAACGGCCAGCCGGTTAATCTCCGCGGCCCGTTGCTCGAGACCGAATTTTTCCAGTTTGTAGCGGTTAGCACCAAACGTGTTGGTCTCGATGACTTCCGCCCCGGCGTTGATATACTCCTGGTGAATACTGGAAATCAGGCGCGGTTCGGATAAATTGAGCTCATCGAAACAGCGGTTGACAAAAACACCCTTTAAGTACAGCATGGTGCCCATGGCACCGTCCGCTAAAAGCGTACGATCCTTAAGGGCTGCCAAGAAATCGGATTTGGCTTTAGACCTGGACATCGCTCGCGGCCAGTATTTCACGGATAAAGGGATTGTCGTGCCGCTCCCGGGCAATGGTGGTGGCCGGTCCGTGTCCCGGGTGCACCACGGTTTCATCGGGTAGCCGAATCAACCGCCGCAGGGATGCCTCCAGGGTCGGCCAATGGCCGCCGGGCAGGTCAGTGCGCCCCACCGAGTTCTGAAAAAGGGTATCACCTGAGAATAAATGTTTGCCCATCTGATAACAGGTCCCTCCGGGGGAATGTCCCGGTGTGGGCCACAAAATAATCTCCAGGCCGTCCGGTATGGCCTCGGGAACCGCCTCAGCCAGCTGCCCTGCCTCCGGCTGCAGCCAGTGGTCCACCCGGGGCACCGGCAACTCCGGTAGGCCGAACATCCGGCAGGCCTCAGGCAAGTGCGCCACGATCTCCTGCTCACCGGCCGGAATACAGACCGGGGCTCCGGTTTCCAGGCGTAACGGCTCGGCGGCGCCTACGTGGTCCAGGTGGCCATGGGTGGCCAGAATCAGGGCCAGGGTAAGCTCGTCAGTTTCCAGTGCCGCCTGGAGGCGCTCCGGGTCGCCGCCCGGATCGATCAGGATTGCGCGTCTGTCCTCCTCCCGCCATATCAGGTAGGCATTCCCCTGAAACGGCCCGTTTACAATGGTCCTCAGCTGCATGACTCACACTTCATCGAAGAACAATTCCTGCAGGCATTGAATTTTCTCCTCGAAACTGTGCGGGTACAGGAACCATTCCGCCGCGGAGATGGAGCTCAGCAGAGAGTTGCCGTCCTGGGGGGTGAAAGCGTAGCCCAGGATCTCATGGTCGTTGCGTACATGCAGAGTAGGCACAGCCACCACGGCCTGATTGAGAATTCGACCGTAATGCCCGTGGTCCCGGCCGAAGGAGAACACCTGGTTGGCGGTGGATTTTTCAGTGAGTGCGATCCGATCATTGGCGTCCAGGCGGTCGATCACTTTCTGCAGGTTGGTGGTCTCCTTCACCACCAGGCTGAAATGGGTGATGTGCATATACTGGGAGTTCACCCGCAGGGCGGAGGAAAACAGGTTCAGGTCGAAGCCTTTGGTGGCAAACAGCTGGGCGCAATCCCGGGCGTGATGGGTACCGTAACGCTCATCGGTATGCTTGCCGACTTCGGGGGAGGGAACAAAAGCCAGGTCCTGGCTAATATCGTTGGCCCGGCGGATGACAATGAACCGCCCCTCGACCAGGTTATCCGGAGCCGCACCCTCCAGCGCCAGGGTCTGCACCAAGCTCGCCAGGTTGTGGGTGTTGCACGAGACCACCTGGATGAACTGGTCCTCCCCATGCACCAGAGCTTCGTCGTTGATACCCCGGGCGTACATTTTACCAAAGCCATACTCACTACCCTGGGCCACGAAACCCAACGTGTTCTCCCGGAACCGTTCGTAGAAATCGACTTTGTTCTTGTGACCGATGCCTTTGGGGGTACAATCGATAATGACCGAGGCCCGGTCGAAGGCCTCCTCGGCGGTCAGGTCCGGATCCAGACCGATGCTTTTGAACCCGTCCATGGCGTCGGGGCTGACCGCCAGTCGAGCGCCCCGCCGATTCAAATCTCTGACTTTCGCGCGGTCGTTGGTCAACGGGGTGTTTTTGTGGAAACTGATCTCATCGATCCCCAGCGGCTCGCGGTAGTCGCTCAACAGGCCGATCAGCGGCTCACCGATGGTACCGGTACCCACTACATGAACAATTTTGCGTGCCATCCAACTACTCCCAAGCTATTGTGGCGAACTATTCCTGCGCTCCAGCAGCCAGGTACGCAGTACAAACGCCAGGATCACAGCCCAGACCAGGATAATGCAGGCCAGCAGGTAACCGTGATATTTATACATGATCGACCTCTCCCTCGGCGATTCTGCGCCGGTAAACCAGAGCCCCCACATGCCGGCGGTACAGGAGCATGTAAATTAAAATCAATGTAAAGCTGAACAGTGAGAAAAAGAACACCTTCAGGATGGTGGACGGTTGGCTGGCCATCTCCATCTGCGGGTGGCTCTGTACCTCGGGGGCCCACCAGGTAACGGCCGTGAGTATCAGCGGTATGTCAATCACCGCCAGGATACCGATCACCGCGGCGTAGCGCGAAGCACGCTCATAGGGACCGGCAAACTCCCGCACCATAAAATATCCCAGGAAGATAACGAACAATACCAGGGTGGTGGTCAGACGCGGCTCCCAGCTCCAGGACTGGCCCCAGATGGGCGTGGCCCAGATCGGCCCGGTCACCAGGATCAGCAGGGCGAAGGCCGTGGCCACTTCCGCCGCCGCCAGCGACCAGATGTCCCACTTGGGGTCACGTTTCGCCAGGTACAGTCCGGCGGTGATTGCCACGATGGTATAACCCAGGAAAGCGTTCCAGGCCAACGGCACATGGTAATAGAAAATCTTCTGGGCCATTTCCTGCTTGGCCACCACCGGGGCCACCTGGTAGATCAGCCAGAGATTGACCGCTGCGAACAGTAGTGTAACTGCCAACAGCACCTGGTTGCGACGAATGGAATGGAAGGTTTGCATCTACTGCTCCGCAATATAATCGAAGGTGAAGATACCCGCTAAAACAAACAAAGCAAAGAAAGTTATTATCAGCATGATCCAAAAATCCCATTCCGCGAACGGCCGGCCGGACAGGGCTGCGCTGGTAGCCTTGGTGGCTGCAATCAGGATCGGAGTCAGGAGGGGAAACAGTATGATCGGCAGCAGGGTGTCTCCGGCCGGGGCCCGCAGGCTCAGTCCGGCCACCAGACCCCCCACAGCGGCAATGGCCAGGTCTGTGACCAATAGAATCAGAATGAAATACCCCGGTGCGGCCGCCAGCGGCAGATCCAGAAACAGGACAAACACCGGTAGGCTCAACACTTGAGCCACCAGTAACAACAGGAGAAAGGCGGTGGACTTACCCAGGTAGATCAGACTGCGATCCACGGGGGCGGTCAGTAGCAGATCGTAGGCCTCCAACTGTTTCTCCTGCCCAAAGGTGCGCAACAGGCCCAGCACCGCCACGAAAAAGTAGGTCATCCACATCAGACCCGGCGTGAAGGTCCCCCGCAGGTCCGGTGTAAAGTCGAACGCGAAGGCGAACAACAGCACCACTGCCAGGGCGAACACCACCATGGCCGCCAGGCTTTCCCGGGTGCGCAGCTCCAGCCTGATATCCTTCGCCAGGATCGTTAGAAAAGCCACTATCAGGCCTCCCCGGTGATTCCGGCTATCAGGTCCGGCGCCGTGGGTCCCGCCAGCTCGCTGGTGATCCGGCCGCGCTGCAAGTGGAGCGCCCGGTCCGCGTGCTCCGCCCCCCACAACATATCATGGCTGGTGAATAGCACCGTGCGGCCGGCAGTGCGCCAGCGGTCCAGTGTTTCCCCCAACAGGGAGGCGCCGTCCGCATCCAGGGCGGAGGTCGGCTCATCCAACAGGCCCAGCTTCCACTGCGAGAGCTCCAGCCGGATCAGTCCCAACCGTTGGAGCATTCCTTCAGAATAGACCTCCACCGGTTCGTCCTCCCGGCCCGCCAGTCCGTAGCGCTCCAACAGCGTTTGAAAAGCATTCTCGTCCCAGGCCACCGACCGCAGACGCAGGCTGAGCTTGAGATTCTCTTTGGCACTGAAGGCCGGGTAGAGACTGGGCCGGTGCCCTAAATAGACCATGTCCGCCCGCCAGTGAGGGTCACTGGTAAACAAAGCCCGGCTGCCTAAGCTGGCCTGTCCATGCTCGGGGCGCATGATCCCAGCCATGATCTTGAGCAGGGTGGTCTTGCCGCAACCGTTGCGGCCGAATAGCAGGACTGTTTCTCCAGGGTTAAGGGAAAAGGAAACTTCTCGCAGCACCGGGCGCAGATTAAAGGATTTCCCGATACCGGTGGCGGTTAGCAGGGCAGTCACCGAATCACAGGTCAGCCCACCAGACCGCGCCCGCAGTCACTGCAGAAACGGTCGCCCAACCCGGCTTGGGTTCCACACTGGGGACAAAC
>CBDVAP010000089.1:0-11904 GCA_965372015.1 uncultured bacterium | reverse complement strand
TGGCCAATGGTAATACTGGTTTACGCATAATTGATGTGTCCACCCCTTCCTCGCCGCAGGAAGTGGGCTTCTTTGATACCGGTGGCCTGGCTAGTAGCATTGCTATCAGCGGCAGTTATGCCTATGTGGCCGATTATTATGATGGATTACGCATCATTGACGTGTCCAGCCCTTCCACGCCGCAGGAAGTGGGCTTCTTTGATACCGGTGGCTTTGCATATGATGTTGCCGTTAGCGGCAGCTATGCTTATGTGGCGAATTACTTCGGAAATTTGCGCATCATTGACGTGTCCACCCCTTCCTCGCCGCAAGGAGTAGGCTTTTGGAGTGCGGGCAGCTGGGTTCATGGTGTTGCCGTCATCGGCAATTACGCCTATGTGGTCAGCGCATCTGGAGGATTACACATAATTGACGTCTCCGTTCCTTCCGCTTGGCCGCGGCAACTGGGCTTCTTCGATACAGGTGGCACTCCTGAGGATGTTGCCGTCATCGGCAGCTACGCGTATGTGGCAGATGGGAGTGATGGTTTACGCATCATTGACGTATCCACCCCGTCCTCGCCGCAGGAAGTGGGCTTCTTTGATACCGGTGCCTGGGCTTATAGCGTTGCCGGCAACGGTAGTTATGCATATGTAGCCGATGGCCAAAACGGATTATATATCATTCAAAATGACCACCTGTTATCAACAAAGGATAAAGAGCATTCGTTACCAAAATCGTTGATACTCCACCAAAACTACCCCAACCCGTTCAATCCAACATCCACAATACGCTACGACTTACCTGAGGCAACTACAGTCACAATTTTAATCTATGATATCCTTGGGCGCGAAATCATCACACTAGTTGATCAGGGGATACAGCCGGGCTACCATCAAGCGATCTGGGATGCGAGAGATCATACAGGGCGAGTAATGCCGGCAGGGATTTATATAGCCAGGTTACTTACGCCGGAATACACCAAGTCCATCAAGATGCTGTTATTAAAATAGCCTCTGGTGATACTCGATATTGGATATTGGATGGTACCACGCCAACGGCGGGGGGATCTCGCCAATGGCGGGATTAGATGCCAAGAACTCGAAACCTTCGCCTGAGCACTTCGCCGGAGTTTATCCTGAGCAAAGCCAAGGACTCAGCACAGGCTTGTCGAATGCTAGAAACTAGAAACTTGAAGAGTGCAGCACTTGACTAAACTGCACCGCATACTCTGGCTATTGCTATTATTATGCGCAAATCCGCCTGGTGCGTGTCTCCGGGGAGCGACCGCTGTGGAGGCAGCCAAGCCCACCAAGCCCTATAGCATCGGCTTTCTGCCCTTTGCCAGTTACGACGACGATCAAGGTCTGGCTTATGGGTTTATCCTGCAATTGGACGACAAGCGTGCAGGGGAGTTCAGCCCCTATTACCTGTCCCAGCGCCTCGTGATCAAACGTACTACCCGGGGCATCGGCGATTACGGCTATCGCCTGGACAGCAAATATATCCTACCGGCAGGCCTGCGCCTGACCTTCGAAATCGGTTCCTATACCAGCCTTTTCGAGCCTTACCACGGTCCCGGCGGCGCCCAGACCAATTACAATCAGGCTTTCATCGATAGCACATCCGTTAGTTACCGGGGGCGATTTTATTACATGTATGCCAAGCGGTCGCTGAAAGTCAGCACCCTGGTGCAAGGGCGGCTCAGGGGGGAGGGGTTCCGTTGGCTGGCGGGATTGGTGATGGCATCCACTCAAGTCGATTCCATTGATTACGATGATTACGACGCTGATGATCCCGGCCGGCAGACCTTGTTTGCAAAGCACTGGGATCATTATGGCGCCGCCGTGGACGGTGGCCGCGAGAACGGCTTAGTTGGCGGCCTGGTATGGGACAGCCGGGACCATGAAGCTGCACCGCGCCGGGGATTATGGACGGAACTGCTGGCCCGCTGGGTACCCAAATCCCTGGGCAGCGACTTCCAGTACACGGCGGTAACCGCTACTCACCGGCAATATATACCCTTGTCCCCGGATTTGACGATGGCTGTCAGAATGAGCGGCCGTTGGATGTCCAGCAGTGCGCCCTTTTTCACTGTGCCGCGGGTCGATGGTTCCTTCACCTCTGTTAGTGGTCTGGGGGGCAATATGACTATCCGGGGGGTGCTGTGGCAACGGGCGGTGGGGCGGCAATTATTTTACAGCAACTGGGAGTTACGCTACCGAATCAAGCAGCTTTTCAGCACGGGTTTTCTAGCTACCAGTGCCTTCTATGACCTGGGCCGGACATTCGATCCGGCAGTCGGCCCCGATCTAGCGGACCGTGGTCATGGGGCAGACAGTTGGCATCAGGGCGCCGGCGGTGGCCTGCGGATAGCGGTCAATGACACCTTTATCCTGGCCCTGGACCTGGGCTGGCCCCGCGATCCAGCCCTGGATGGACCGGGGGTCAAGGTCTATATGGGCCTGGACTGGCTGTTTTAGTACACCGGGCATAGCACAAGGGGGGGATAATGACCATGACAGGCAATAAAAGTAACCGGGTGATCTTCGCCTGGTCAATGTACGATTTCGCCAATTCGGCCTTTACCACCCTGGTGGTGACGTTTATTTATGCCACCTACTTTGTGAAGGCCATCGCTCCGGATACTATCACCGGGACAGTGCTGTGGTCGCGGGCGGTCACCATCACGGGCCTTACCGTGGCGCTGCTGTCCCCAATTTTAGGGGCTGTGGCCGACCGGGGGGGGCACCGCAAACTGTTCCTGGCGCTTACCACGGCGATTTGTGTATTGGCCACCACCGGACTATATACGGTGTTACCGGGAGCCGTTATGCAGGCCCTGGTGTGGTTCGTGATCGCCAACATTACCTTCGAGATAGGCGGGGTGTTTTATAATGCCTTCCTGCCAGACATTGCCCCGGCGGGGCGCATCGGCCGCACTTCCGGCTACGGCTGGTCCCTGGGCTACGTAGGCGGCCTGGGCTGCATGGCCATCGCCATGGTGGGCTTTGTCAGCCCGGAAGTGCCCTGGTTTGGCCTCACCAAGGAGCTGGGCCAGAACATCCGGGCCACCAACTTGTTAGTGGCGGGCTGGTTCGCGGTTTTCAGCCTACCAATTTTCCTGTGGGTGCGCGAAGATAAAGGCCGCATCAGCCCACCGGGACCCGGTCTGGTGCGGGAGGCTTGGCGGCAGCTGGCCGATACATTCAAGGAGGTGCGCCGATTTCGCCAGCTAGGCCGGTTTCTGCTGGCCCGGATGGTCTACAACGATGCCCTGGTGACTATCTTTGCCTTCGGGGGCATCTACGCCGCCGGGACCTTTGATTTCAGCATGGAGAAGATCATGATATTTGGCCTAGTGCTGAACGTGGCTGCCGGCACCGGGGCTTTTTTCATGGGCTTCATGGATGACCGGTGGGGAGGAAAAAACACCATCCTGGTGGCCACTGCCGGCCTGGTGCTGGCAACGGTGGTCGCAGCCCTGACAAGAAGCGAGGCGGTTTTTTGGGGCGTGGGTATTCTGATCGGTCTGATGGCGGGACCTACCCAGGCGGCCAGCCGCTCCCTGATGAGCCGTTTCACCCCGCTAGAAAAGAAGAACCAGTTCTTCGGTTTCTACGCCTTCTCCGGCAAGGCCACGGCTTTTGTGGGCCCGCTGGCGCTGGGGGTGCTAACCCAGCAGTTCAACTCGCAACGCGCCGGTATCTGGGTAGTGGCGTTGCTTTTCATTGTGGGTGGGCTATTGCTGGCGAAGGTGGATGAAAAGCAGGGCATCCGAGCGGGACAGGCGGCCTCAGCTGGCGCAGGTTAGGATGATAAGTAACATTTTCTAGGAGCTGATCACCACTGCAACTATACATCATAATGTATCGAGCGAGGCAAAATACACAATAAATTGTGCATGTATCGTATTGGGAGAATATTGCTTTATGCATCACTTTAGGTGGCGCCATAAAATACTGTAAATACTTGCCATAAGGGTTGACTCTACCCACACGGATATTATATATTCTGGTGCGAATATTGGGGGATGAATGAAGTATATAGGTGCAATTCTACTAGTCGCAGTCGTATTCTCGATCATTGTGGGGGGGACATATACCCCGCAGGAAATGGTGGATGTTTCGATCCAGCTGATCCCAACGCCCACCGCCCAACCGGCATTGGTAGAGTCGGCCCTGGGTGAGTTCGGTGGGATTGTGGCGGTTCAACATTTCCCCGAACACGACCTGTTGAAAGTGACCTACGACAAGGCCCGCATTACCCTGGATGATCTCAGCCATCTGATCCACACCCTGGGCTACAAGTCGATCCTACTGGAGCCGGTGCAAAGTTCGCTGTAGCCGCCCGGCCACATTGCCGCAAAATTGATTGCCCGAAGCTTGCGCTTCGGGCTTTTTTTATCAAAGAAAAACCGTATTATCCCGCAGCAGGCGGGCTGAAACATGTCCCTCATCGGTGGAAGCCCTGCCGGTAGTGAGGGAGGGAATGCGCCCCCGGAAAAGGGTGGGATAAACGAATCGAATAGATTACCTTATTGCTGTGGTGATATACCGTTAACTCGAATGTACCATATCCTGAAGAACGTCGTATTTTTAGTCGTCACCTAAGCGATGGTATGGGCCGATACTTTCTAGTAACTGTATTCTAGTAAGGGGCACCTTATGAAATATCTTCAGAGCAGCGGATTGATCATCTCCATTATCCTGTGTATTTCGCTCTCTGGACAGGATGCGGAACAAAAAGTTGATTGTAAGGTCCTGAAACCTGAAATCTCAGGACAGTATTCCGGGGATTGCCGGAAGGGGTTGGCCCATGGTTTCGGTAAAGCGGTCGGTGAAGACACCTATGAAGGTCGTTTCAAAAAGGGATTCCCCCATGGCAAGGGAACCTACATCTTCTCATCCGGAGCCGTATTTACCGGTCGTTG
Organism: uncultured bacterium; assembly: GCA_965372015.1. Taxonomy (GTDB): domain Bacteria; phylum Fidelibacterota; class Marinisomatia; order SCGC-AAA003-L08; family TS1B11; genus JACZSB01. The sequence continues at coordinate 6,992 of CBDVAP010000089.1, read as the reverse complement.
GAAGAAGGGTCTCCGGCACGGCGCGGGCAAGCTGCAAATTAGCGTTGGAGGCCGGGATTCGGTCATTGTGGGTATTTGGAAAAATGATGGATTTGTCAGAGCAAAGATCACCGATGATAAATCGGCCTACAAGATTGTCTACCGAAAAAATATTGACCGGATCAGAGTTATTCCAATGGGCAGGGGAAATGAAATATCCATCAGGATCACAAGAAATGGGTTACCAATAGAAGTTGAAGATTTAATTTTAAGCGGCAGCAGCGGCACCCAGATAGAATCGCCTTACTTCATTGGCTTTCTGAATGTGGATTTCCCTTTTAATGCGGCGGTGAGATATCAGGCACCGAGTACCCTGCGGGCGGCATACCTTAATTGTGAAGTCGAGTTTGAAATCTACCGCCCTGACGGCTGGGAGGTAAATTTGCAGCATTAACCTGCTCACTGGGCGTTGAGTAGGGATTCCTGCTAAATAAAGATTCCTCAGTACAAGTATGCCTTGAGAGCTGTCCTGCGATGGGGATAGCCTGGGTGCCCGGGGCTACCGCCCTGGCCGGGCAGGCTGTTGGCCCCGCCATTGGCAGGATCAATACGGGCCAAGCGAGACTTCCCGACCGTTGTGATGCTCAGCACAGTCAGCCGAGAATTAGATACTTGATGCTAGATACTCGATGCTCGATGCTGGATAATGGATGGTGCCGCTTAAGTGACTGCCAAGTCATCCAAAGTTCCCTCGAAGGCTGAACCAGAAACCTGAAACCGATAAAGAGGGTGCCCGGGGCGAGACTCGAACTCGCACATCCATAAGGACACTAGACCCTGAACCTAGCGCGTCTACCAATTCCGCCACCCGGGCTGGGTGTGAAAGCAACAACCGACGGCCATTACCGACCTGAGCTTACTAGCATCCCCTTTAGGTGTCAAGGGGATTAACCTTGAAGGGTATTCGCCAGACGGCCTAAATTCGTCGACCTTGGAGACCCCATCCGGCAGGAAAATTATCGGCGCCAACCGCCGGGCGCGCCATGAATACCATATCCTGGACAAGTACGAGGCGGGACTGGTGCTGCAGGGGACCGAAGTAAAGGCCTTGCGGGAAGGCAAAGTAACCCTCACCGAAGGCTTTGCCCGGTTCAACGGGAGCGAGCTGTACCTGGTGAATGTTCATATCAACCCCTACTCGCATACCGGCGGCAGCGGCCATGCCACCCTGCGGGAGCGCAAGTTGCTGCTGAGCAGGCGCGAGCTGGGCAAATTGCGCAAGGCGGCCCAGATCAAGGGGCAGACCCTGATCCCGCTATCAATTTATTTTCGCGGTGGTTGGGCGAAAGTGGAGTTGGCCGTCTGCCGGGGCAAGCAACTGCACGACAAGCGCCGGGCCCTGGCCGAGCGGGAGGTCAAGCGGCAACTGGACCGGACTATGAAGGAGCATAAAACAGTATAGTGGCATTTCCGGCCGTCAATGAACAGATGGACCTGCTGCGGCGGGGGGCGGAGCAGATCATCCCCGAGGAGGATCTGGTCGCTAAACTGGAGCAATCGCTCAAGGATAATCGGCCGTTGAAAATCAAACTAGGCTGCGACCCCAGCCACCCGGACCTGCACCTGGGCCACACGGTGGTGCTGCGCAAACTGCGGCACTTCCAGGACCTGGGTCACGAGGCTATCCTGGTGGTGGGGGACTTCACCGCCATGATCGGCGATCCTTCCGGGCGGAACAAGACCCGGCCGGCGCTTTCCATCGAAGAGACCCGCCGGAACGGCCAGTCCTACTACGAACAGGCCACCCTGGTGCTCAGCAAAAAAAAGAGGCTGCGCATCACCTATAACTCAGATTGGTTGGGCAAACTCGATTTCGCCGACCTGATCAAATTCTCTTCCTATATCACCGTAGCCCGTCTGTTGGAGCGGGACGACTTTGCCCAGCGGCTGCAACAGGAGTTGCCGATCTCGTTCCACGAGCTGCTCTACCCCCTGGCCCAGGCCTACGACTCGGTGGAACTGGAGGCGGACGTGGAGCTGGGCGGCACCGACCAGACCTTTAATCTGCTCATGGGCCGGAACCTGCAGCGGGGCTTTGGACAGGAGCCTCAGGCCATCCTAACCACCCCATTGCTGGAGGGTACCGACGGGGTTGAGAAGATGTCCAAATCCCTTGGCAATTCCATTGGGCTTACCGACCCGCCGGACCAGATGTACGGGAAGGTCATGTCGATACCCGATAACCTGATTCACCCATATTTCGAGTATTGCACCGCTGTGAGCGCAGACGAACTGGCCGGGATCGAGCGGCAGCTGGCTGATGCGGCCGTGAATCCCCGGGACCTCAAGCGCCGGTTGGCTCGGGAGATCATTGTCCTGTATCATGATGAGGCCGGCGCTGCCGGAGCCCAGGCAGCCTTCGACCAGCTGTTCATCAAGAAAGGGTTGCCGGAAGAGATCCCGGAGTTCACCCTGGCAACTGATGAGGTCTTTCTGGTGCAAGTGCTCAAAGACGCCGGTTTGGTAGCCTCTAACGGTGAAGGCCGCCGGCTGATTGCACAGGGGGCCGTCCAGGTGGATGAGGTGGTGATCCGGGAACCCAATTTCACCGTAAAGAGTGGACAGACCTATATAATAAAGGCCGGCAAGCGGCGCTTTTTAAGGATCGTGCCAAAATAATGAAGACTTCCATCTCAGCCAGACTGCCACTGCTACTGCTACTGCTACTATCGTCCAGCCCCGGGCAGGCCCAATCCGAGCAGGGCACCCAGTCCCATGAGCAGCTGGACGCGGTGCTGTGGGTGCAGCACTCGGCGGAGTACCGGGCGGCGGCTGTGCAGGCCTTTAACCAGGCCCGGACGGCCCTGGAGATGGCGCTGGTGGACACAACCTGGACCGCGGCCCTGGAGCAAACCGGCGCGTTCGGGAACCTGCCGCCGGCGGTGATCCTGGATGTGGACGAGACTGTGCTGGACAACTCCCCGCACCAGGGGCGGCTCATCCTGGGGGACATGGTCTTTAACCAAGCCTCATGGGACCGGTGGGTCAAGGAGGAGTCGGCGGCGCCGGTACCCGGAGCCCTACAGTTCTGCCAATATACCGCCCGGCAGGGAGTGACCGTTTTCTACGTCACCAACCGGCGGGACCATCTCAAAGAAGCCACCCGTAATAACCTCAGGCAGGCGGGTTTTCCCTTGGAGGAGGGCCGGGAGACGCTGCTGACCCGTGGCGGGAACTCCGATAAAGGGCAGCGCCGGGCAACTATCGCCGAACAGTTCCGTATCCTGCTCCTGGTCGGCGATAACACTGCCGATTTCGCACCGGGCTTTCGGGGGGCGGGGGCCAAAGAGCGGGCCGCCCTGACCGAGCATTACACCGATTGGTGGGGCCGCCGCTGGATCATGTTGCCCAACCCCATGTATGGCTCCTGGGAAGAGGCCTTGCCCGGGTTCGACTATTCCCAAAGCCGGTCGGAGCGGGTGCGGACCAAACGGCGGGCTTTGCAGGAATAACCGGCGGCACTAATTACCAATGGAGGGGGTGGGATGAACCACACATTAATTCGGATTCTTTTATTATTGTTATCAACAGCACCGGCGGTTTCCTGTCAACAGCCGACCAGTGGTGGCCTACCGGGAAGCCCCAAATCTATTATCCTGATAGTCGCTGACGGCACCGGGATTGGACAGCATACCTACGCCTATTATCTGGGCGGCCGTTTCTCCCTGCAGCGCTTCGAGCACGTGGGATTGATGACCACCCACCCGGCCGATAGCCTCAAAGTGACCGAATCCGGCGCCGCAGCCACCGCTATGGCCACCGGTTACAAGACCTATACCCGTGCCATTGGGGTCGACGAAAACAAGCGACTGTTGAAGACCGTGCTGGAATACGCCCTTGAAAAGGGGATGGCCACCGGACTAGTAGCGACTTCCACTATCACCCACGCTACCCCGGCAGCCTTTGCATCTCACGTGACGGACCGCTCCGACGAACCGGAGATCGCCCGCCAGATGGCCGGAGCCGGATTAACCGTCATTTTCGGTGGCGGGCGGAAATACTTTCTCTCCCGGGAGCAGGGTGGTGAGCAGGAGGAGGATCTGCTGGCGGTGATGGCCTCGCAGGGGACGCTGGTGATTGACAGCTTAGGGCAGCGGGCAGGCCCCGATCGCCCGGTAGTGGGGCTGTTCACCATGGACAGCATGCCCCGGGCTGATGAGAACCGCCGGCCCACCACCACCGCTATGGCCCGGCGGGCGGTGGCTATCCTGGAGCAGGACCCCGACGGCTTTTTCCTGATGGTGGAGGAGAGCCAGGTGGACTGGGCCGGACATAAAAACGATACGAAGTGGCTGCACTCTGAAGTTGAGTCGCTGCAGGAGCTGGTGGGCGCGCTGCTGGACTATCAGGCCAGCCATCCCCAGGTACTGGTGCTGCTGGTGGCCGATCACGAGACGGGGGGACTTGCCGTTAAGGACAAGCCTCTGGGGGCGGGGCTGAAGACGGCCTGGGTAACTAAAGGCCATACCGGTAACCTGGTACCAATTTTCGCCAGCGGCCCCGGCAGCGAGGCTTTCGATGCTGTGGTGGATAATACATTTATAGGGCAGAAACTGATAGAGTATGTCACCGGCCGCTGAGCCTGCGGGCGCTGCGAACAACACCGGCCTGGAACTTGTCGGGCTGGTAAAACGCTTCGATGGCAGCACCGCACTGGATGGGATCTCTATGGCGGTGCAGCCGGGCGCCATTTTCGGGCTGCTAGGCCCCAACGGGGCGGGAAAGACCACCGCCCTGCGGATCATCATGGGTATCCTGGGCGCTGACGAAGGGCAAGTACTTTACCGGGGGCGTCCCATCACCCGCCTGCAGAGCCGCAGTTTCGGCTATCTACCCGAAGAGCGGGGCCTCTATCCCAAGACCCGCTTACGTGAGACCCTGATCTACCTGGCGCAGCTGAAAGGTCTGGAGCACCAGACTGCCGCAGTGCGGGTCGAGGAGTATCTGGAGCGTTTCGAACTGGGGGCTTATGCCCAGCGGAATGTGCGGACCATGTCGAAGGGCAACCAACAGAAGGCCCAGTTCATTGCCGCCGTGGCCCACCATCCGAAGGTGGTAATCTTAGACGAGCCGTTCGCCGGCCTGGACCCGGTGAACCAGATTGTGCTCAAGGAACTGATCGACGAGCTGCGGGCCCAGGGAACCACTATCCTCTTTTCCACCCACCAGATGGACCAGGTAGAGCGCCTGTGCGATACCATCTGCCTGATCGACGCTGGGCGGGTAGTGCTGAGCGGGCCGCTGGCACAGGTCAAGGCCGACCATGCCGAGCCGACCATGGAAGTGACCTTCGAGGGCGGCCTGCCGGAGGGGTTGCAGCAGTGGCTGCGAGTAACGGGGACCCATGATAACACGGCCGTGGGCCATCCCCGGGGGGAACTGCCGGCTACCCTGGCGGGGCTGGTGGCCCTGGGGCCGGTGAGCGAATTCAAGCTGCGGGAGCCCACACTGGAAGATATCTTTATTGAGGTGGTACGGGGGGGACGGCAGTGAGGGCCATCTGGCTGGTGGCGCGGTGGGAGTACTTAATTCGCATCCGCTCCAAGTTTTTCGTCATCACCACGGTGATAATGCCATTGTTGATCGTGGGCATGACCCTGGTGCCGCTACTGCTGATCAAGGATACGGTCCCCGCCGGCTTGACCCTGGCCATCGCCGACGAAACCGGGAAGTGGGAGCGGATTATTGGCCGGCTGCTTGACAAGCGCTATACCGCCACCGACGGCACGCCCCGCTACCCAAGATTGCGATTAAGCCGCCAGGGACTGCATCTGCGCCGCAACGAGGCCGAAGAATTGCTGGCGGTGGGGGCCATTAAGGCTTACCTGGTGGTCGACCATCTTTTCGACGAGACCGGTGAAGTCCGGTTCGTGGGCCGGGGAGGGGCCGGCCTTCTGGAGCAGGAGCAAATTCGTTACGCAGTGCGGCAGGCCTGGAACCGGGCCCTGTTCGAGCGGCACCAGATTGATCTCGATCTGCTGGGGGTCCTCGAGCGGGATATTCAGTGGCAAAGTTATACCGCCCACGGTGAAACTTTGACCGAAATGGATGCCATACAAGCTTTCATGACCCCCATTATCTACGTCATGATACTGTTTTTTGCCGTGTTCCTCTCGTCACAGGTGCTAATGCGGAGCATTATCGCCGAGCGCAGCAACCGGGTAATGGAGCTGCTGATATCGTCGATCACCCCCCAGATCCTGATGGCCGGTAAGATTGTCGGCCTGGGGCTGTTGGTGCTGACCCAGGTAACGATCTATTTGACGGTTTCGACCGTTGCGGCGGCCTGGTCCGGGATGGCCCTACCGGTCCTCACCGATCTGGGCTGGTTCCTGGCCTACGCCCTGGCAGGATATTTCCTGTACGCCGCCCTGTTCGCTGCCGTGGGCAGCGTTTTCGAAACCGAGCAGGAAGCCCAACAGGTGGTGGGGATGTTGAGCATTATCCCGGTGCTGCCCATTATCTTTTCCACCGTGGTGATCACCCAGCCCGATGCCCTGGCGGTGCGGATCGCCTCTTTTATTCCACCTGTAACCCCCTTTATCATGATCATTCGGCTGGCGGTATCGGATGTGCCCTGGTGGGAGGCCTGGGGCAGTCTGCTGGTGCTGATTTTGTTCACGATTCTGCTGGTACGTTGGGCGGGGATCGTTTTCCGCACCGCTATATTAATGTACGGCCGGCGAGTGACCCTGGCGGAAATCCTGCATTGGCTGCGGGCGGGCTGAGCCGGAATCGGACTAAGTGTCTGAGTGAGCACCCACCCCTAATCCCCTCCCTCAGCGAGGGAGGGGACTTCACGAAGTGAATGGGGTGGGTGGAGTAGCGGGCCAAGCACCCTCCCCTCCACCATAGGCGGAGCTCGATGCGAGAAGCTGGAACAAGAGGCTAGGGACTTGAGGCTAGAGGCTTGAGGCTAGGGACTGGTAGGGGCCTAGTGCGCTACGCCTTGG
>CBDVAP010000088.1:0-12189 GCA_965372015.1 uncultured bacterium | reverse complement strand
AGAAGCAGTTGCCGGCCTTCACCGGCCGGATCAGCCAGATACCGCCCATGTACTCGGCCCTCAAAATTGGGGGACGGCGATTGTACCAGCTGGCCCGGGCCGGCCAAACAGTTGAGCGAAAACCGCGGCCGGTGGCCGTGTACGCCCTGGAGCTGACCGAATGGTCCCCCCCTGACGAACTGCAGCTGCGGGTGGTATGTGGCAAAGGCACCTATATCCGGGTGCTGGCCGCCGATCTGGCTGCGGCACTGGGGACCGTGGGCCATCTAATCCAATTGACTCGCAACCGGGTAGGACCTTACGATCAGACCGAGGCCCTGACCATGAAACAGGCTTTGGAGTGGATACCTACCGCCACCTGAATGAACTGCCGGAAATTAAAGCTACGGCCTTGACAATCGGCAATTTCGATGGTCTGCACCGGGGACACCAGGTCGTAATCGACCGGTTGGTGGAGTATGCCCGCAGCCAAAGCATTCCATCGGTAGTGATTACCTTCGATCCGCACCCGGGTAGTATACTGGCGACCTACAGTGAACCATCCAGCCGGCTGATCATAACCCTGGACCGGAAATTGGATAGGCTGGCCCATTGTGGTGTTGATATGGCCCTGGTGCTGAATTTCGACCTTGAGTTCAGCCAGGTGACGGCGGAGGATTTCCTTGCTCGGGTGATAACAGCCCATTTCAACCCCCGCCGAATCATCATCGGGTATGATCATCACTTCGGCAATCGCCGGCAAGGTGACGCCGAATTTCTACATAGCCGGGCCGAGCAATACGGTTACTCGGTGGCGGTGATCGAAGGGGTGACGGTCGATGGCCGGATGGTGAGCAGTTCCGCTATCCGTCGGCTATTGCTGGATGGCCAATGCGACAAGGCGGAGCAGCTACTGGGCTGGACCTACGAGATTACCGGTCGCATTGTGCGGGGAGTCGGGCGGGGCGCGGAGCTCAAATACCCCACTGCCAACCTGGAGCCTGACGAGCCGCTGCAGTTGCTGCCACGCGATGGGGTCTATGTCGTCTCATCTGAAATTGACCAGGCGACAGTGTTTGGCATGGGAAATATTGGCCTACGGCCTACATTCGACGAGCAGAAGCATACAATTGAGGCCCATTTTTTTAATCCGCCCCGGCCGGACCTATATAACCGCCGGATCACGTTAAGATTTCATCACCGGCTACGGGATGAACAGCGCTTTCAGAACGCCCTGGATTTAACAGAACAGTTGCAGCAAGACGAGAAAGCGAGTCTAAGCTGGATAACGGATAATCATGGAGGTTGAATAATCAATGCCCTTGACTGAAAAAAAGAAGCAGGAATTACTCAAGAGGTATGGACGCCAGGATAATGATACCGGCTCTCCGGAAGTGCAGGTGGCCTTGCTCACTGAGCGAATCAGCCAGCTGACCGAGCACTTCAAGATCCACAAGAAAGATCACCACAATCGCCGCGGCCTGATTCAAATGGTCGGGAAGCGGCGCAAACTGTTGACGTATTTGAAGCGGATCAAGCCGGACAGGTATGTTAGTCTGATAGCAGAGTTGGGCCTGCGTAGGTAGATCAGAGTTGGAACCAAAAAGCAATAACAAGAAAGTTGAGATAATAAGATGATAATCAAGGAAATAGAAATAGCAGGTCGCGCGTTATCACTGGAAACCGGCCGGCTGGCCAAGCAGGCCGATGGCTCCATATTGGTCAAATATGGCGACACGGTGTTGCTGGCTACGGCTGTAGCCGCTCGGGACGCCGGCCCTGATCGGGGATTTTTCCCGCTGTCGATCGAGTATCGTGAAAAAACCTATTCCGCCGGACGCATACCGGGTGGATTCTTTAAACGGGAAGGTCGGCCAACAGAGAAGGAGGTGCTGGGCTGTCGGATCATCGACCGGCCGATACGGCCCTTGTTCGAAGAGGGCTTCATGAGCGAGACCCAGATCATCATCAATGTGCTCTCCGCCGACCCCGATAACTCACCCGACATGTTGGGGGTCATCGGGGCTTCGGCTGCCCTGAGTATCTCCGACATCCCCTGGAATGGGCCTATAGCCGGGGTCAGGATCGGTAAGGTGAACGACCGGTTGGTCGTCAATCCCAGCAGCGCGGAACAGGACGAGAGCATTATGAATATCGCCGTGGTGGGAAACCGTGACTCGCTCGTTATGGTCGAAGGGGAATCGTATGGTATTTCCGAGGAGGAATTGATCACCGCCTTGCAGTATGCCCAGGAAGTTATCCGGGATCTGGTCGCCCTGCAGGATGAGCTGGTCAAGGAGGTGGGGAAACCCGCGCGGGCATTTGAACCTCCGGAAGTCAATAAAACATTGCTCGCTAAGGTGGACAAACTGACCAAGCCGAAAATGAAGGACCTGAACAGCCCCAAGGACAAGGATGCGCGCTATGGCGATATCGGCGCCTTCATCAAGGAAGCCCGGGAGAAACTGTCCGAAGAATTCCCCGACGAGGACAAGGCCATCGGCAACCGTATCAGACAGCTGCTTGGTGACGACCTACGGCAAAAGACCCTGGATGGAGTACGAGCCGACGGGCGCAAGGCAGACGAAATTCGTCCGATCACTGTGGAGACGCAGGTGCTGCCCAGGACCCACGGCTCCAGTGTTTTCACTCGCGGCGAAACCCAGGCGCTGGCGGTGGTCACCCTGGGCACCAAGCGGGACGAACAGCTGATCGATGACCTGCACGGTGTCTGGTATAAAAACGCCATGTTGCATTACAACTTCCCGCCCTTCTGTGTTGGGGAGGTGAAGCCCATGCGTGGTACCAGTCGTCGTGAGATCGGCCACGGCAACCTGGCCGAGCGTGCCATCAACAAGGAGCTGCCCCTATTTGAGGATTTCCCCTACACAATTCGGATTGTCTCGGAGATTCTGGAGTCCAATGGCAGCTCTTCCATGGCAACTGTTTGCGCCTCGAGCATGGCCCTGATGGACGCCGGGGTACCGATCAAATCTCCGGTGGCAGGAATTGCTATGGGCCTGGTAAAGGAAGGCGACCGCCACGTGATCCTGTCCGATATCCTGGGCACCGAGGATCATCTGGGCGACATGGATTTCAAGGTAGCCGGTACGAAGGAGGGCATCAATTCTATCCAGATGGACTTAAAAACCGAGGGGATCTCGGTGGAGATCATGCAGAGCGCCCTGGAGCAGGCCCGGGTGGGCCGGCTGCACATTCTTGGCGAGATGCTCAAAGTTCTACCAAGTCCCCGGGAGTCCCTCAGCCCCTACGCCCCGAAGATAACCCACCTGATGATCGACCCGGAGAAAATTGGCGGCCTGATCGGTCCCGGCGGACGGAACATAAAGGGGATCGCCAAGGAAACCGGCTGCAGCATCGACGTGGATGACGACGGTGTAGTTGTGATCAGCGGTAGCGGCAAGGACGATATGGAGTCCGCTGTGAGCATGGTGCGCCTAATTACCTCGGACCCGGAAGTTGGCGGTGTCTACGAGGGTACTATTGTGCGGATCATGGATTTCGGCGCCTTTGTGGCTATCGCCCCCGGCAAAGAAGGCTTGATTCACATCTCCCAGCTGGCCTATGAGCGTGTCAACCGGGTTGACGATGTCGTCAAGATGGGCGATAAATTGGAGGTCAAGTTGATCAAGATCGACGATCTGGGCCGGCTCGATTTCAGTCGCAAAGCGCTGCTACCAAAACCCGAGGGCTATGTTGAGCCCAGCAGCGATCGGCCCAGCGGTGGCCAGCGACGGTTCAGTGGTGGAGGCCGTGGAGGAGGCCGGGGCGGAGGCAGGCCCGGCGGCCGGAGGTAAAACCGCTGCAACGCTCAAACTAAAACTATAAATGCAAAAATCTGGGGAGCATCTATGATTATCGGAGCGCCCAAAGAGATCAAACCGCAGGAGAGCCGGATCGCCTTGACCCCGTTCGGCGTGGCGAACCTTACCGCTCATGGGCACCGGGTATTGGTGGAACAGGACGGCGGCCTGGGATGCGGGTTCAAGGACGCGGACTACCGGGAGGCCGGGGCGAGCCTGGTTGATTCACCCACTGAAATCTTTTCAACCGCCGAGATGATCGTAAAAGTCAAGGAGCCCCAACCGGCGGAAATACAGATGATCCGCACCGGGCAGGTGGTCTTCACCTATTTTCATTTCGCCGCTGAGAGGAAACTCACCGAGGACTTCCGGGACACCGGCGCCACCGCCATAGCTTACGAGACTGTGCAACTCGATAACGGCGAGCTACCTCTGCTGACCCCTATGTCGGAGGTTGCCGGACGCATGGCGATTCAAGAAGGGGCCAAGATGCTGGAAACCAGCACGGGTGGCAGAGGCATCCTGCTGGGAGGAGTGCCGGGCGTGGAACCGGCCACTGTCACCATCATCGGTGGAGGGGTGGTGGGCACCAATTCCGCCAAGATCGCCGCCGGTATGGGGGCCAACGTATACATACTCGACGTGGATATCGACCGCCTGCGATACTTGGACGACATCATGCCGAAAAATGTCACTACACTCTACTCCGACCCGGTATCCGTGCGGGAATTGCTATCGCGCACTGATCTGTTGATCGGAGCAGTGCTGGTGGTGGGAGCCAAAGCGCCGAAACTGGTGACCCGGGAGATGCTTAAACTGATGCGGGAGGGATCGGTAATCGTGGATGTGGCCGTGGACCAGGGCGGCTGCGTGGAAACCTGTCATCCTACTACCCATGAGGACCCCACCTTCATCGTTGACGGAGTAGTTCATTACTGTGTGGCCAATATGCCCGGGGCAGTGCCCAACACTTCCACCCGGGCATTAACCAACTCCACATTGCCGTACATAGCCCAAATCGCCGCTCAGGGCGTGGAACAGGCCTTGCTTGATGATGATTCCCTCCTGCGGGGACTTAACGTCTACAAACAGCAGATAACCCACTCCGGAGTGGCGGAGGCTTTCGGTCTGGAATATACCGATCCACTAACCCTCCTGAAGTAATTCTATCGATCCAGCGCCAGCGCCCTTTGGGGAGCTGCGGCAAACTTCCGGGTTGCCGGGGCAGCTAAGTAGCCGTAAAACGGGCATCACTGCAATGGATGCAACACGAAAAAACTGCTTGCTTTAAGGCCGAATCTCTACTTACACTAAAGTAGTACTTTAAATCATCTGCCCCCAGGCACGCTATTGGAATCAGAAGTCAAGAAATTATACTACTCGATCGGGGAAGTAAGCGAGATCGCCCAGCTCAAACCCTATGTCCTGCGATATTGGGAGAGTGAGTTCCCCAACCTGTCACCGGCGAAGAACCGGGCCGGCAACCGGGTATATACGGAGAAAGATGTCAATAGGATCCTTGAGATCAAGCGCCTGTTATACCAGGAGCGTTTCACCATTGAAGGCGCGCGCCAGTATTTCAAGAATAATCAGAGCGGTGGACCACCTTCGGCCGCACCTGCTTCGGGAAGCATCAAATCGGCGGACCTTGTCCGGGAAAAGGACATGGCCCGCCAGGCACTTGTGGAGGTGCAGCAGGCTCTGTTGGATCTGATCGGTCTGATCAGGAAAGAGAAAAAGTGATTTTAATTGTGGCAGTTGTGGCATCGGTGGTCCGGAAGTAAATTTTAACCCATACGGAACGTGGCGCAGCCCGGTAGCGCACTTGACTGGGGGTCAAGGGGTCGCGGGTTCAAATCCCGCCGTTCCGACGGAAAAGGGGCGCAGGCCCCTTTTTTAGTAGCATGGACCGGCTGTGGGATTAATGAGACCTAAAAAGGCATAGGTGGGGAAATGGATCCAGCCACTCGCAAGCAGGTGCTCGGCAGGTTAACCTACGGCCTGTATGTGCTGACTGCCATGCCCGCCGGCTGTCCGGCTGTGGCCGCCACGGTAACTTGGCTTTCCCGGGTCTCAATGGAACCGCCGCTGTTGATGGCGGCCTTGCGAGGTGGCAGCCGAATGCTGATGGCGATATTGGAGGCCGGGGCTTTCGCGGTGCACCTCCTTGAGACCCGGCAGCGGGACCTGGCGGCTACCTTCTTTAAAACGGTGATTTTTGAAGATGGTCGCCTCAGCGGCTATGCCTTTACCCGCGGCCTAGTGACCGGAGCTCCTATTCTGGATGATGCTCCGGCTTGGCTGGAACTGGAGGTTAAGGAATCGATTGAACGCGGGGACCATACTTCTGTAATGGGCGAGGTGGTAAACGTTGGCCTCGAAACCGTCGATTTCCAACCGTTGGCTCTTAGGGATACACCCTGGAAATATGGGCGCTGACCGGCAGTTGCTCTGCAAACGGCCCTCGTATTTTGTTTAAATTGTCGTATTAGCGGTGGACCGGCGACACCTACAGCTCTACGTTTCCGATCACCATGCCGCCTGAACCTTATCCCAGTCAATCAAGCAAGGAGAATAACGGTGCCTAAGACCCGGGCAGTGACAGAACCGGTGGTGGACAGACAACTGGCGCTGCAGCACGGATTGTCGGAAGACGAGTACGCCCGCATTCAAAAAATTTTGGGTCGGAATCCCACCTTCACCGAGCTGGGTATATTCTCGGTCATGTGGAGTGAGCATTGTTCGTATAAGAGTTCCATCAAGGTTCTGAAGACACTGCCGCGCTCCGGTGATCGGCTGCTGGTGGAGGCCGGTGAGGAGAACGCCGGGCTGGTGGACATAGGCGGCCGCCGAGCGATTGCCTTCAAAATCGAGAGCCATAACCATCCCTCGGCCGTGGAACCATACCAGGGGGCGGCCACCGGTGTGGGGGGGATCATGCGTGATATTTTCACTATGGGCGCCCGGCCCATCGCAGCGCTTAACTCGCTGCGCTTCGGTGACTTAGGCGATCCCCACAACCGCTACCTGCTCGAACAGGTGGTGCGGGGCATTGGCGACTATGGCAACTGCCTGGGGATACCCACAGTCGGCGGGGAGGTGGTGATTTCCAACGCCTACAAGGGAAATCCGCTGATAAACGCCATGGCGGTGGGGGTGGTGCAGCATGATCGGGTGGTGAGTGCGGTGGCGCGGGGCAAAGGAAACCCGGTCTTCATTATCGGCAGTAAGACCGGCCGGGACGGCATCCATGGCGCCACATTTGCCAGCGAAGAGCTTTCCGAAGAATCGGAATCCCGCAAAAGTAATGTGCAGGTGGGGGACCCCTTTACCGAGAAGTTGCTTTTGGAAGCCACTCTGGAGTTGGCCCGGCGGCCATTTCTGGTAGGCATGCAGGATATGGGCGCCGCCGGTATCACTTGCAGCAGCTCGGAAATGGCAGCCAAAGGGAAATCCGGCCTGTGGTTGGATTTAGATCAGGTGCCACTGCGGGAACCGGGGATGACTCCCTATGAGATCCTGCTGTCGGAATCGCAGGAGCGGATGCTGGTAGTTATCAAGGCCGGATTCGAACGGGAGCTGTTGGAAATCGCTGAGCGCTGGGAGCTGGGCTGCACCCGGATAGGTGAAGTGACCGGCAGCGGTAAACTGGAGGTTTTCAGCGCCGGCGAAAAGGTGGTGGAAGTACCCTGCCAGGAGTTGGTGTTGGGGGGCGGCGCGCCGCAATACAGTCTGCCCGCCCGGCGCCCGGCCTACCTTGATGCTGTAGCTGACCTGGATATAAATACACTGCCGGAACCAGAGAATTATAATCACTGCCTACTGAAATTACTTTCCAGCCCCAATATTGCCCACAAAGGCTTTGTTTACGAGCAGTACGACAACACGGTACGCTCCAATACCGTCGTGGGGCCCGGAGCCGATGCGGCCGTCATCAGGGTCAAGGGCACCAACCAGGCCCTGGCCCTGGCGACTGACGGCAATGGACGTTACACCTGGTTAGCCCCGCGCCTCGGTGGCCGGATAGCCGTGGCAGAAGCGGCCCGCAACGTGGTTTGCACCGGCGCCTTACCCGTGGCTATCACCAACTGCCTGAACTTTGGCAACCCCAACGATCCTGAAATATACTTCCAGTTCCAGGAAGCGGTGACTGGTATTGGTGAGGCTTGCCGGTCGTTGAACACCCCGGTCACAGGGGGTAATGTGAGTTTTTACAATGAAAGCCCTGAGGGGGCCGTCTATCCCACGCCGGTGGTGGGCATGCTGGGGTTGATCGAGGACCTGGAACACATAACCAAACCAGCTTTCCGCCAGGTGGGGGATTTTATAGTTGTGCTGGGTTCCTTGAATGGCGAACTGGGCGGGAGTGAGTACCTGGAACGGATACACGGCTTGGTGAAAGGTTCACCGCCGCCGTTGACCCTGGACACCGAGATGCATGTCCAAAGTGTGTGCCTGGAGGGGATTCACAAAGGAATTATCCGTTCGGCCCACGACGTTTCGGATGGCGGTCTGGCCGTCTGCCTGGCCGAGTCCCTGCTCGATTCCCAGCCGGGGCTAGGGACTGAAATACACCTTAGCCGGCGGTTGCGAAATGACGAGCTACTGTTCGGCGAGAGTCAAAGCGTGATTGTGGTGACGGTTATCGAAGACGATCTCCTCCCGTTGCAACGCATCGCCATGGAAGAGCAGGTGCCCAGTATCACCATCGGCCGGGTCACTGACATGGGGCGGCTGCAAATCAATGACTTAATTGACCTGCCGATAGAAGATTTGCGCCGGGCCCACCGGGACTCCTTTGCCGCCATCATGAAAGGCCAAGTGCCGTCGTGAGCCATCCTGGAGCCACCTACTTTCACTCCTCTGAGGGGCCCTCCATCGGGGTGGAGAGTGAATTGTGGCTGGTAGACACCGCCGGGTGGGACCTTACCAATGGGGCTCCCTTTATTCTCAAGGAATTTCCCAGCGATCCCACCGTCAAGGGTGAACTGCTCGAATCGATCATTGAGATCAACACTGGTATTTGCGCTGACACCGGCCAGGTGCGGCTTGACCTGCAGGACCGGTTGCAAGCTGTTACCAAGGTGGCTGCCGAGCAGGGGATGGCCTTGATCTCCATGGCTACCCACCCTTTCGCCCGCTGGACCGATTCACACGTCAGCCGCAGCCAGCGTTACCAGGACTTCCTGCACCGCATGCAGTTCCCAGTGCGACGTCTGTTGATTTGCGGCCTGCATGTCCATATCGGGGTGGAGAGCGGGGAGAAGGCGGTAGCTATTGTCAGTGGTCTGTTACGCTACATACCGCACTTTATCGGGCTGTCGGCCAATTCCCCCTTCTGGGACGGCGCTGACACCGGCCTGGCCTCCACCCGCACCAAGGTTTTCGAGGGGATGCCCAACGCCGGATTGCCTCCGCGTCTGACCAACTACAGCGAATTCCAACGCTTCATGCGCACCCTGCAACGGGCCCAAGCCATCGAGTCGATCCGCGAAGTATGGTGGGACATCCGGCCTCATCCGGGCTTCGGCACCATCGAAGTACGGGCCTTCGACGCCGTGCCTACCATCGACGCCATGGTTTCCCTGGCCGCCTTGACCCAATGCCTGGTGGTGGCTTTGTCGGATCTGTATGATGACGGTCAGCAGTTGGAGCTGCTCAGCGAGTGGATCGTGCGGGAAAACAAGTGGCGGGCCACCCGTTACGGGATGGAGGCCGACATTATCGTGGACGATGAAGGCCGCCGGCAGGCGCTACGTTCGTCAGTGCTGGAAGTGTTGGAGAGGCTTGAGCCCTATGCCCAACGTCTGGGCTGCGCTGAGGACTTGGCGGCGATAGAAAGGGTTGCCAAGGGGCAGCCGCCCTACCAGCTCCAACTGGCCCGCTATGCCAAGAGTGGCGATTTCAAGGCGCTGATCCAGGCAGCCGTGGAGGATCTGGCTGGGAATATGCCAATGCCGGGAAAAGGCGGCCTAATTAATGGGTAGGGCCAACCCCTCACCTTTGTCCGGTAACAAGATGAGCTTCTTGGAAAGCATATCCATGAGATCAACGCTGCCACCGACGGCGGCAAATCCCCCGGTGATACTGACGGTTACCACTGATTCATCTGCGTCGATTCCGGGCAAGGTCGCATTATCGGAAAATTCACCGGAAACGATGCCGGCGGTGTCCAGGCGGGTAAATGTCAGCGTGCCGGTGGCTCCCGTGCCGTTCACCGCTGTGATTTGTCCTCCACCGAGTGTCCCGACGATGCCTAATAATAGTGTGTCGCTCAGGGAAATGGGGGAATCAGTAGCCAACTGCCCGAAGCTGAGGGTAGCAATGGCCATAGTATCCGAGGCGTTGGCCCCCATTATAATCAACATGTCGACGCCAAAAAAACTAAACGCGGTGAACACAAAGGTCTTTAAATCGGTACTGGTGGCGCCGGCGGACAAAGTAACCGTAATGGGCGGTATTAATTCCTTTTCATCCTCGCAACCTGCCAGGACAAGCGTAATTGCCATCGTTGCCAGCAGCATTCCGTTTACTAATTTTTTCATGGCACAGTTCCGTAGATACATTGTTGTGCGGTTTAGGGCGGTGTTTCCGGTCCCGATAATTTAAATCCGACCAACTGCATAGGGGTATTTATTGTACGATCCATCGTAACTGTGGTGCGCTGTGGTGGCGCTTTCGTCCTGACGCGGCTAAATTCGGGACAATGATTAAGGTAATACCATAATGGCTGCCGGTCCGCTGCGCCGGTTGTATGACTGGGTCCTGCATTGGGCCGAAACACCCTACGGTGTGCCGGCGCTTTTCGCCCTGGCATTTGCCGAGTCGTCCTTTTTCCCCATACCGCCGGATCTGCTGCTGATAGCCCTGGCAGTGTCGCTGCCCGGGCGGGCCTTCTGGTTTGCCCTAGTGTGCTTGGCGGGCTCGGTGACCGGCGCTTACCTGGGCTACGGCATCGGCTATTTCAGTTGGGAAGCGGTGGGCCGGCCCCTGGTGGACTTCTACGACGGCCACGAAACCATGTCCTGGATCAAGACACAGTATGACGCCTACGGCTTCTGGGGCGTGTTCATCGCTGCCCTGACACCGATCCCTTACAAGGTTTTCACCATCGCTTCCGGATTGTTCCATTTCCATCTGGGCGAATTCACCCTGGCTTCCATCCTGGGCCGCGGTGTGCGCTTTTTCGCCGTGAGCACCATGATATACTTCTTCGGGCCACCGATCAAGCGATTCATTGAACAACGCTTCAACCTGATGGCGATTATATTTACCGTGTTACTAGTGGGTGGTTTTATGGTCATTAAATGGTTAATCTGATGCATTCCGGGAAGCCGGGACGGGAAATGAGAATGTCACTATGAGAAATTTATTCATCACCGGCGCTAACCGAGGGATCGGCCTGGAGTTGACCCGCCGGTCGCTTGAGCGGGGCGACCGGGTCTTCGCCGCCTGCCGCAGCCCGGAAAACGCCGCCCAGCTCAACCACCTCCAGGAGCGGCACAGTGACCGGCTGCTGGTCCTGCCGCTGGACGTAACCAGTGGGCTCGCTATAACCAGCGCAGTGGCCACGGTGCAGGGCCTCAGCGACCATTTAGACATCCTGTTCAACAACGCCGGTGTTGCGGGCGATGAATCCCCCTTGGGCCGGGTGGAAGCCTCGGAGCTGCTGGACACCTATGCCACAAATGCGGTGGCCCCGTTGATGATCGCCCAGGCTTGCCTGCCGCTATTGCGCCGGGGCGAGCGACCGGTAATCGCCAACGTAACCTCGCGAATGGGCTCGATTGCCGATAACAGTAGCGGCGGTTACTACGGCTACCGGGCCAGCAAGGCGGCCCTAAATATGCTCAATGCCTCCCTGGCCCTGGATCTGGCTGGACAGGGTATAATTGCCGTGGTGCTGCATCCCGGCTGGGTGCGCACCGACATGGGTGGGAGCGGGGCCAGTCTGTCGGTCGAGGAGTCGGTGGTGGGTCTGCTCAAGGTGGTCGATGGCCTCCAGGCCGCCGATTCAGGCCGGTTTTTTGCCTGGGACGGGGAAGAGATACCCTGGTAGACGCCTGCCCGGCTATTAGACGGGGCTTGTGACCGGGAGGGGACGCACGTAATTTTCGCACAAGTTTTCGGGGCATGGCGCAGCCCGGTAGCGCGCTTCGTTCGGGACGAAGAGGTCGGGAGTTCGAATCTCCCTGCCCCGACCAAAAGAGAGTGGCAGTAGGCAGTGGCAGTTGGCAGTAAATAGCCTTTTCATGGAGATCTAAACAAGGCCCGGGGATAGCCGCCGGGCTATTTTCTTAAAGGACAAAGAATTATGAGGTTCACGATCAGCTTAGTTCAGGACGAGGACGGGATGTTCATTGCCGAGTGTCCTTCAATCCCCGGT
>CBDVAP010000087.1:0-12223 GCA_965372015.1 uncultured bacterium | reverse complement strand
CAATTGAAGGATGGCGAAATCGATGCCCGGAAACCGTGACAGAGTCTTCACCATCAGCAATGGACTGAGCCTGTTCCGGGCTTTTTTATCCATCCCGCTGGTTATTGTGCTCGAACAGGACCTGATGATCTGGGCTCTGATAATGGTTATCCTGGCGGTGGTTTCCGATTACGCCGATGGCTACCTGGCCCGGCGGGCCGACGAGATTACCAATGTGGGTAAGTTGCTGGACCCCATTGCCGATAAATTCATTATGATGGCGGTGATGATCTTTTTGATCTTTGATCCCCAGCGCCGTTTTCCTATTCTCTTTTTCCTGATTCTGGGATTGCGGGATGTTACTATCTCCATTATCGGTACATACCTGATGGTCAGGCTGGCAGAAGTTTTTCAGACCAATATGACTGGAAAATATTTCGTAGGGGTCACCAGTTTGGCCATGGCACTCTATATATTCAATTTCACCTACTGGGGACGACTGGTGCTGTTGGCCGCTACGGGCCTGATGCTGGTCAGTTGGGCTCTATACCTGCGCTTTTACATCCGCCGACTTTATTCCCTACCGGCACTATAACCGGGGTAATGCGCCCGGCGGCCATTTCAAATGAGGCCGTCACGGAAGGCG
This sequence comes from uncultured bacterium, assembly GCA_965372015.1. Classification (GTDB taxonomy): domain Bacteria; phylum Fidelibacterota; class Marinisomatia; order SCGC-AAA003-L08; family TS1B11; genus JACZSB01. The sequence continues at coordinate 11,598 of CBDVAP010000087.1, read as the reverse complement.
TGGCTGGAATATGAAAGTCCAATGTGGATATTAGGACTGAAATATTGGTGTACAGCCCTGTATTCTTGCTGTGCGCGGGGCATCATTTCAGATTAACTTGTGTGTTTCTTATGACAGAATTAATGAGCAGAATGAAAACATGCAGCAGCTGATCGCCAGACTACCGGTTTTTACCGCCCAGGAAAAGGTATTTGCCCACGAGCTGAGTTTCGGCTTCAATCCGGTTGAGTTGCTGGCCGATCCTGAGGCCATGAACAATATACCGGCCGACATAGCTGTGTCCCTGTTCGCCGGCGTAGACCAGCCGGGACGTCGGAAGCGGCGGGTGCTGGTGGAAATCGCACCGAGCCTGCTCACCGATAAGGCCGTCAATCGTCTTTCCAAGAAGACCGCCATACTGCTGCTGTCTGATGCCTTTGTGCCCACGGCCGAGCAGGTGGAGGCCGTCAAGAAATTAAAGGGGGACGGTTTCCGTATCGCCATGGGGGCTTTTGCGCTGGAGGGCGATCTGCAAGAAATGGGCGTACTGGCAGACATAATCGTAGTTGACTTCACCGGCTTGTCGGAGTCCGACTTGCGGCTGATACCTATCTGGTGTGGACGCCAGAAAATCCAAACGCTGGCCCATGGCCTGATGACCCGGGATGCTTTCGAGCTGGCCAAAGGCTTGAAATACGATTACTTTCACGGCCCGTTCTTCTACGAGGCTAAAATTGTCTCCCGGGACACCATCCCGGTCTTCAAACTGAACTATCTGCGTCTCTTACAGGAAATCAACCAGGCGGACATCAGTTTCAACAAGCTGGATGAGATCATTAAACAGGATGTGTCACTGACCTTAAAGTTGCTCAAGTACATCAACTCGGCCGCATTTGGTCTGCGTAACGAGATTGAATCGATCAAGCACGCCCTCAATATGCTGGGTACCCGGCAGGTGGCGAAATGGGCCTCGATGGTCTCCATGACCAACATGGGAGAAGATCTGCCGGAAGAAGCACTGGTGACCTGTGTGGTACGGGGGCGCTTTCTGGAGCAGTTGGGAAACCGGCTGGGGCATATCGGCCGGGGGGACGACCTCTTTTTCATGGGCATTTTTTCCATGATCGATTTATTCTTCGGCCGTCCCAAGAAAGAGGTATTGCAAGATATTCCGATCAAAGAGGATGTCAAAGCAGCGTTGCTGGGGGGGGAAAGCCCGTTCAAGAACTTGTTTGAAGCCGTTATGGCATACGAGGAGGGAGAATGGGACCCGCTCCACACCCATTTGGCCACTTTGGGCATGCCGGAAGAGGAGGTGCCGGACCTTTACTTTGCAGCGCTGGACTGGACGCAGAACATCTTTCTCAGCGATCAGCCGACCGACTAACGGCCAAACGGTCGTCTTACCCCTTTTACAATTTTCAATAGACCCGTGCGATGTCGCTAGTGCACGTGATCGTCGTCCTCGTGTTGCACCTCGTTGGTGGGATCGCCCGGCGCCGCCTGTTCCGGTAGCGCTTCGCCAGATGACGGCGTGGCCGGCGGCTGTATACCCATGCCATGCTTGAAAACCAGCTGGCCGCCCAGGTCCGACCCCCACACCAGCACTACGGTCGCCATGATCAGCAGGCCGGGCCGGAACACTTTCCCCCAAATCGATGCCGGCCGGTCGCCCGCTCTTTTGGCAATGATGAAGTTTCCCAGGGCCAATACCACAATAACGGCGCTATAAAAAAGCATTAATTCCCGGTGGGTATGCACCAGGTCGTGCCCCGGGGAATCGTGCCCGAGAGTATCAGCGGCATTGAACCCGGTGAGGACGGTCAATACAGCTGACAAAGCTGCGCTGTAGATCAAGGCGGTGGCGATGACCAGCGGGAATTTCTCCCTGTTGAGGCGTGCTGCTCCTTCAAAAACCAACGCCAGGATAGTTATGGCGATGGGAAAGTGCACAAACAGGGGATGGACATTCAGCAGTGATTCAAATCCGGACATCTCCACTCCTCCCTAAGGTAAGATTATCATACGAATAACCGATGTTAAAGTCGCAACTGCCGGAGCCGCAAGGCGTTACCGATCACCGACACCGAACTGAAGCTCATGGCGGCGGCGGCGATAATGGGGCTCAAGAGAATCCCGAAGAAGGGGTAGAGCACACCGGCGGCTACCGGGATTCCCAGTAAATTGTAGGCAAAGGCCCAGAACAGGTTCTGGCGGATGTTTCGCATGGTAGCCCGGCTGAGCCGCCGGGCCTTGACGATGCCCCGCAGGTCGCCTTTCACCAGAGTGACGCCGGCGCTTTCCATGGCCACGTCGGTGCCGGTTCCCATGGCGATACCTACTTGAGCTTGGGCCAGGGCCGGGGCATCGTTGATACCGTCACCGGCCATAGCCACGGAGTGGCCTTCTTCCTGAAGGCGCTTGACTATCTCCGCCTTTTGATCGGGTAGCACCTCTGCGGTGACCTCGTCCAAGTTCAATCGGCGAGCCACGGCCCGGGCGGTGGTGTCGCTGTCACCGGTGAGCATCACTATTCGCAACCCCTCCTCGTGCAACAGGCGGATCGCCTCCGTGGTCGTGTCCTTGATCGGATCGGCCACCCCCACCAACCCCGCCGGCCGGCCGTTGATGGTTACGAACATCACAGTCTGTCCTTCCGCTCGTAGGGACTCGGCCTGTTCGGCCAAGGGCCCCGGATCCACTCCCAGTTCATCCAGCAGGGCAAGGTTGCCCAGTGCCACGGCGCTGCCATCCACGTTGCCCTTGACCCCCTTGCCGGTGATCGATTCGAAGTCCTGGGCTTCTACCAGCGCAACACCGCGCTCTTCAGCGCCCTGCACGATGGAGGCGGCCAAGGGATGCTCGCTGCCCCTCTCCAGGCTGGCGGCCGCCCGAAGCAGGCCTGATTCGTCCTGCCCCTCAACCGGTACCACGCTGACCAGCCGGGGCCGGCCCTCGGTCAGAGTCCCGGTTTTGTCCACAACCAGGGTGTCCACCTGGCGGAATTGTTCGATGGCCTCGGCGTTCTTGAATAATACGCCCACGGTGGCGCCTTTGCCGGTGGCGACCATGATGGACATGGGTGTCGCCAGACCCAGAGCGCAAGGGCAAGCTATAATCAGCACCGCCACGGAGTTGATCAGTGCGTAGGCGAGGGCCGGGGCCGGGCCGAATAGCGCCCAGATGATGAATGTAAGGGTGGCGGCGATCATTACCGCCGGTACAAAGTAGCCTGCGACCTGGTCGGCGAGTTTCTGAATAGGCGCCCGGCTGCGTTGGGCCTCGGCCACCATCCGGACGATTTGGGAGAGCAGGGTCTCCGCTCCCACCCGCTCGGCGCGCATCACCAGGGCGCCGGTGCCGTTGACTGTGGCCCCGATGACCTTGTCGCCGGCGGACTTCTCCACGGGGATCGACTCGCCGGTGACCATCGATTCGTCCACCGAACTGCTGCCCTCGATCACCTCGCCGTCCACCGGCACTTTCTCGCCGGGACGGATGCGCAAGCGGTCTCCGATTTTCACCAGCTCCAGAGGCACGTCCTCTTCAAGGCCATCATCGCCCAGGCGGCGGGCCGTTTTGGGCGCCAGGCCCAGCAAGGCCTTGATGGCGGCGCCGGTCCGGCTGCGGGCGCTAAGCTCCAGCACCTGGCCCAGGAGAACCAGGGTGACAATCACCGCCGCAGCTTCAAAATAGACAGCGACCCCTCCATCCGGCCCGCGGAAGGCCTCCGGGAAAATGCCGGGGAAGAGGGTGGCGATCAGGCTGTAGCCATAAGCCACTCCCGTGCCCAGGGCGATCAATGTGAACATGTTCAGACTGCGGTTCACAATCGAAGCCCAGCCCCGCTGGAAAAAGGGCGCGCCACCCCATAGCACCACCGGGGTGGCCAGCGCCAATTGCAGCCAGTTGCTCCAGCCACCGACCAGGCGGCTCAGTAGCGGCAGGCGAAAGATCATTTCACCCATGGTGATCACCAGCAGCGGGAGGCTGAAGGCCACACCGGTCCAGAACCGGCGGCGCATGTCGATCAGCTCCGGGTTGGCTTCCTCCTCAACCGTCATGGATTGGGGCTCTAAGGACATGCCACAGATAGGGCAGGCCCCCGGTTCGGATTGCACCACTTCGGGATGCATCGGGCAAGTGTATTGCAGGCTGCTCTGAAGGGCAACGGATTCCGGTTCGAGGGCCATACCGCACAGGGGACAAGGACCGGGGTGGGGTTCTTTGACTTCCGGGTGCATGGGGCAGAGGTAGCTGGTCCCGGGAACCGGCGGCACTTGGGTTTCGTCAGCGATGGCTGGATGGTGATGCCCACTGCTTTCCGCAGTAGTCTCAAGAGGATCGGTGGCGGCGAAATGCTCCGGGAACCGCTCCTTAGCACGAGCTACGGTCCCTTCGGGATCTGCATCAAACTTGTCTCGGCAGCCGGAGCAGCAAAAGGCGTATGTCCGGCCTTCAAATTCCCGCGTGTCAACTGCCGGTTCAGCGGAGATGGTCATCCCGCAGACAGGATCGAATAGTTGCATGGTGACTTCCTTTATGCCAGGGTCATAATTACCAGCGGGGCAATCCGGTCAAGTACAGCCCCAGTTCCCCTAATCCATCGCCGGGGGCCGCAATATAACCGCACCGTCTCCGCGATTAAAATTTACCCAGGGGGGTGGTTGAGCGCGTTACAGAATTCCCGGTGATGAGTATAGGATTTTACTGGGTGACCTGGTCCAGCGGATGGCGTTTGCCTTTTCCACGCCGGAATGCGGTGGGTGTCAGCCCGGTCACTGCCTTGAACTGCCCCGACAGGTGCTGGGGACTACTGTAGCCCAGGCGATAGGCGATTTCACTGAGCGTAAGTTCATCGTAAATCAACAGCTCCTTGGTTTTCTCAATCTTTTGGAGAATAAGATATTTCTCGATAGTAAGGTTCTCCACTTGCGAGAAAAGTGTGCTCAAGTAGCTATAGGAACGACCCACCTTTTGGGAGATGTAATAGGAGTATTTGAAGTGCAGTTCCTCCAAATCACCGGAGTGAACCAGGTCGAGGATGGTGGTCTTGATCCGCTCCACCAGTTGAGTTTGGTGGTCTTGCAGCAGTTCAAATCCATCTGCTTCCAACGTCCGGTTTACCTCGTCCAGGTCAAGGCCGGCTTCCGGTGTCATTACCACAGCGCGCCCCAACTGCATTTCCACTACAGTGAGATCGAGGTCCTCCAGTTCCTCCCGCACTACCCTGATGCACCGGTCGCAGACCATGTTTTTAATATGCAAGGTAGTGGATTCAGGCATTTTCGCCTCAGCCGAACAGGTTTTAGGGCTGCTTAAAAAACGACACCAGCATGAAGATCCCGATGACGATAAATCCCGCTCCGGCGAGGCCTTCAAGGTAGCGGGCGTTGATCCATAATGCCAGGCGGGCGCCCAGCATCACCGCGATAATGGTTGCCACCACCAGAGCCAGGGAAGCAGCCAGGGCCACCCATAGGCGTGGCAGGTCCGGCCGGGTGGCGAAGAGCAAAACGGCAAATTGGGTCTTATCACCTAACTCCGCCAGAAAAACGGTGGAAAATATTGTCAGTAAATTTCTAAGCATGGTTACTCTCCGTTTGGATTTTGGTGAGCAGGTCCGGCCAAGCCGCGCAGGAATGAAGTTACCACTGATGATGCTTGGCCGCCACGGGCTTGGGAGATTGAAGAACTGAGCGCAGCGGTTAACCGGCGCGGGCAATTTGCCGCTTGGCAGACCGGTAAACAACTGGTGGATCGTGACGGAAAAGCATAACTTTGGCCGCTATTAATTAAATTGCAGGAAGGGCTATGCTGAAACCTCGCAGGAAAATCACTCGCAAGGAGCTGAAACGTGATCCCCTGATGGAATTCATCTACCGGTCGCGGCAATACTTGATGGAGTACCGTAAGGTTCTCTCCCGCTATGGCGGCCTGGCTCTGATAGTGGTGGTACTGGCGGTGTTGGTGAGCCGCTGGCGTGGCACCCAGAATGAGAAAGCCGCCGCAGCTGTTGGGGTGGCCTTCACCGAATTCGCTCAGGGAAACTACAATACCGTGATCGCCCAGCTGGGTGGAACCGTGGAAGAATACAGCGGTTTGAAATCGTTCGGGAACGGCCTATTCCTCCTGGCGCGCTCGGAACTCATGGTGGGGGATACCACCGGCGCCGAACTCCACTTCCGCCGATATATCGACGACTACGGGAAAGATCGCTTGACCACAGCGGGCGCTTTGGCCGGACTAGGGGTTATTATTGAAGGGCGCCGTGAATATCAAGAAGCGGCGAAACTCTTCCGCCGGGCCAGCAAGCTGGCGCCCACTGCCGCCCTCGAACAGCGTTATGCGGTTTTTGCCGGGCGGGATTTCATACTGGCTGATCAGCCCGAAGCAGCATTGAAGGTGCTTAAACCTTTACTTGAAGTCGCCGGGTTGGATTTCAGGACCAAATCCGAGGTACAGGGGCTGGTGGCCTCAGCCGAGGCAATAGCACCGCGTAGTTGATGCATTTAACTGCTTGCAATATCTTTACTTGTAATAGTAAAATGGCCTTTGGAAAGTGGGTCAGGCGACCCACTTTCTTGTTATTAGGACACTGATGCCGGTAGTCGATTTGAGTGGTTATCTGTCCCGGCTGGACCTGGGCGCCAATGTGTATCTGCTGGTGGCGACGGCCAGCCACGAGGGGGCCGGTAGCCATGTGAAAGTTGTGGTGGATACGCCCGAGGGCGTCACCGTCGATCAGATCACCCGGATTGGCAAATTGCTACGCGGTGATCCGGGGCTGGCGGAGCGGTTGAACTCGCCGGACTATCGGATCGAGGTGACCTCACCAGGGTTAGATACCGGCCTGGAGCAGCCGTGGCAATATCCGCGGCACATCGGTCGCCGGCTTGAGGTTCGGCTTCTATCGCCGCAGAATCAATCGGCCGACCCGGCGCCGTTAGCGGGCCGTCTGATAAACGCCGGGAGTGATGGAATCGAACTGGAGACAACCGTTGACAGGCGGGTGATTGCCTGGGAGCAGATCGACACCGCCAAGGTAGTTTTGAAATGGTAGATTGGGAGGATTCGCTTGATTCATAAGGAAATAATCGATGCATTTTCCGCCATCGCCCGGGAGAAAAATATCGATCGCGCGCTCCTGGGAACAATCATCGAGGAGCTGTTTCTGACGTTGATAGAGAAGAGGTATGGCGAAGAGTATACCAATTTCAGTGTCATCGTCAACATGGACAAAGGCACTATCGAAATTTACCAGGAATTAACCATTGCTGAGCAAGTGGAGAATCCGGTTACCGAAATCAGCCTGGAATCCGCCCAAAAAGTAGAACCGGAACTTGAGGTTGGGGATCCCTTTATCGAGATCATCGATCCCACCAATTTCGGGCGCAGGTTGATTTCCACCGCCAAGCAGTTCCTCAGCCAACGTATCCGTGAAATTGAGAAGCAATCGATATACGATGAGTACTCGCAGCTAATCGGGACGCTGGCCTCAGGGGACGTCCACCAGGTGCGGCGGGATAACGTCTACATAAACATCGACAAGGTGGAGTTGCGCCTGCCTCGCTCTGAGCAGATACCCACCGAGCGCTATCGCCGGGGGAGCACCATCCGGGCCCTGATCAAGTCGGTCGAGTTGACGCCCAAGGGACCGGACGTCGTCATTTCCCGAGCCGACAGTGATTTTCTGATTCGCCTTTTCGAGATGGAAGTACCGGAGATCGAGGATGGCATCATCGAGATCCGGGCGGTGGCCCGGGCGCCGGGTGAACGCAGCAAGATCGTGGTGTTGTCCCACGACCGGCGAATTGACGCCGTGGGCGCCTGTGTGGGCATGCGGGGCAGCCGTATTCAATCCATTGTACGGGAACTCAACGGCGAGAAGATAGATATTATCCCCTGGAGCGATCAGCCGGAGATCCTGGTCTCCCGGGCTTTGTCGCCTGCTAAACCGGTGAACCTGTTGATCATGGAGGACCGGCCCTACATCATGGCGGTCTTCGCCGATGAGGAGCTGCCGGCCGCCATTGGACGCAACGGTCAAAATATTCTGTTGGCCTCCCAGGTCACGGGCTACACCATTGACGCAGTGAAGCAGTCCGAGTATGAAGGTCCCAAGCAAGAGACCATCTATCTGGACGAACTGGCCGGCCTGAGCAAGGGCCAGGTGGATGCTCTGGCGCAGATTGATGTGCATACCGCCAAAGAATTCAACGAAACCGAACCGGCGGAAATCTTGGCGCTTAAAGGCTTCGGTCCCAAAACCCTGGAGAAAACCCAAGGGCTAATTGCCGAGGCCATCGACGCCCTGGAGGAGCAGAACGCCCCGCCGGAGGAAGTACCCGAAGAGAACGAGGTTGAAGAGGTCGTGGGAGAATAGCAGGCCTGGGGTTTTAAAAGTGACTGAGCAGATTACCAAGAAAAAACGCATTTTTCAAATCGCCAAGGAGCTCAATATCTCCCATACGGAGATCATGGAGTTCCTGCAGCGTGAGGGCTTCAAAACGTCAAGCCATATGTCCCCGGTGGAGCAGGACGTTTACGAGCGCATATTGGGCGAGTTTGCCAAGGAGAAGGTCATCATCGAGAGGCACCGCAAGGAGAAGGCCCGCAACATCGCCACTGCCCGGTTGCGGGATACGGTGACCCCCAAAACCCGGTTCGAACGCATCCTTTCCCTGGATGAGCAACGCGGTATCGAGAAAGAAGAACAAGAAAAAGCCCGGTTGGCCAAGGAGGAAGCCGAACTTCGTTCTAAAGAAGAGGAGCTCGAGCACAAAAAGAAAGAAGAACTGAAGCAGCTGGCGTTGGAGGAGCTCAAGAAGAGCCAGCAGGAGGAGGAGACCAAGCGTCGAGAACTGGCTAAGACCAAAGTAAAAGCCGGTAAAGGAAAGCCCAGCCTGCCCCAACCGGCCCAGACCAAGACCAAGCTGAAGCGCGTCGATATGCGGGCGATAGCTGCCAAAGTAGACCAGGGACGAAGGAAGCCTCACGGCCGGAAGGCTGTGGGAAATATGGATGAAGCCAAGGCTCGCACCGTTGACCAAACTTTACGGCAGACCCTGGCGAGCATGGGAACCAAGGAGCGCCGCCGCCGGCCCAGCCGCAAAGAGCGGGATGATCTGCCGGCCAGCGAAGCAACCGATGAAACCCGCCAAAAGCTGAAAATTCATGAATTTATGTCCGTGGCGGAACTGGCCTCCGCCATGAAAGTGTCTTCCATGGAAGTGATCAGCAGCTGCATGAAGTTGGGCATCATGGTCTCCATCAACCAACGCCTGGACATGGCTACTCTCACCATTGTGGCCGAGGATTACGATTTTGAGGTTGAAGAGCATAGTATTCTAAGCGATGTGTTGATCCTTGAGGAACTGGCAGCCAAGGCAACGGAGGCCGAGTCGGTGCGCCGCCCACCGGTGGTTACAGTGATGGGCCATGTGGACCACGGTAAGACCACTGTGCTGGATAACATCCGCTCCAGCAATGTGGTGGCGGGAGAATCGGGAGGCATCACCCAGCATATTGGGGCCTATGAAGTAACTTTATCCGGGGGTGAACGGATCACTTTTCTAGATACTCCCGGCCACGCTGCTTTCACCGCCATGCGGGCTCGCGGGGCACAGATAACCGATATCGTGGTGCTGATTGTGGCCGCCGATGACGCCGTCATGCCTCAAACCAAGGAAGCCATCGACCACGCCAAGGCCGCCGGGGTAAATATAGTTGTAGCCATTAACAAGATCGATAAGCCGGCAGCCGATGTGGAACGGGTCAAACGAGAGCTTTCCGAGCACGGCGTTCTGGTTGAGGACTGGGGTGGCAAAGTCCAATGTGCGGCGATTTCCGCCAAGAGCGGTGAGGGGATATCCGAGTTGATGGATAAGATCCTGTTGGAGGCCGAGTTAATGGATCTGACTGCCGTGCAAGACGCTCCCGCCTACGGCACTGTTATCGAATCCCGGCTGGACCGCGGTCTAGGGGCAGTGGCTACCGTACTGATCCAGAAGGGCACGCTACGGCGGGGTAACACTTTCTTGAGTGGCAGCCATGCCGGTCGCGTACGGGCCATGAAGAACGAGCGCGGGATGCCCGTAAAGGAAGCCTATCCCTCTGATCCGGTGTTGATTCAAGGTTTCGAAACGGTACCGCAAGCTGGTGATAGATTCATCGTTTTTGAAGACGAGAAGGAAGCTAAGCGGATCAGTGTTGAACGATCCCGTATCAAGCAGGAAATGGATCGGCGCGAATTGAGTGTACGTACACTTGATGAGATCTCAAAGGAGATTCAGGAAGGTGAAACCAGACAACTGCCTATTCTCCTCAAAGCCGACGTTGACGGGTCACTGGAAGCGCTCCGTGACTCTCTCGATAACATGGGCACCGAGGAAGTCACTGTTGATGTTATCCATCATGGTGTGGGGAATGTCAGCGAAAACGATGTACTGCTGGCCAAGGCCTCCAGCGCGGTGATAATTGCTTTCAGGGTTAAAGCCTCCCCCGGCGCCCTGGAATTGAGTAAGACAGAGGGAGTCGAAGTACGCAATTACGACGTAATCTACGACGCAGTCAATGAGATCAAGCTGGCACTGGAAGGATTGTTGGAGCCGGAAAAGGTGGAAACTCCGCTGGGTGTGGCCGAGGTCAGGGCCACCTTCCGAGTTCCCAAATTGGGCGTTATTGCCGGTTGTTATTTGACGAAGGGCAAGGCGGTGCGGGAGGCTTATCTGCGGGTCACCCGCGATGGTGAGCTGCTACATGAAGGTGATGTCACTTCACTGCGCCGCTTCAAGGATGATGTGAAGGAAGTGCAGGAAGGCTTTGAATGCGGCATTGGCGTTAAGGGATTCACCGATTTCCAGGATGGTGACCTCCTGGAAATCTATGAAGTGAAAGAGGTCAAGCGCACCCTTGCCTGACCACCAATACCCAGCAGTGCCCCGGTCTGTTCGGGTAGCAGAGGAAATCCAGCGCATATTGAGCCAAATTTTCCTCTCCGAGGTTCAGATCCCTTCGGCCGGCCTGCTGACAATTACGCGAGTGGAAACCAGCCGCGACCTGCGGAACGCGCATGTATATTTCAGCTTCTTGAATCCCGAGATCGATGAGGAAAAAATCATAGCTGCGGTGATCCGTCGCCGGAAGGAGATTCGCTACCAGTTGGGATCCAGGTTGGGCATCAAATACGTACCGCAGTTGCGCTTTCACCTGGATTTGGCGGCGAAACGCACCGCACGCATTAACGAGATCATTTCCGAGTTGGGTAGCAAGGGTTCACTCCCATGACGACGATAGATATTGTTCAACCTTTTTGGAAACCGGTGGGCTGGACGTCGTTTGACGTTGTAAAAAAAATACGCTCCCTGACGAAAATTCGGAAGGTAGGGCATGCCGGCACCCTGGACCCATTTGCCGAGGGGGTGCTGGTGTTGTGCTTTGGTACTGCTACCAAACGGGTATCCGAGCTGATGAAATTGGAAAAAGAGTATAGCGCCTGCCTACGGCTGGGCGTGGCTACCGATACGTTGGACCTAACCGGTTCGGTAGTGGCCGAGCGGCGAATTCCCCGGTTGAGTTCAGCCACGATCAAGAAGCAGTTGCCGGCCTTCACCGGCC
>CBDVAP010000086.1:0-12353 GCA_965372015.1 uncultured bacterium | reverse complement strand
TCGAGCCGGCCCTGTACATCGACGAACCACGGCTGGGGGGCTACGTCAACTTCGGCCTGGAGGAGGATATCCTGGTTACTGAGGAAGGCTACGAACTGCTGGGGGAGGCGCAGGCGGAGCTGTGGGTGATCAGATAAGCGTCGGCTGGCGGGAATCACGGCCGGTGCCATCCGCGGCGGGGGAAGCCTCGAGTCGAAACCCATTCCAGGCGAACCGAAGTAGCCGCCCGCCTCGCCCCAGCTTCAGTTCACCCAATCTGTAAACCATGTCCCTAGACACTACAATCATTCAATAAAATAGAACTTGACACACAAGCAATTTCTAATTACCTTACTGTACCATTAATACAAACTCAGGCGCAGTTTAACATGGCTACATGGAGATTGATAATGAAAATATCTACTAATAGATTACTTTTCTTCTTCTTATCGATTCTTTATTGTCTTCAAGGGCAGCAATTAAAAGTTGTACGAGTCAACTCGGGGAATTACTTTAATCAGCCTAGAGATGTTGTTAGCATTAAAGATCCTAAGGACGGAAATAGGTTGCAGGGATATGTCGTTCTAGATGTCGAGGGTTTGCATTTTTGTACCGGTGATTTTAAAATTATAAAGTCTATCGGAATCGGTAGCCAGGCTTTAATAATCGCTAGCAAATTAGGGAAATACATACTTTATGTTGAATTCGTGACCGAACCGAATAAAATGAATCCGGTCGGACAAAGATCGATCTCAATGTACGATTCCAAAGGTAGCCAATTGTTTTCTAAAGTCGAAGACTATTACTGGGACGCACATGAACAATTAACGCGGTTTATTTCGGATATGAATGGTAATTATTACGAACTAAATGGAAATACTTCAACACTTACCGTGTTTAGCCAGACCGGTAATCTAATCAATTCATATACCATGTTTGATAATAAGGTTCTTCGCTTGTCAGATTCTGATATTTCCGAGGACGGTTCTTTAATAGCCATAATCGCAAATAAGGGGCAACCACAAATGGGAAGAACTGTTCATCTAGAAAACCCTCCATCAGGTACACCATCAGAGTTTATTCAAGGAAGTTCAAGCGGTGAACCACACCTTTTTCTCTTCGATGTAAATGGGTCGTTAATAAAAATAGTTCGACTGGAAGAGGAAGACATAGCAGCAGTGGCTGTAAGTCCGAGAGCCGATATCGTTTTGGCTAGTGTGGTAGATTTCGATGAAACACTTAGTAGCAATAAAAAATATAAAACGCAAGTATTTTCTGCCGAAGGGGAACAACTCTTTCAGTTCCCCCATATCAGCAATCATGCACTTATTAACGATCAGAGCATTATAACCTCACACTACCTAAACTCTGATCAAGAATATCTAGTGACTTCGTACCGCAAGAACGATGGGGTTAGGATATTCGCTAATTCATTTACAAGGAATAGTATTCCGATAGACATCATTCCTATAGAATCTAATGGAGGAGAGGCGGGCGATAGCAATTTTGGGATTGTGATTAATGATATTTCGGATGATCATAGAGATTACAACATTCAAATTTATACCTCTAATGGGGAATTAACACAGGAATTCCATCTTAATGCAGTTCAAGAGCGTGTAATAAAACGAGGTAAACAGAACAATAGTTACGCAAATCTAATCTTTATTGAAGGATCCGACCAGATACTCAAACTGATTAGTAACTAGATAGGGAGTATTAAATATGAAATACAATGTTAATATTTTATTGTCGCTTATGGCTACATCGAGTATTTTACTCTGTTACTCGTTGCCCGTGGATGACACTAATGGTACAGCAATAATAACATCAACATTTGGTGAGTTGCGATCCGGCGTATATGAACAAACCCCCTACGACAGGCACCACTTGCATACAGGAGTCGATATTGACGATAGCGAAGGCAGTAAACTGAATGTGATTGCTGTAATAGAGGGATTTATCAGGACAAAGACCTCCACAACAATCAGAATTAGTGACGAGAATGAAGCTATTTATTACACATATTTCGAGTTTGATGTTACAACGAATCTTAGCGTTGGAGATCCTGTTATAGCAGGTACTGTCCTTGGAAAAATAAATCAAAACGGGAGCACGCATCTACACTTTGTTGACGGAGATTGGTTTACCCAAACTGCATGGATCAAAGATCCTATACAGTGGGGATTCGATTGGGGCGATGCATCCGATATTGAACCTCCTACAATCAACGTGGCTTTCCTTACTCAATCCGGCCCAGAATTTATCGAGCCAACAAGTGTTACCAATGTCTTGGATAGAAGCGTGGCTTGTGATATCGTTGTAAACGCGTATGATAAATATGATGCAAATTCAATCTTTAAACGAGGCATTCAGAAAATAGCAATTAATATTTATAAAAGTAATGATGAATTTGTCCAATCCTTCAACGGGATCAATTTTAGTAATAATTTCCAGAAGAGATATTTTCAGACCGATAATGGCTACGTGTGCTCAAATGTTCGAAATGTATTCGCAAAGGGATCGAAGTCAGACCCGTATACTCTGATCTATATAGCTACAAACAGCATCAGTCTTGTTGGCAATTGGTATATAAATAATAGTGAATTAATCCCTGAAGATACTTATAAAATCGAAATAAATGTAACTGACTTTTCCAATTTTACTAAATATTATGAATTTAATGTAAAAATTGGAGGCAGTCCTTACTATGGGATTATGAGGGGAACCAACGCTGTCCCTAGCTACTAAGGTTTAAAAAAGCATTTCACCGGAGGATAATATGAAGTTTGATGTTAGGAAAACACTATTGCTTGTATTAACAATATTGTTTCTACAAACTATTTCGGAGGCCAGCACCTACGGTATTATTGTGCACCAAGACCTGTACAACGCAACATGGTACAATTCCCTCCGTGATTTAAAAGAAGACCAGGGCTATCAGGTCAATTTGTTCCAGGTACAGGATGGCTGGAGGGCGGTAGACATCAGATTCCTATATAATGATCTCTATGGCACGCCCGACTATATCCTTTTAATTGGCGACGCGAATGAAGAACCGGAGGGAAGCAGGGAAACCACTAATGCCAGTGAGGGCAACTTCATACCTTATGACTATGAACTAATTGATGAGCCCTACAATGGCGGGCAGCAGCCCATTGCCAATGATGACTTCTATATAGATTTTTATCCCAATGCAACCATAGGGCGTGTTCCAGCCGAAACACAGCAGGAAGTGACTAACTGGGTTAACAAGCTGGTTGAGCACAGTAAAGTGACCTCCTACGCTGCCTGGCGCAACAAGGTGCTGTACGCCACTGGGAACATGGACCACCCATCAAACGGCCTCAGGGGTCAGTACCGCGATGCCCTCCGTGATAGCATTACTATCAATCATATGGCTCCAGCCGGGTATGATCAAATAATAATAAATTCGAGTGAAATCGGCGAAAACGAATATGACAGTTTTGACCTTCTGAGACCAGCCGCCTTCGAGGCGGAAGTGAACCAAGGGGTTGCCATCATCAATACTATCGGAGTCGGTGCTGATTGGTCCTTTCTAGTGAACTTCTATTGGACTTATCCTTATACAGAAACTGTATGCAACTGGAATTTTAACAATGCCGGCATGTACCCGTTCCTTTCCGGGCTAAGCTGTAGTATCGGGCAGGTACAACGGGAGATGAACGGGCAGGAAATCGACACCATACTTGAGAAATTGCTCTTCATGGATAATGCCGGCATCATCGGCGCCATGGCCGCTACCTGGATAACCGATTCCTACGGCAATCGACTTTTCGCAGATATCTACTATGAAAAAATTGCTGACCCCGGGTATAAAAACATTGGTCAGATCATCAAAGACAGTAAAGCCGAATTGGAGGCCGCCGATCCTCGGCTCACATGGCAAGCTCGTGCTACCCAACTGTTCGGCGATCCTTCCATGGCCCTCCCTCTGCTGCGGAAGATTGATGGCAATATAACCAACAATACGATCTGGCAAGGAGCGATCATAGTCCAAAGCGACGTCACTGTCCAGTCCGGCGCCACATTGACTATTCTGCCCGGGACAGGGGTTTTCTTTGAGCCTGGAATATCGCTGATAGTAAATGGCACGCTCAAGGCTCAGGGCACGGCCGATCTTCCCATTACTTTTTCCGCCGCCAATGAAAATCCGGCCCCCGGCGATTGGCAGACGATCTACTTTGCAGCCGGCGCCAGTGGCAATTCTATTATCGATCACTGTGTCATAGAGTACGCCGATAAGGCGGTGCAGCTGATAGGTCCTGATTATGGGATAGTCATTTCCAACAGCAAGATTCGCGATTGTGCGTCCAGGGGTATCTTTGCCAAGTCTACTTCTGTTGATATCATCGGTAATGAGATCGCTGACATCGGGAGTATAGGCCTTTTCCTTCAGTACCTTGAGTCATCAACCGTTGAGAACAACAAGATTCGCGGATTCACGAACGCCAACTATCAGAACGCCTATGGCATTCTGGCACACTACTGCACTGATGGTCAAACGGTTGTCTCGCATAACTCAATATACGATGGAGGCACGTATCCGGTTTACAGCGAGGCGATCAGAAACGCATATTCAAATGTTACATACAGGTATAATGATATCTACGATGCGGACAAGGGCGCTCAGATATACGGTTCTCCTTACGCAATTTTTGGCCACAATTATATACATAATACCCGTGAGGGCGTAAGTATCAGTAACGGGAATCCGCTGTTCCGTGACAATTACAGTGATCCGAGGGGTGGCCGCAATGTAGTTGCGGATAATACCAGTTACGCCTTTTATATTAACAGCTCTGCTCATCCGAACCTGGGGATTTTGTGGATAGAACCGGGCTGGAATGATATATATAACAACAATGGGGCCGGTGCAGAAATCAGGACTTATGCCTCCAACATTATGGCGGAATACAACTACTGGGGTGTATCTGCACCCACAGGTGCTGACGTTTATTCAGGAAGTGGGTCGGTCGATTTTGTTTTATATATGTCCAGCGCACTTGATCCCTTTGGCGGCGGGGCCGAGCAGCCGGGAGCCCTTTGGAAAGGCGTTCTGACACCGGAAGGTCAGCTGCTGGCTGAGGCCCGCGGCCTGGCGGATCAGGGAGACCTGGCTGGGGCGATAGTGGTGTACGAATCCTTGGTGCAGCAGTATTCCGACTCCCCGGAAGCATATGTGGGGCTGGAAGAATATGTCCGGGTGCTGTTCAAGGCTGATAAGTTCCCCAATAAGGCGGCTTACTTTAAGGTGATGTCCAACAGCCCCAATCATCCCCTGCGCCATAAGGCCAGATTGTTCTGGATGGATGCCGCCCTGGTAAATGGCGAGTATCCCGCAGTGGTCAAGTACTGCGAAAAGCAGATCAAACGCCATAGGGGTACGCCTATCGAAGAGGATATGTACTTGCAACTGGGGATCATTTACTTGGATTTCGCCGATGATCCGGAGGCCGCCCGGGAACAATATGATCAGCTGGAGGCGCGATTCCCTGCCAGCGAAATGCTGCCCTTGCTGGCTAACATGATCAATGACTATCTGGGAGAGCAGCTACTGGTGGCCAAACCTGGTCAGGGGGCCGGAAAAGTACAAGCTGTTGAAATATTGCCGGAGATTTATGCCCTGCACAATGCTTACCCCAATCCCTTCAATCCTAGCACTACTTTGCGCTACGACCTACCCGAAGATAGCCGGGTGAGCCTGACCATCTACGATATTATGGGCAGGGAAGTGTACACTCATGCCGCGATCGAAGGAGCCGGTTATCGGTCGATCACCTGGCAGGGCCGGAACCGGGCCGGGCGGGCGCTGCCTTCGGGCATCTACCTCTACCGGCTGCTCGCCGTACCCTCAAACGGCGGCGAGACGTTCGTCGCCACCCGGAAGATGCTGCTTTTGAAGTAGTGGCAGCCTACCTCCCCGCCTCCGCGGCCTCCACCAGCAGGGAGCGGGCGGTGGCCAGGGTATCCCGGAGAACAGGAACATTAAGCAGATAATATATGGTAAGGCCCTCGCGGTGGGTGGTTACCAGCCCGCCGTCGCGCAACTTGCGCAGCTGGTGGGAGATGGCCGAGGTTTCCATCCCGACGATATCCGCCAGGTCGGAGACACACAATTCCTTGGCGTGGGCCAGGCTCAGCAGGACCTTCAGGCGGGTGGGATCACCCAGCAGGCTGAAGCCGCGTGCCAGGGAGGACAATGCGGTCAATGACGCTAAATGGTGCTGGGTGCTCTCCAACACCGGATAGCTGACTTTAGAGCGGGAACTGGAACGCTCAAGCATGTTGGTGACTCCTTATATTTTTACCGAAGGTGCGGCCAATATCAACCGCCAGGCGTAAGTTATGCGCATATGAGCATACTCTCAAATATAAATCCGATAAATGACGGTAAAATTACCGGTTCCGGGGCTCGATGGGGTCCGGGCAGTGGCTACAGCTTACCCTTCTGGGCGAATGAGTAGTAGTCGTTGCCGCCGATAATCAAATGGTCGTGCACGTGCACGTCGATATTCTTGCAGGCCGCCTTCAACCTTTTAGTGATAGTAAAGTCATCCTGGCTGGGGGTCAGGTTTCCCGAAGGGTGGTTATGCACGAAGATCACTGCCGCCGCGTCGCGCTCCAGGATCAACTTGAGTACCTCGCGGGGATAGACGGCGCTGGTGGTGAGGGTGCCCTCGAACAGGTTCACCAGGTCGATGATCTGGTTGCGGCCGTTGAGCAGGATGATCATGAACAGCTCGCGGTTGCGGTTTTTCAGATGATGCCGTAAGTAACTGATCACCTGCGACGAGGAATGAATGTAATCCTTGTTGATCACCTCCTCCTTAAGGTAGCGCCGGGCCACGGCCTGGATCAATTTCAGGCCGAAAAGATTCCGATCACCCACGCCCTTGACCGTTTTGAGCAGAGCCGGGGGAGACTCCAGCACTTCACCCAGTGAATTGAATTTGGCCAGTAAGGCTTTGGCGGTGGGTTTATGATCCGGGCGGGGATCCGCCAACTTCAGCAACAGCTCCACTATCTCGTAATCGAGAAAACCGTCCAGGCCGTTGTTCAGGAATCGTTCACGCAGGCGGCTATAATGCCCTTCCGGGTTGGCAGATTCAGAGGCCAAAGCCTATCTCCTTAGATTTTAGATCGTATTCGCCGGGAAATTGCATGCATCACCAGCCCTTTGCAACTCCCAAAAGGATATATAAATTCCACCCATGGTAGCACCCGATCATCGACTCCTGTTCCATATTTTAGAAAGTGAGCGGTCCATTCTGTCCCGCACCGACCAGAAGGCCTTCACACTGCTATCGATTTTAGGGGTCTTCATGGCGTTCTTCATAGTATATTACCGGTTCCTGGCGTTCAACAACTTCATCGTGGTGCTGATCCCGATCTACTTTCTGGTGGCCTTTCTAACTATTTTTAACCTTTTTCGCACGATCATGCCGCGGTTCAGCCGCCCGGAAACCCAGAACGCTGATAAGGACCAGGCAAATGACCCCACCTTTTTCGGCGGTATTCGGAAGTTTCGCACCAGCACCGAATACCACGCCTATATGGAGTCAATCGGCGCCGATGAAGAGCAGACCGCCCGGCTGATCAGCCGGCAGATCCACACCCTGGCAATCATCAACTGGAACAAGAATATCCACCTGCGCCGGGGGATGTACTTCTTCATTACCGCTATCGGGACGGAGCTACTGATGATTCTATCGCTTTTCATCAAGATGGGTCTCGATTCCATCGCCGATTGAAGTCAAGCGCCGAACCGACGGATCACCCGTCGATAAAAGTGGTCAGATAATGCCAGCGTTAATCAGAAAATATAGTGAATATCTGTCGGTCATTGATGCCACCCCGGTGGTGACTTTGGGCGAAGGGGACACACCTCTGCTGCCGGCCCCGGCATTGAGCCGGGAGGTGGGGGCCGAGGTATACCTGAAAATTGAAGGCTGCAATCCCACCGGCTCGTTCAAGGACCGGGGCATGACCCTGGCAGTGAGTAAGGCCTTGGAGGCCGGCGCCGGGGCAGTGATCTGTGCCTCCACCGGCAACACCGCCGCTTCGGCCGCTGCCTATGCCGCCCGGGCCGGTCTGGACTGCCTGGTTCTGCTCCCCGAAGGCAAAGTGGCTCTGGGCAAATTGGCCCAAGCGGTCCTGTGCGGCGCAAAGGTGGTGGCGATCAGGGGGAATTTCGACCAGGCCCTGGAGATAGCTCGCCGGCTCAGCCAGGAGTATCCGGTGGAGATGGTCAATTCCCTCAATCCCTATCGTATCGAGGGGCAGACCACCGGCGCTTTCGAAATAGTGGATCAGCTAGGCGCCAGTCCCACCTACCAGGCCATGCCGGTGGGTAACGCCGGGAATATCAGCGCCTACTGGGCCGGCTACCAACGCTACCACGAGGCCGGCCGGATGGAGCACAAGCCCAAAATGCTGGGTTTTCAGGCGGCCGGAGCGGCGCCGATCGTGTTGGGTAAGCCGGTGTCCGACCCTGAGACCATTGCCAGTGCCATCCGTATCGGGAACCCGGCCGGCTGGCGGACCGCCCTTGAGGCCCGGGACCAATCGGGGGGGCTGATCGATAAGGTCACAGATGAGGAGATTGTGGCTGCCTACCGGACCCTGGGTCGTGAGGAAGGTGTGTTCTGCGAACCGGCCTCCGCCGCCGGAGTGGCCGGTATACTGAAACTGGGGCAGCAAGGCTTCTTCAAAGCAGGAGAGACCATAGTTTGCATCCTCACCGGCCACGGACTCAAAGACCCCGAGACGGCCCTGTCGGTTTCACCGGAGCCCCTTTCCCTCCCAGCCGACAGTGCGCAGGTGGCGGCGCATTTGGGGCTGGAGAAATGAAGCTACCCACCGGCCGGGTGACAGCATGAAACTATCAGTTTCCGTTCCGGCGACCACAGCCAACCTGGGACCGGGCTACGATCAGCTGGGCCTGGCGTTGCAGTTGCGGCTACAGGCGGAGGCGCTAGCGGCCGACAGCTGGTCGGTTATCACCGCAGGGGAAGGGGCTGATTACCTGGAACAGGACAGCGAGAACCTGATCGCCAGGGCCGGCGAACGATATTGCCAGCGGCAGAGTAAACCTTCCCGGCCCCTGGCTGTGCGGGTAACAAATCCGATACCGCTGGGCCGGGGCCTGGGCAGCAGCGCCGCGGCTATTGTAGCCGGAATGGCCCTGGCCCAGTTGACCGACGGTGCGATCGATCACGACACCCTATTTCACGAAGCAGCGGCCATGGAGGGCCACCCGGATAACATCGCCGCAGCGGTATATGGCGGCCTGCAGGAGGTGGATCACGGTACCCCGTTGCAAGCCCGGCGGTGGCCTCTCACGCACAATATCAAGCTGCTTTTGGTGGTGCCGGAGCAGGTGAAGTCCACCGATGAGCTGCGAGCGGTTGTGCCGCAGGAAATTTCGCCGGAGGATGAAGCGGTAACCGCAGCGGCTTACCGGGCGGTACTTTCGGGGTTGGGCAGCGGCGATCCGGTCAACCTGGCGCAATCGGCGGAGGACCGGCGCCATCAACCCTACCGCCTGAAGGCCCTACCCGAGTCGGCCCGGATCTTTAACCTGTTGCAGCAGCAGGCCCATATGGCCGGGGTCTACCTGAGTGGAGCGGGTACTACGGTGGCGGGCTGGGTGGTGGATGGCAGCGATCCCAGTCCGGCGGTGACGGGGGTCCTGGCCGACCAGGGAATAGCCGCCACGGTCCGATTGGTACGACCGGATTGGGTCGGGGTCCGGGGGCAATTTTGGTTTTGACCAAGCCCCGCATTTTCAAGTTCGGCGGCACCTCCCTGGCCACGGCTGATATCATCAACCGGGTTGTGGATATCATTGCCGGAGCAGAAGGGCCACTGGTGGTAGTCACTTCCGCGTTGGGTGGCGTGACTAATCTGCTGCTGTCCGGCCTGCAAGATCATTCGGCCCGGCGGACGATGATTGACCATCTGCGCCAGCGCCATCTGGAGGTGGCCGGGGAGTTGGGGCTGCCGGCCCCGGCCAGGGACGAATTTACCAAGCACCTGGATGCTACCCTGGCCGACTTGAAATCGTTGCCCGCCGATCCGGCCGGCCGGGACCGCGACCTGGCGCTATCAATCGGTGAGCGGTTATCCACCAACTTAGTCGCTACGGTCCTGACGGAGCGGGGTACCCAGGCGGCCTACGTCGACAGCCGGCCACTGCTGCGGACCGACAGCAACTGGGGAGCGGCGCGCGTCGACTTAGACCGTACTCTGGCGAATGTCAGCACCCGGCTGGGGCCCCTGCTACAGGAGGGCGCCGTACCCATCGTGACCGGCTTTTTAGGGAGCACCGAGCGCGGGGAGACTACCACCATCGGCCGCAACGGTTCCGACCTGACCGCCACGATCTTGGGGGCCTGTTTGCAATCGGATGAAGTATTGATCTGGACCGATGTGGACGGCATTTTCACAGCCGATCCCCGGCATTATGAAGACGCCCGGCTACTACCGGAAGTCTCCTACCGGGAAGCGGCTGAGGCGGCCTACTTCGGGGCGGCCGTGATCCACCCCCATACCCTCTGGCCCCTGCTGGAGACCGACACTGCGGTGCGGATCAAGAACACTTTTGACCCTGAGTGTGACGGTACCCTGATCTGCCGGCACCCCCGGCGGCGGGGCGACACCCTGCTGACCACCTCCGTGGACGGGATTGCGGTGGTAACTGTGGGGGGTTACGGCATGGTGGGGGTACCGGGTATCGCGGCCACCATCTTCAGCACGGTTCAGGCGGTGGGGGCCTCGGTATTGATGATCAGCCAGAGTTCCTCGGAACATAATATCAGTTTCGCCATTAAGGAAGAAGAGGTGGAGCGGACCGTGGAGGCGCTGGACCGGGTGCTGGCGGACTGGATTCGCCTGGATCACCGCATCGACCGCATCCGGGTGGTTTCGAAGGTATCGATCATCACAGTGGTGGGTGAGAATATGAAGGGGCGACTAGGGATTGCCGGCAAGATATTTTCGGCCCTGGGACACGAGCGGATCTCTGTTATTGCCATCGCCCAGGGGTCCTCGGAATATTCCATATCGATGGTGGTCAAGTCGGACGACAGCCGCCGGGCTATTCGGGCGGTACACAGTGAACTGGATGCGAACAATGGCAGCTAAACTTAGGGTGGGTATTCTGGGCGCTACCGGCGCAGTGGGCCAACGGTTCGTGCAACTGTTGGAGCGGCATCCCTGGTTCGAAGTGGCGGCGCTGTATGCCTCAGAGCGGTCGGCGGGCAAAGTTTATGGCGAGGCGGTGGACTGGCGCGTGCCGGTGGAGCAGCCCACCTATTTAGACCACCTGGTAGTGCGCCGGCTGGAGCCTGACGGGGGCGTGGAGTTGGTGTTCTCCGCCCTGCCCAAAGAGCCCGCCCTGGATATCGAGCCCCGTTTCGCCGCCGCCGGGGCCGCCGTGGTATCCAATGCCAGCGCTTACCGCATGGCCGCCGACGTGCCGCTACTGATCCCGGAGGTGAACCCCGAGCATACGGCCTTGATCGATCACCAGCGCCGGGTGCGGGGTTGGAGCGGCTGCCTGGTGACCAATCCCAACTGCTCGGTCGTGGGACTGGTGCTGGTCCTGAAACCGTTGGAGGCGGCCTTTGGGCTACGGCAGGTGCAGGTGACCACCATGCAGGCTAAATCGGGGGCCGGCTATCCGGGACCGCCGCCGGAGGTGATCGGCGACAACGTGCTGCCTTATATCGGGGGCGAAGAGGATAAACTGGAGAGCGAACCGGCCAAGCTGCTGGGGACCGTGGAGGACGGAGCAGTGCGGCCGGCCGAGTTGGTGGTATCCGCACAGTGCAACCGGGTGGATGTGTTGGACGGGCACCTGGCGGCGGTCAGTGTGGGCCTGCGCGACCGGACCTCAGTGGCGGAAGTGGCCCGGGTGCTGGGCGAGTTTCGCGGTCTGCCCCAGGAGGCCGATCTGCCATCGGCGCCTGAGCAGGTTATCCGGGTCATGACGGAGCAAGACCGTCCCCAGCCGCGGCTGGATCGCGACGCCGGGGAAGGAATGACGGCCACCGTTGGGCGGATTCGGCCCTGCCCGGTACTGGATTATAAATTCGTGGTGCTGTCCCATAACACCATTCGCGGGGCGGCCGGGGCGGCCATATTGAACGCCGAATTGCTCTGTCACCAGGGCTATTTATCACTGCCGGGCAGGGGCCCCACTCGCGCCGGATAAGCGGCTCCCGTTGCCTCATATTAAAAGGTAACCCACGTCAGGCTGTTTTCCTAAGATTGATTTCCTGTTGGATTGGGGTGGTTTGGTTTAAGAAATCCAAGATATTTCGTTGAGCGGTTTGCTGAATTTCAAA
>CBDVAP010000085.1:0-12489 GCA_965372015.1 uncultured bacterium | reverse complement strand
GTGGGCATCGGGACGGATCAGCCGGCCAGTGCCCTGGAAGTGGTGGGCACCGTGAGTGCCGATACGCTGAGGGCAACCGGCGGTGTCAAGTTCTCCGACGGCACCGTGCAGACAACCGCTGTCTCCACACCTACCTTGCTGAATTCTCCCGATGGCGGTCCGGATAGCGCTATTTACATCGATGCCGGTGGGGGAACACATGTTACTGGACTACTCAATCTGGAATTCAGTGACGTAATATTGGCAGACCCCGCTCGGGGCGACGGCGGCCGGGTCCTGGTTCATCAGGGAGACGGCAGTGGGACCAATGACATGCTTTTTTTGAATTTTGCGGGGGATTTTGAGGAAGGCGTTCTGGTTGATGGTTCCAGATTGGAGGTAGCGGGTAATTTAATCGCCAACGGCAACGTCGGCATCGGGACGGCCAACCCCTCGGCCAAGCTGGAGGTCATGGGCGGCATAAAGGCCGACAGCATCCTGCTGGCAACGCCTGCTGAGCGCTGGTATGCTATACCGGCTCCCGAGTTTGATAACAGCGGCTCAACAAGATTCATACTGCCATATTACGTGTACTCCAACGGCGCCGGGAATTGGTATGCCCCGGTCCACTTGCCGCACGGCGCTACTATCACCGGCTTTGAACTCACTATGGCCGACGACGACTCTGTAGATGCAAATATTTATTTGTATTCCGTATTTAGGAGCAATAATAGCGCGTCCCAACTCGCTTCGTTGTCCACAGCGGGTTTTTCAGCCGTCAATACCCTCAGTAATTTGGCGCTCTCCTATCCGGTGGACAATCAGAATTATGCCCTCTCGGTGCAAGTATATTTTACTTCGCCTGTGTCTGGATACAACATGAGGATTTACAATGCCCGTATCCGGTATACCGTGGACCAGCCCTTGCCTTAGGCAGCCGTGGATCATCTAAAAATGAGGATATTCAAGTGGTTGCCATTACGAAATATTATGAAGGATTCGCCTAATGAAGCGTGACCTTAGAACAATCGTTATTGTGCCTATCTTTGCTGCCCTGGCCCTGCCGGGGCTGGTCCGGGCCCAGACGTATGAAATCCCCGCCGGTGTGATCGCCAACGGCGGCGGTACCGTCAGCGCGGGTAGCCATAGTATCTCGGGCACCGTGGGGCAATCCGCCCTGGGGACCGTGGGGGTCGCCGGCAGCTACGCCCTGGCCGGCGGTTTCTGGGAAGTGGAACAGCAACTGCTGGGCCAGGCGGATATCGTCGCGGCCCCCACAGCAACCACCAATGCCGCCACCGGCATCGTCTTGAATGGGGCTACCCTCAACGGCACCGTAAACCCCAATGGCGCCACGACCACCGTGGAGTTCGAATGGGGCCTGACGCCGAGTTACGGTAATAGCGTAGTTGCCGACCAGAGTCCCCTGGCAGCCGGGACGAACAATGTGGCGATCAGCAAGGTTCTGACCGGCCTGGCTGCCAACACGGATTACCATTACCGAGTCAAGGCCACCAACGGCGCGGGCACCACTTTCGGCCTGGACCAGGTTTTCAAAACCCAGGCTGTTGCCGGTCCCAGTGCGCCTGCCAACGTAGTCATGTGGGGTGGCAGCGGGGCGGCGGCTATTACCTGGGATCCCAACCCGGCGGGTGAGAATGTCAACCATTATACCGTCTATCGGAACACGATCGACAATCCTGCGACCGCTACTGATGTTCAGGTCGTGAATCTGCCATATACCCATTACGTCGACCATCCCGGCAATACCAATTCGACGGAATACTGGTACTGGGTTACGGCTACCGACCAGAGTTCGCAGGAAAGCCCCAAGTCTGTCGGAGTCTCGGACTGGGTTGATCCGCCCCTGGCCCACCAGGGTGGCCCGGACAACTTCGGCTACCAGTGGATGGACAGCCAGCATTTTAGTGGCCCTCCCGTAGATTTTTATGACATTACTTCTTCGGGTACCCTTATGACTCTGGGTGACGACACCTTCTCCGAAGTGGACTTGCCGTTCTCATATCCATTTTATGATAATAACTATACCACCATAAAAATCTCATCGAACGGCTACCTGGCTTTTGGTCCCGAGGGCTTGGCGGATCTTCCTGCCAATGAGGATCCCGGGTCTGAGACCCCACTATATATCCCCAGCGATTCGGGCGCCAACAACTTCATCGCCGCCTTCTGGGCCGACCTGAACCCGGACCCTGGCGACGGCGGTGGCGGTACTGTCCACTACTACAATGACGCTACGCGCAAGCGCTTTATTGTCCAGTATACCAATGTACCCCTTTACGTGGACCCCCAGTTGGCCCCCGGCAAATCCGGTAAGGACGGAACCAGCGTAATACCGGGCGACAAGTTCGGTAAGAAGGGAACCGGCGTAGTGCCGGGCGGAAAGTTCGGCACGCTCGGGACCAAGAACGGCGAGGATCTGGCCGCCAGCGGGCTTGACCCCGAAGTCAAGCGCAGCCCGGGCAAAGAATCCATCGATATGGCCACCGACTTCACCTTCCAGGTGCAACTGTATGACGACGGGGCCATCATGATCCAGTATAAGGACATGAACGGCCTCACAGACGAAGCCGTCGTGGGGATAGAGAACTCCGCCGGTGACGATGGACTGGCGGCGGTGGAGTGGGACTTCCTGGTGGAAAGCAATTATGCCATCGGCTTTTTCCCACCCGGGGCTGGCGGCGGTTTCTGGATCGCCACATTGGACGCCAACAGCATTACCGCCGACTCCGCCAGGTTAAATGCTGAGGTCATGCCGGAAGGCATTTCAACCAATGTATTTTTCGAGCTCTGGGATGAGACTACACCCGGGACTATCCTGGAGTTCACAGCGGACCAGAATCCGGTGAGCGCCACAGAACCGATCATAGTATCGGCCTGGGCAACCGGCCTTGATACCAATACGACTTACCTCTTCATTGCCAAGGCCAGCCAGGGCGGCGGGCCGACGGTACGGGCCTTGAACGACCAGCAATTCACTACTCCGATCTCGGAAAACGAGATTGTCGATGTGCAAACCATCACCGACACCGGGACAGTGGTGTTCCCTTCCACCGGGGTGACTCTCGACATTTCAGCATTCACTTCCGGAGACCTGATCCAGGTAGCTGTGATAGATGAGACTCCCACTGGTGAAATACCCGACACATTGGAACTGCTGATCACCACCAGTTCGTGGCGCTTCGATAACCCCGGCGGCGACACTTTCGACCTGGAGATCACCTTCGAACTGGGTGCGGACGCCATTCCGCAGGAATACCAGGATGAGCCCGGTAGGATCAAGCTCCTGAGCCGCCCCACCGGCAGCACGGGAGCGTGGGAGATCAGGACCTACGCCAGTAGTGCTACCCATCATTCGGTAACCTTCCCCAACATCACCTACTTCAGCCAGTTCGTCATCGGCGCCGCCACGCCGGATATTCTTGCGCCCAGCATTAGCTTTGCCAAGCCGCAGGTAACCCAGTCGGGTAATGATGTGACCGTGACGGCCCAGGTGACGGAAGACCGCGGTACACCGGTGGTGGAGTTGATCTATCTGCCCGGCGGCGGTGCGATAGCCGATACATCCATAAGGACCATGGTGGGAGGCAGTCCCGGCGAGTATAGTTATACCATCCCTGGCAGCGAAATCCGATTTACCGGGCTGCTGGTGCGGATCAAGGCGATAGATGGCGCCGGGAATGATTCAGTTACCGCACCGGTATCGGTGCCGGTGAGCTATGGCGCTGATACACTTAATACCAGTACTCTACCCGGCATGTTCACCAGTACCAATGGTATACCCGACAGCACCTGGCGATTGTTCTCGGTTCCGGGCTACTTGGACAATAGTTCCCTGAGCCTCAATATCGGCGATGAACTGGGAGTGGAATCGGGTGAATTTACCTGGAAGGTGTTTGCCTATAACAGTAACACTGATATTTATGCCCCCTCCAGTAATCTACTGGCCGGCGTAGGTTATTGGATCAACCAGAGGATTAAGTCCGGTCTGAACTTCAAACTGACGGCCGGCCAGACTAAAGACTTGGAGGGCTTCAACATCGAATTGGCCCCCGGTTGGAACCTGATCGGCAATCCATTTCCGTTCGCGTTTCCGGTACAGTTCAATGATTCTCTGTTCCACGGCCCCATCACTTACGACGGCAAAGGCTGGTCTGAAAGTGTATTGCCTAACATGATCCCTTGGGGTGGTTACGCCGTATATAATAGGAAAGCTACGCCTCAGACCCTGACCTTGAGCACCGTGCCGGGGCCAATGCTACTGGCGAAGACCACCGAGCCCGGGGAACTGGCTGGCTGGCTGATGCACCTGGCAGCCCGGGGTGAGTACTACACCGATATCGCCAACTCCATCGGGCGGATTCAGGGGGCCAGTGAGGAGCTGGACCGCTTCGACGCTCCCGAGCCTCCCTTTATCGACGGTGACATTACCCTGGTCATGGAACGGCCGGAGTGGGGCGGGCCGCTTACCACGTTATCCTCGGATATCCGCTCGTGGGAGGAGACCGACGGTACCTGGGACCTGCAACTGCACACCAAGGGTGCCACCGGGCCCATCGCTCTGTCCTCCCGGCTGGAGGGCAACTTACCGGCGGGACACAAGGTGGTGCTGATGGATCTCCAGCAACGGGCCGTATATGATCTCACCGCTGGTGAAGTCCCGCCCGCCATCACCGATTATAGCGAGCGTTATCCCTATTATCTAAAGGTGATTGCCGGCAGCGCGGCATATGTGGGCCAGGCAGTGGATGATGTATTGGCGCAACTGCCTCTTGACTTTGCCCTGGCGCAAAACTATCCCAATCCTTTTAATCCGACCACTCGACTGCAATACAGCCTGACCCGCCCGGCGCCGGTGTCGCTGAAGATCTATAACCTGCTGGGCCAGGAGATCACCACCCTGTACGAAGGTTGGCAGGACCTGGGACGATTTGAGGCGGAGTGGCATGGCCGCGATAGGTTTGGAAACACTGTAGCTACGGGGATTTATTTCGCCGTCTTCCGGGCGCAAGGCCGTATGTACACCCGCAAGATGCTGCTATTGAAGTAGTCAGGCGGATAATCCCGTCCCTATCCCGCAGAATGCGGGGCTGCTATTGAAGTAAGCGCCAGCATAGTCCCGCCCAGGGCCGGGGCGGGGTGCTGAAATAACCGCCCGCCACCCGGTGACGGTGCCCCTCTTTTGGTTTGGTCCTCCTTGGGCTGGGAAGCACGGGGGGCCAGGTGCAACTAGCTGGAGGACCCGATTGATGCCCGCACGGAAGTTTCTGCTACTGCCACTGCTACTGCCACTGCTACTGTGCTCCGCGACGCGGCTCCCGGCCCAACAGTTTTCCATCCTCTTCACCAACAGTGCTAATGGGACCATTGAGAATTGTCTGTGTCCCGACTTGCCGCTGGGGGGCCTGGAAAAGCGGGCTCAGTTCATCCAGACCTACCGCGATTCGATCCCGGATGTCCTGGTGGTTGACAACGGTGACAACTTCGTTGACTACTTGGCCCCTGAGGTGGAGGCCATCGTAACCGCGGCCTTCCGGATCACCGGCTTCGACATCATAAATCTCGGTGACCAGGACGTAGCCTACGGTACCCCGGAGTATCAGCAGCTGGAGACGTTGGTGCGGACGCCGGGGGAAGCGGTACCGATCATCAAAGGCGGGATTAACTTTTCCATCCTCCCGATTTTCCATCCCGGGACGGTGCGCTTCTATCCGCCGGAGGTGTTCGCTGGGCTTGACCTGGGGGACTGGCGGCTGCAACTTGCGGCCTGGCTGGAAGAGGATCTGCCGCCCAGTACGTTCCGCATCCTGCTGTCGCATGCCGGCTTTGACAATGATCAGGAAATTGCCGCGGAATATCCCGGAATTGACCTGATTATCGGTGGGCACTCGCAAACAGTGGTGGAAGCACCGGCAATTGTAGGTGGCGTGCCCATTGTGCAGGCCGGGGGCGGTGCCGGTTACGTAGGCGAAATCCGGTTTAAGGCCGGCGATTCCGGGTTTGAGCTGTTGCATTACCAGCTGCACCCCATGACGCTGGAGCTGCCGGGGCATGCCGAGGTGCTGAAGCTGATCGATACCCTGGACCGCAAAACGATGAAGAAAAATTAAGATGGTACGAATGAGGATCACCACGTTTCTACTGATTCTAACCTGTTCGCTGCTCTATTCACAAGTTGTAGAAGGTGAGCCCGCGCCGATGATCAATTTGCCGAAGCTGGATGGAAACATGCGGTTTAGTTTGAAAAAGGTGGTGGGGCGTAATGCCAAACCGAAGAAGCGCTCGCCGGTAGTGCTCAGCTTCTTTCAGACTACTTGCGTGCCCTGCAAGGCGGAAATTACCGAGTTCGAGAAGCTGCAGGAACAGTTCCCGCGGGTTCCTATCTATCTGATTGCTGTGAACGAGAAACCGGATCTGGTGGCCCAGTACATTTCCGAGTTCGATATAAAGATCCCTGTGCTCTTGGACCGTTACGCTCTCGCTGGCAAGAAATACGGAGTTGTGGACGATACCGGCTCGGTGCATCTCACCAACTCGTTTTTGGTGACCTTGAATGGAACCATCTATTACCATCACCAGGGCATCAAGCCGGGTGACGAAGCGATCTACCACGAGAAACTGACCGACCTGGATCAGGCGCTGACTGCCTGGCAGGACAGTCTGGCTAAAGCCAAGGAGGCGGAAGCCCTGGCCGCGGCGGCCACGGCGCCCAAGTCCAGGACCAAGCAAAACATTGAACTGGTCGTAGGGGGGAAGGCCCCTACCTTCTCCCTACCGCGATTGAATGGGAAGCAGTTCTATATGAGCAAGACGGTGGGCCCTAAAGTCAAGGCGAAGGACAGGAAGCCGGTGGTGATCAGTTTCTTCCAGACCACCTGTATCCCGTGCAAAGCGGAGATAGCCGAACTGGAGAAACTCCAGAAGGAATTTCCGGGGATCATCATTTTCCTAGTGGATTTGAATGAGAAAAAGGAATTGGTGGCGGAATACATCGAGCGTTTCGACATCAAGCTGGAGATGCTGCTGGATATCCATGCCGTGGCGGGGAAGAAGTATGGCGTGGTTGAGGGAGGTGTTGCCCATCTACCCAATACCTTCGTTGTGGCCGCCGACGGTACCCTCTATTACCATCATACCGGTTTTAAGCCGGGGGATGAGGAGGTTTACCGTCAGAAATTTATCGAGTTGACTAGTTCCGGCTCCCAGTAAATTTCCGCCCGATTATTGAACTCCTGTTGTTGTCACGGGTGGCGGTAGATCCCCGTATCGGGAGTAATCGGATATAGCCGGCGACACTCACCCCATCACAGAGGCCCTAATCCCGGAATAAGGTCTTAGTTTCATGCCATCATCGATCATCGCGCCCCATGGCGGCCGGTTGGTAAATCTGCTCCTCCCACCCGATGAGGCCTATAGGCTTAAACGGGCCGGTATCAAATTCCCCTCGGTAACCCTCAACGACCGCCAGCTATGTGATTTGGAACTCCTGCTCAACGGCGGCTTCTCGCCCCTGACAGGATTTATGGGGCGGGAAGACTACGAATCGGTGGTTTCCCGAATGCGCCTAACCGACGATACCTTGTGGCCCCTGCCGGTCACCCTGGACGTCAGCGAGCAGTTCGCCGAGGGCCTGGCCCCAGGCGCCCAGGTAATTTTGCGGGATAAGGAAGGCTTCCCGTTGGCGGTGCTGAGGGTGACCGATAGCTGGCGTCCCGACCTGGAGGCGGAGGCCCGGCAACTGTTCGGCACTACCGATCTGCTGCATCCGGGAGCCTTTTACCTGCTGGATACCTCGCACCCGGTTTACCTGGGCGGCACGCTCCAGGGCATCACCCCACCCAAGCACTATGACTATCAGCTGCTGCGGCATACACCGGCCGAGGTGCGGGATCGCTTCGCCCGGCACGGCTGGGACAAAGTGGTGGCCTTCCAGACCCGCAACCCGTTGCACCGCGCCCATCTGGAGCTCACCCACCGGGCCGCCGCCGCGGTAGGGGCCAACCTGCTGATCCATCCGGTGGTGGGCCTGACCAAGCCGGGCGATGTGGACCACTATACTCGGGTGCGCTGCTACGAGCATGTTATCGAGAAATATCCCGCCGGGACCGCCATGCTGAGTCTGCTGCCCCTGGCCATGCGCATGGGCGGCCCCCGGGAGGCGCTGTGGCACGCCATTATCCGCAAGAATTACGGCTGTGGCTATTTCATCGTCGGCCGTGATCACGCCGGGCCCGGCCAGGATAGTGAAGGTAAGCCTTTCTACGGTCCCTATGATGCCCAGGATCTGCTCCGTAAGCACGAAAAGGAGCTGGGCATCCGGATGATCCCCTTCAAGATGATGGTCTATGTGGAGGACCGGGCCGAATTTATGCCCGTGGACGAGGTTCCCGAGGGTGCCCGCACAATGGAGATCTCCGGCACCGAGTTGCGCCGCCGCCTGGACAAAGGGCTGGATATTCCCGAGTGGTTTTCTTTCCCTGAAGTGGTGGCGGAATTACGCCACGCCCGCCCACCGCTGTCGGAGCGCGGGTTTACGGTCTTTTTCACCGGCCTTTCCGGAGCGGGAAAGTCCACCCTGGCTAACGGCCTGCTGGTAAAGCTGTTGGAAGACGGCCGCCGCCCGGTGACCCTTTTGGATGGCGATATCGTGCGCACTAACCTGTCCAGCGAGCTGGGTTTCTCCCATGAGCACCGCTCCATCAACGTGCGGCGGATCGGGTTCGTGGCCAGCGAGATCACCAAGAACGGCGGTGTGGCCGTCTGCGCCCCCATCGCGCCCTACGAAGTGGACCGCCACTTCAACCGGGAGCTGATCTCCCGCCACGGAGGCTATATCGAAGTTCATGTGAGCACACCCCTGGAGGTGTGCGAGCGCCGGGACGTGAAGGGGCTCTATGCCCTGGCCCGGGCCGGGAAACTCAAGCAATTTACCGGTATCGACGACCCTTACGAGGAGCCCCGGGATGCCGAGATAGTGGTCGATTCCAGCAGCGAGGACCCGGAAACCCTGGCCCAGTCCATTCTGTTGGGTATCGAGAGGCTGGGCTACCTGTAACCGGCGACCCTAGCCACCAGAAGCTCAGTCCTCCCGGTCTACTAGCCCCGCTTCCACCCAGTCACAGATGATATGGCCGATCAGGATATGGCACTCCTGGATGCGGCTCACCTCCTTGGCGGGGGCTACTAGTGAAACATCGGCCAGTTCCGCCAGCCGGCCGCCATCACCACCGGTGAACCCGATCGTATAGGCCCCGATGGCCTGCGCCTTCGCGATGCCGGCCAGTATGTTGGGGCTGTTCCCCGACGTGGAAATCCCCACCACCACGTCACCGGGCGCGCATAGGGCCTCGATCTGGCGGGCGAAAATGGATTCAAAGCCGTAGTCGTTGCCTATCGCTGTGAGGATAGAGGTGTCGGTAGTCAGGGCGATGGCAGCCGCTGCGGGGCGTTCGCGAGTATAGCGGCCCACCAACTCCGCCGCCAGGTGCTGGCTGTCCGCCGCACTGCCCCCGTTTCCCATCCACAGCACTTTGCCCCCCTCTCGCAAAGCCTCGGAAATCCGTTGGGCGATCGAGCGGATAGCCGGTTCAAGAGCTTCTAACTTGGCCACAACTGATTGGTGCTGGGCCAGGGCGGCTTTCACATCGATCATACTTTGCTTCCCCTCATGACGATTGTGTTCCTCAAATTGCTGCTAACTGACCCAAACCGGCGGGTCGTATTTCCAGATTAATAATAGCTCAATTGCCGCCGGGCTGCGAAAAGTTAACCCCGAACGCTGGTGTTCGGTATGGCCGGGATGCAACCTGCGCGGACAAACATATCTTTATTGGATTGTGATAGGAATCAATCTTAGATTCTCCCCACCCAATCGAAGGACTAGTTCATGGAGTCAGTTGTCAGAATTATTAACACCCATCGCCGGGCCATAGTGATCGACATGCTTTTTGTCCTGGCGATCGTTTTCCTGCCCAGCTTGTCACACCTGCTGGCCTTTCCCCTTTACCGGCTGGAGCCTATGCGCCTGCTGTTGATCCTGGCGCTGCCGTTCGCCGCCCGGGGCAATTCGTACCTGTTGGCCCTGATCCTGCCCCTGGTTTCGCTGATCACCAGTGGACACCCCCTGCCGGCCAAGGCCCTGCTGATGACCGCTGAGCTGCTGCTCAATGTCTGGCTGTTCTGGTGGCTGGCCAGCCGGATAGGCCACCGTTTTGGTGCCATGTTGGGTGCTATCGCCGGCAGCAAGCTCTGTTATTACGGGGCAAAGGCGCTATTGATCCAGCTCGTTGTGCTTACTCCGCCCCTGGTGGGCACTGCTATCTGGATCCAAGGCCTCCTGGCGCTGATCTTCAGCCTGTATATCTTCATTACATTTTCGCGCACTGAAAATCGGCCCTCTGAGCAAGCGGCACTGGAAAGCTGATGCGGCGGAGGCAGTTCCTCCGCACCTCTACCGCCGGTCTGGTGGGGCTGGCTGCGGCCCCGCTGGCGGGCAGCGCCCTGTTCCGGACCTTGGACGGCGGATCACCACCGGAGGCGGTTTGGGTTGAAGGAGGCGAGCCGAAAGAGCTGTTGGCAGCTGCCTTGGCGGCCTACGGTGGGATGGGGAGCTTCATCCAGCCCGGTGATAAAGTGCTCATCAAGCCCAACATCGGCTTTGACCGTACTCCAGAGCAAGCCGCGACCACTAATCCCGAACTGGTGGCCGAAGTGGTCCGGCAGGCACTGGCCGCCGGAGCTAAGGAGGTGAAGGTCCTGGACCGCACCTGCAACAATCCCCGGCGCTGCTACGACAACAGTCAGATCAAGCGCATGGCCCAGGCCGCCGGAGCCCGGGTGGAACACATCCGGCCCAACCGGTTCACTGAAATTGACCTGCCGCAAGGCGAAGTGCTCCGCAAATGGCTCGTCTACCGCGATTACCTGCAGGCCGATAAAGTGATCAATATTCCCATAGCCAAGCAGCACAACATGAGCCGCGCGACTATGGGCCTTAAAAACCTGATGGGCGTGCTGGGGGGCGACCGGGGCTCACTGCACAACGGTTTTTCCCGCAAACTCATCGATATTGCGGCCCATATCCTGCCCACCGTGACCATTATCGACGCCTATCGCATCTTGACAGCCAACGGCCCCACCGGCGGCAACCTCCGTGACGTGCGCCAACCACGCACCCTGATAATGAGCACCTGCACTGTCTCAGCCGACTGGGTGGCCGCCGAACTGTTCGACCTGCGGCCAACCGACATCGGGTACCTGCGTGAGGCCCACCGCCGTGGTTTAAACAAGTTCGACCCGACTAAGCTCAACCTGAAGAAAATCGTACTCTCGTGACCCTGGTCCGTTGGCGCAGAGCGGTGCAGCTGGCCGCCCTGCTCTTTTTCCTGGTGTTGTTTATACTGGCGCGCTATCCTTACACCGGCGCCCTTGATTCAGACCTGTTTTTACGTTTCAGTCCGATGCTGCCCCTATTCAGCCTGATAGAGGATCTGCAATTACCCCTTAGATATTGGCCGGCGGTGGCTATCCTCCTATTAACCCCCATTCTGGGACGCTTTTTTTGTGGCTGGCTCTGTCCGCTGGGGACTACCCTGGATGCCACTAGCCGGCTGCTCAAGTCCCCCGACAACCGGGTTTCAGGCAAGTGGCGGTCACTCCGACCGCTGAAGTTCGCCCTCCTGGCGGCCTCAGTACTGCTGGCGGTTTTCTCGATCCACGTCTGGGGCTATTTCGATCCCCTTTCGCTGCTCAATCGAGCCTTCACCGCGGTCATCTATCCCTTCGCCACTTTGGTAGCCGAAGGGGCTCTGCTGGCTGCAAGCAGTATGCCGCTGCTGGAAGTCCCAGCCTATGCCCTCCACGACTGGTTCAAGGTGCTGCTGATGCCCGAGGAGCAGGCCTTCATGCAGCAGGTAGTCTGGATCGCGCTGTTCTTTGGCATCATCGTCGGGTCTGAGAAAATCACCCGGCGATTCTGGTGTCGCTATGTCTGTCCGGCGGGGGCCCTTCTGGGCCTCCTGTCGCAATTCCGGCTGTTTGAGCGGGCGGTGGGGGAGTCCTGCACCGACTGCGAAATCTGCTACCGAGGGTGCAAAATGGACGCTATCCCCGAAAGCAACGCCCGGGAAGGCAATAAGGTGGAATGCATCCAGTGCTTCAACTGTAGCGCAGTATGCCCACCCAAATTCGGCGCCATCACCTACGGTTGGAACCACCGCCCGTACCGCACCCCTATCGATTACTCCCGGCGGCACTTCCTGCACTCCGCCCTGGGTAGCTTTGCCGCCCTGGGCTTGATGAGCATCGGTTTGAGGAACCGGAACGCCGCCAGTACATTGATCCGGCCCCCCGGCTCGCTGCCGGAGCCGGAATTTCTGAACCGGTGCATCCACTGCCTGGACTGCGTACACATCTGCCAGTCCAACGGCCGCTGCCTGCAACCGGGCGGTATTAGAACTTCGCTGCTGGAACTCTGGTCCCCGGTGGCGG
>CBDVAP010000084.1:0-12583 GCA_965372015.1 uncultured bacterium | reverse complement strand
CAGGGGCGGCAGAACGTGTTTCTGGTGTTCTATCCCTTGGCTTTCTCACCGGTCTGTTCGGTGCAACTGCCTACCTACAATCGCAATCTGGACGGTTTTCGTAGCCGGGATACTGAAGTCATCGCCGTCAGCGTCGATAATTCCTTCAGCCAGAAAGCCTTCTGCGACTCACTGGGGGGCATCGATTTTCAGGTGATCAGCGATCTGGGCCTTGAGATTGCCAAGCAGTACGGCGTGGCCTTGCCCGATGGTTTTTCCACCCGGGCGGAATTTCTAATCGATAAGGACGGGGTTATCCGTTGGCTGAACATCGAAAAAAGCCCCGGTGACGATACCCCCACTATGGACGAAATTTTCACTGCTATTGAGGCGGTGTAACCTGCTTATACCGCAGGCCTTTCCCAAGCACCAAATAAGTTAAGGAGTAATAATAATGAGTTTGAAAGGGAGCAAAACCGAGGAGAACCTGAAGGCCGCCTTCGCCGGCGAATCCCAGGCCAACCGCCGCTACCTGTACTTTGCCCGCCAGGCGGACATAGAGGGCTACCCTGACGCGGCCAGTGTGTTCAAGAACACCGCCGACGGCGAGACCGGACACGCCTTTGGGCACCTGGAGTTCCTTTCTGAGGTGGGCGACCCGGCCACCGGGCTGCCTATCGGTGACACCGAGGCCAACCTCAAGGCTGCCGTGGCCGGTGAAACCTACGAATATACGGAGATGTATCCGGGGTTCGCCAAGGCGGCCCGCGAGGAAGGGCACGATGAGATCGCAGAATGGTTTGAGACCCTGGCCCGGGCTGAGAAATCGCATGCCGGCAAGTTCCAGACTACTCTGGACACCCTTTAAGCCCGAATCTGATCGCCGCGGTGTCTTAGGATACCGCGGCGCCCTGGTCTCTATCGCCGGGCACACCGAAAATTATTATCCGGCTCCGCTATGTCGCTGATAAATCACTCAGATACCACCGATACAGCTTATGACATCAATAAACCCGTGTACTGGGAACGAGCTTCCCTGGACCGGGAGCTGCACCGCGTTTTTGATATTTGCGTGGGCTGCCGTTTATGTTTCAACCTGTGTCCGTCGTTCCCGGCTTTGTTTAAAGCTATCGACAGCCAGGCCGATCGTAAGCGACTGGTCGCCGAAGAAGAAGGGCGGATAGGCGCGGCCCAGCAGCGCACCGATTTCCTTGACCTGCCCGAAGGCCAACACGCCGTCCAGGCCAGTGCGGAAGTGGAGTTTGTAGGCCATGTGACCGAGCTTACCGAGGCGGAACAATGGCGAGTGGTGGACCTGTGCTACCAGTGCCGGTTGTGCGATCCAATCTGTCCCTACACGCCCGATAAGGAGCACGAGTTTCAGCTTGATTTCCCCCGGCTGATGTTGCGCGCCCAGGCGGTACGGACCAAGGCCCGGGGCCGGCGGTTGAGTGATATCGTTTTGAGCCGATCGGACCTGACCGGCCAGCTGGGGTCACTGACGGCCCCTTTCTCCAACTGGGGCAACCGGCTGGCCCCCGTGCGATGGCTCATGGAGAAACTCGTAGGTATCAGCCGCCGGCGGGTATTGCCCCGTTTCCACCGGCAGACCTTCGCCAAGTGGTTTCGCCGGCACCGCCGCCAGACCAAGGTAGCCACTAACCCCGTGGGCCGGGTGGTGATCTTCGCCACCTGCTATACCAACGCCAACGATCCTGTCATCGGGCGGATGGCGGTAGAGGTGCTGGAATACAACCGGGTGGAGGTACAGTATCCTCCCCAGCAGTGCTGCGGGGCACCGCATCTGTCACATGGAGATTTCGACGCCTTTCGCCGCCAAGCTCGGCCCAACCTGGAGGAATTGGCCCGCTGGATCAACCGCGGCTACCAGGTAGTGGTCACCGGCCCGCCCACCTGCTCCCTGACTATCAGGCAGGATTATACCTACATTGAAAACGGGGATGAGCACCTGGCCGAACTTGTGGCCCGAGTGTCGGCAAGCACGGTGGACATTTCCAGATATCTTATGCAACTGCATAAGGAAGGGCACCTGCGCACCGATTTTGTGAACGAACTGGGTGAGATCAACTATCATTTGCCCTGCCATCTCAAGGCGCAGAAAAGCGGCTATCACAGCCGTGATCTGCTACGATTGGTTCCGGGCACCAAGGTGCGTTTGGTGGACAAGTGCTCCGGCATGGACGGCGGTTGGGGTTTAAAAGCGGAATTCTTCCAGGCCTCAATGAAAATGGCCGATAAGCTGGTCCGGCAGCTCAACCAACGGCCGGCGGTCTACAACTGCTCGGATTGTACCCTGGCCGGGCTGCAGCTCCACCAGGCCAGCGGGGGAGAAATCTCCGCCGCCCACCCCATACAGTTGATCCACTATGCCTACGGACTGGGTAGCTGAACAGGGCCAGGGAGTAATAGGGAGAAATATGGAGAAGATCAAACCAACCGACCTGCTGGATATTACCGAATACGAAAAGATTCGGGGCGAGTCCCGGCGGGAAGTAATGGACCACAAGAAAGTTCGCCGCATCCAACTGGGCCCCGAGATATCACTGACTTTTGAAGATCGCACTACTATCATTTTCCAGATACAGGAGATGATGCGAACCGAGCGATTGGAACATGATAATCAAATCCAAGCCGAAATTGACGTCTATAATGAACTGATCCCTGACCAGGGGGAGCTCAGTGCCACCCTGTTCATTGAGATCAGCCAGAGTGACCAGATCAAGGATCGGCTAAGCCGCTTCCTGGGCCTCACCGAGCGCCAATGCCTCTGGCTCCAGGTGGGCCAGGATAAAATCTATGCTGTCTTTGAGGCCGGCCGTGCCGAGGAAGACAAGATCAGTTCCGTGCACTACCTGCGTTTCCCCCTATCCCGGGAGCAGTGCACCAGTTTCAAGGATGGGAAGACTCCCCTGGCCGTTGCAATCTCCCTGGGTGATTATGAATATTCGTCCACATTAGCTCCTGCTACCAGGGCCTCTTTTTCGAATGACCTAACATGACCTTTTTTTACCCCTTTTTTCCATTGATCTTACCAACTAAAGGAGAATGATCATGACACATGAAGTTCACAACTTTGACCACCTGCTGGGCACCCTGAAGGGTATCTCCGACAAGCAATTGCAAGCCCACTTCGGCCTGTATAAAGGCTACGTCGCCCGCCTTAATCTAATGGAGCAGGAACTCAAAACGGCCGACAAGTCCCATACCAACTATAGCTGGGGGCATTGGTCGGAGCTTAAGCGCCGTGAAGCGGTCGCTTTCAATGGCGCCTATCTGCATCAGTTCTATTTCGAGAACTTGGGCCCCAAGGGCAAACCTAGCTCGGAGCTGTCGTCCGCCATCGATGCGGCCTTCGGCTCGTACGATGAGTTTGTCAAGGACTTAAAAGCCACTGCCCTATGTACCATCGGTTGGGTGGTGGTTACCAAATCCCGGGTCGACGGTAAGCTGCATACCTACCTCATGACTGAGCATCATACCGGTTTTCCGGTGCTTCAGGATATCGTATTGGTACTGGATAGTTACGAGCATGCCTTTGCGATTGATTACGGTACTGACCGCGGTAGTTATATCGACGCTTTTGTTAATAATATTGATTGGGAGGTTATAAACGCCCGTTATAATGCCCTTTAAACCGCTTATCGTGATAATCAAGTAATTGCCTCATATTATTTAATATGAGGCATTTATTTGATGCCCAGTATGTTTCCCATTATTAAACTCCATACAACCGCATTATTATACGTCCCATGTAAGCACTATATATTACTAGCATACAATGCACTATAGTATCCATGTTTTATAATGTTCTATTCAGTGTATATTATCGCGTGTTATTCTTATATTTATTAATACGTATAATAGGTTTACAATATAGGCATAATAATAGGCGTTTAATATTAGACTCTATAATATTAGTGTGCCTTGATCCTACTCTTCGCTATTTAAGTCCACATACTCCAGAATATACTGCCAAACATACAACCATGATACTGCACAATCTACAGTGAGATAGTACAGCATGCTATATAACATACTGCGAGTAGAATAACACAATAAGAATACGGATCCACCGAATATCCATATACACACCTGAAGAACAATGCAATATACTACTCGAGTACATATTCCTATTAATATTAGTAGAAGCATCTCTGATACTAATGTACCTACGACGAGACAAACAAATGGAAAGAAGGCATTCAATACTATTAGTTCATACTTGGAAACGAAGGATCGAAGGAAGAAGCATCAATACAGCATTCGCAATACCAGACTCTAGCCATATACAAATGATTTAATGGACTGTTGCTACGATTATGTGCTTTAGTCAACAGTTAACATTGAGGGATTTGCTAATCCCCATAAGCCGTTACGCATTGTGGCTAGGGCGCCCAGTACTTAAGTTCATTCATCTATGAACATCTACTTTTCCGCCAGCATAAGCGGTGGACGGCAACTAGCCGATATATACCTAATTATAGTTCAGGAGCTGCGGCAGTACGGACAGGTTCTGAACGAGTTCGTTGGTGACTTGAGAACAACAAAAATGGGGGAGCGAGAATTAGCGCCCGAGCAAATCTATCAAAGGGATATGGCTTTGATCGACATCTCGCAGGTGGTAGTCGCCGAAGTGACTGTGCCATCGTTAGGCGTGGGTGTGGAAATTGGCTGCGCAGCAAACTTTGGCAAGCCGGTACTGGCCCTATACCAACCTGAGGCGGGGCGACGTTTGTCCGCTATGATTGCCGGGGACCCTAATGTGACCGTGGCGGAATACCAGGGAAACGAAGAGTTGATCGCGGCCATCAAGCGCTTCTTCGCTAAACTACCGCCGGCTGATCCTGCTCACTGATCCTTTTCGCGCTTATTCAGATGTCGAACACGCTCCCGGCACAAATGTAACTTCGGGAGTTATGCTGGTATCACCACTAAAGATAGGAGCGCTACGAATCGACCACCCGGTCTTTCTGGCCCCGATGGCTGGAGTAACCGACCACCCTTTCCGGGTGCTGTGCCAGCGCTTTGGGGTCGGTTTGGTCTATACTGAATTCGTGAGCGCCAACGGTGTAATCCGGGGGGGATCTAAAACGTTGCGCCTGGTACGATTCACACCCGATGAAAGGCCAATCGGCATCCAGGTATTCGGAGATACACCTGAGGTTATCGCTGCCTCGGTGGCCTACCTGGCTGAAAAGTACCAGCCGGACCTGATCGACTTGAACTTCGGCTGCCCGGTGCCGAAAATTGTAAAGAAAGGTGCCGGCTCGGCCATATTGAGGGACTTGAAGCTCATGCGGGCGGTGGTGACGGCCACGGTGGCGGCGGCGGGACAGTTGCCGGTAACCGTCAAAATGCGGTCGGGGTGGGACTCCGGCAGCCTGGTGGCCGCCGAGGCAGCCGGAATTATCGAGGAGTGCGGCGCCCAGGCCCTGACCCTCCACCCCCGGACTACGCGCCAGGGTTTCAGCGGCCGGGCCGACTGGAGCCTGATCAAAGCGGTCAAGGAGCAGGCTGGGATTCCGGTAATCGGCAACGGTGACATTCACACAGCCGATGACGCCCTGCGGATGTTTGACGAGACCGGCTGCGACGCAGTGATGGTTGCCCGCGGTGCTCTGGGCAGCCCCTGGATTTTCAGGCAGATCAAAGAGCTGCTCAACGGTGGCCCCGCAATTCAAGTGAATCGGGTACTGATAGCCGACACCTGCCGGGAACACTTTGACCTCCTGAAGTCGTACCATTCGGAACGCATTACGGTTAATCTGTCCAAGAAGCACATGAACTGGTACATCAAAGGTTTTCCGGGAGCAGCCAAATGGCGCCGGCACTTCATGGCCTGTGCTACCGTTGCCCAAGTGGACCAGCTCATCACCGACTTCTATAACCACGCTAGTACTGACCGTGTGACGGATATCACTGATTGGGACCTAAACCAAGTCAAGGACATCAATTAGATAGCATGTCAAATCACTTCTGCCGTAATTTCGATTCAAATCCACATTCCATCTCTGCATGAAACGAGTTTTGATCTATAGTAGTCTCAGTTTTTTCGGTTTGCTGGGTATGTTTATCCTCGTCGCCGGTAGCAACCTAGTCAGATTGGTCATGCTGGTGCACCCGGTTTTAGGATGGCCGGCCGGGTTATTTCTTGCTTCTCTTTTCTGGACAGTCGTGTTGTACCCTTTGGCAGTACTTGTTTCGGCTCTTCACCGCACCCGGCGGTCATGGGTGGCCGGCAGCTGGGCTCATAACCGCTACCTGGCCCATCTGGCCCGGCAACATCGCCGGCACCCGGTAATCGACTTCACACAGGTGACCACCGACAGTCCTTATTTCCTGAATGAGGTATATATTCAGCTGCTCGAGAAATCGAATAGCCTGATGTTGGAAGCGGCCGAAACTATTTTCTATCATATGGCCATATCACAATCAGGGCGCCTGGATACCGTGGTACTGCTTGGTAAGCAGGTCTCACTAATCAACAAGCTGGCCGATTTATATTATCCCCACTCCAGGATAAAAGTGCTACCCTCAGTGTATGCCGATGTGATCGAGGCAGCCATGCGACCCAGCGACAGCGAAGAATTGAACCTGGGCTCCCAGATCGGGCCGGCGTTGGTAGGCGCCTCGATAGTGGGGGCCATTCCCGGGGCGAACCTGGTATCGATCCTGATATCGGACGCCGTCGTCCAGGGATCCTCCAATGCTCTAGTTACCCTGAGGATAGGACTGCTGACCCGCAGGTTCTTCCACCGTGCCTTGGAAGGTGGTTCAGTGGACCTGGAAGTCGAGCGCCACGCGGTTAACATGGAGGCCGCCGTCATGCTCGAGCCGCTGGTGGATGAAGCCTCGAGCACCCTTTCCCGGATTATCTGGAATGCCGCCAAGGACCACCTGCGGCGCATGCCTGCCGCCACTTTCGAGGGCCTCAAATCGGTGGTGACCCGATCGGTGCGGGGTATTACGGGCCGCCGGAGTGGAACAGCCGCCCGGGAAATTGGCGATACCGCCGGTAATTAGCGGCTTACGCCTACCCACAGCAACTTCCCACCACACGAAATCCGGAAACCGGGTGGAACTTTTCCACGAATAATTCATTAAGGGACTCAGGAACGGTTTTCATCCCGGGGACCACGGCTGACCGCATTGTTAACCGGTAGCCGCCGTCGTAAATTACCGCCAATGGAAAAAGGAGTATAATTGGACGTTTTATATGCTTTAAGCCAACCCGGTCAGCAGTCGGGAGGAGGGGCGCTGGCGTTTCTGCCGATGGTGCTGATGTTCGCCATCATCTATTTTCTGCTTATCCGCCCGCAGATGAAACGAAGGAAGGCCCAAGGCGACTTGTTGGCCGCTCTGAAGAAGGGTGACCAAGTGATTACCCGCGGTGGTATCTATGGCAAGATCGAGGCTTTCAAGGGCAAGGAAGATTCCAAGGTGATCCTGGATGTTGGTAAGGGAGCCAAACTCACAGTGGCCCGCGCCTATATCGTGGGCCCCGCCGGTGACGGTTCAGAGGCGCCCGCGGCCGACTGATGGCAGTCCTCCCGGTTGTCAAGTTCGGCGATCCTGTTCTCAGAAAAAAAACCGCGCCGGTCGAAAACATTAATGACGCTATGGCGCTGGTGGATGACATGTTCGATACCATGTACGAGGAGGCCGGAATGGGGTTGGCCGCCAACCAGATAGGTGTGGGCCTGAACTTTATGGTGGTCGATATCAGCCAGGTTGAGGAAGAGGATGACCGTCCCCGAATCATCATCAATCCTGAGATTCGGGAGACCCGGGGTCTGGCGGAGATGGAGGAGGGCTGCCTGAGCATCCCCGAGATTCGGGCCACCATCC
Organism: uncultured bacterium; assembly: GCA_965372015.1. GTDB lineage: Bacteria > Fidelibacterota > Marinisomatia > SCGC-AAA003-L08 > TS1B11 > JACZSB01. The sequence continues at coordinate 4,735 of CBDVAP010000084.1, read as the reverse complement.
CTCGCCCGGCTGAGATTGTTTTGGGGTACTTAGATGAGGATGGCGAAGCCCACGAAGACTTGTTCGATGGTCTGTTGGCCCGAGTCATCCAGCACGAGGTAGACCATTTAAACGGAGTGTTTTTTACCGATTATCTGACCCCGGCCAAGCGGTCGCTGATTAACAAGCGCCTGTCGGAGATAGCAGAGACCGGAGCTCCGAGTACTGGTATTATTCTTTAAATGTTAACGCGATGGGAAGGATGGCACGGTTTCCATGAAAGTCGTCTATCTGGGAACCCCTGATTTCGCCATCCCCGCTCTTCAGAGATTGCACCAATCGTCCCACCAGGTGGTGGCCGTGGTTACCGGGCTGGATAAGAGCAGCGGGCGGGGCCGCAAGGTCCAGAGTCCGCCGGTTAAACAGCAAGCCCGGGAGCTGGGATATCCGGTTCTTCAGCCCGCCCGGTTGGGAGAGCCCGCCTTCCTGGAACAGGTCGCGGCCTTTGCTGTGGACTTGCTGGTAGTGGTGGCCTTTCGTATTCTCCCCGATTCACTGCTGGAGATCATTCCCAACGGCGCCATAAACCTGCATCCATCGCTGCTACCGCAATATCGCGGGGCGGCTCCCATCCAACACTGCCTGCTCAATGGCGAAAACATGACCGGCATCACCACCATTGTTCTTACCAACCGCATTGACGCCGGAGGCATCCTCCTGCAAAGGGAGGAGCCTATCGCCCCGCAGGATGATTTCGGCTCGCTTTCCGAGCGCCTGGCCCGCAAAGGGGCGCAGCTGCTGGTGAAATCGATCGATGGGTTGGAACGGGGTACCCTCCAGCCCCGGCCGCAGGCAGAGGCCCCGAACCAGCCGCCGACAGCCGCCCCGAAGATCAAACCCAGCGACCTGTTGATCGATTGGCATACGCCAGCCGCTCGGATTGTCAATCAGGTCCGGGCTTTTTCGCCGGCTCCCGGGGCGTTTACCCGCTTAGAAGGCCAACGGCTGAAGATATTCGACGCCCGAAAAGGTAGTGGTGCCGGAACTCCGGGGGTAGTATTGGATACCAGCGGCGGTTTCATCGAAATTGCCACCGGCGGAGGTTCGTTGCAGGTGGCCGCGGTGCAACTGGAAGGCCGACGGCGGCTTTCGGTCAAGGATTTCCTGCGGGGTCGCCAACTGGCGGTAGGGCAGTTGCTGGAGTAGGCGTTGGCGGCCAGACACATAGGAAAACGTGCTGATGGTGGTGTCAAAGTTGACCCGGCCCGGCAGACCGCCTTTGGTGTACTGGCAGCTGCGCACCGCGGCGGCAAGATAAACGATCTGTTGCATTCCGCCCTGGCGGGATCGGCTTTATCAGATCGTGAGCGCCGGTTCACTACCGAATTGGTCCTGGGAGCCACCCGGATGCAGGCCCGCCTGGATGCCGACCTGTCCGGCTGCTACAATGGCCGCTTCCACCGTTTGGAGCCGCAGGTTCGCCGCCTGCTGCGATTGGGGGCCTACCAGTTGCGTTACATGGACTCGGTACCGGCCCGGGCTGCCCTGGACACTACCGTAAATTTGGCCCGAGCCAACAGCCTTGGCCGAGCGGCCGGACTGGTAAACGGTGTACTGCGGGAACTAAGCCGCCGGGACCCAACTCCCCCGGCAGACCTGTCCGGACCTGAAGATCTAGCCACTGCTTACAGCCATCCGCAATGGCTGGTAGAGAAATGGCTCCGGCAGTGGGGACGCGAGCGCGCGGTGGCACTGATGGAATGGAACAATCAGTCACCAACCGTCTGGTTCCGCCGGCGGGTCGACGAAAAACTGCAGCAGCAACTAGCCGCCAGAGCGATGGATAAAGGGGTCCGGCTGCACCCCCATTCGCTGCTGCCTGATTACCTGGCCGCTGAACCGTCTCCGGCCCCACTATTGTCGGCCGAGATGCTGGCCGGCGGCTCGTTTATCGTTCAGGACCCCTCAGCCGGCGCCGTGGTGGCGGCGGTGGATCCTCAACCGGGGGAAACGATCATCGACCTGTGCGCCGGTCCCGGAGGTAAAGCGGCCGCTCTGGCCGATAAGGTCGGTTCTGCTGGACGGGTGGCAGCCTGCGAAATCGACCCCCAGCGGGTGGCTTTGATACGTGACACCATTAATCGCCTGGGCCTGAAGAACGTGGACCTCTACCCTGGTGACGTAATGACGGTGGCGTTGCCGAAGGCTGATAAAATCCTCATCGATGCCCCCTGCACCGGTACCGGAGTAGTTGGCCGCCGTGCGGACCTGCGCTGGCGTCGAAAACCAGAACATTTGACGGAGATGATTGCCCTGCAGCTGGCCCTGCTGGAACGCGCCGCCCAGCTGCTGGTAACCAGGGGCCTGCTAGTTTACGCCACCTGTTCCTTAGAGCCTGAAGAGAACTGGGACCTGGTGACCGCTTTTCAGCACCGGAACCAACAGTACTACATCGACCCCCTGCCGCCGGGGGTACCGGCCGGATGGCTCGATGACCGGGGTGCGCTGGCCACCTTTCCCCCTGAGCATCAGGTGGATGGAGTTTTCGCCGTACGCTTGAGGAAGACATGAGCTACCGGGCCATGCTGAGGTATTTTGCCGCCCTGGCGGTGCTGGGACTGATCCTCGGGCTATTCCTGGACCAAGCAATAATGCCGTTGTATGTCCGGCACGGCCAGGTGCGATTCCTGCCCAATGTCGTGGGGTTGCCCTACCCTAATGCCGCCAAGATTCTGCGCAAGGGCGGCTTCCGGGCCACGAAGGCCGCGGTGACCCACACTCAGGAATATCCTCCCAACCAGATATTTGAAATGCACCCCCAGGCTTATTCCCGGGTTAAGCGGGGCCGGATCATACTGCTGACAGTCACCGCCGAGGAAAAAATGGTGGAAATCCCGGACCTGGTAAGGATGACCCTGCGGGCCGCCGAGATAGCAGCGGCTCGAGCGGGCCTTGGTATCGATACCGTGATGACCACCTATAGTGATGATTATCCCTCGGGGATGGTTACCTGGCAGTCGCCGAAAGGGGGCAATCTGCTCCGCCGCAGCTCGGGCATCTCACTGATGGTCAGCAAGGGCCAGCCGCCCATTTCCTACTATGTACCCAGCGTTATCGGTATGGGTTACCAGATTGCGCGCCGGGAGATCCTTGACGCCGGCCTGGATGTAGGCCATGTACGCTACATTTACGCCCCCAACCTGCTGCCCAATACGGTAGTGGAGCAGAGCATTGCCGGGGGCACGGTCCTGAAGCTAAAGCGGGCCGTCAACCTCACCGTCAGCACCTACGACCAGAGCCAGGCAAAGAGGCGGGGCGAATGAGCTACACTATCTCACCCAGCTTGCTCAGCGCGGATTTCGCCCACCTGGAGGAACAGATAAAAGTGGTGGAAGCTGCCGGAGCCACCCGCTTGCACATCGACGTGATGGACGGCCATTTTGTGCCCAACATCACCTTCGGCCCTATGATTGTGGCTGCCATACACCGGCTGGCCACGGCCCGGCTGGATGTCCATCTGATGATTGAGCATCCCGAGCGCTATTTGGAGCAATTTGTCCAGGCCGGGGCGCACACCCTGATTGTGCACCTGGAGGCCAGCCGGAATCTGGCTCGGGACCTGACGACCATTCGGGAGTTGGGCGCTGTGCCGGGGGTGGCCATCAACCCCGATTCCGATTTCAGCGCTCTATCGCCTTACATCGATTTACTGGATTATCTGCTTATTATGTCGGTTCAACCAGGCTTTGGCGGCCAACAGTTCATCGAGGAGAGTCTGGAGACGATGAAAACGGCCGTGACTGCCCGGCAAGACCGGCCTTACCTGGTGGCGGTGGATGGCGGGGTCAATCTGGATACTATTGGAAGGGTATCGGCCACCGGTATCGATATCGCCGTGGTGGGCTCCGGGCTATACCAGGCTGCGGATATCCCCGCTCGCTTTAAAGATCTCAGCCGGTGACCGGTGCCCGGAAAATCCCCCCCGAGGAGCTGGGCCGCAAGTGGGTTCACCTGGCCTCAAGCCTGATACCGCTAGGCTACTGGCTGGCCGGCCGTGACATCACCATAATTGTCCTGGGCGTTATGACCATCGGTTTACTTAGCGCGGAAGTGTTGCGCACCAGCACTGCCTGGGGCCGGCGATACTACCAGCGAATCTTCGGCGCCCTGACCCGCTCCAGCGAAGCCGAGCGTTTCACCGGCGCCAGTTTCGTCTTCCTGGGAGCACTATCGGCGGTAGTACTGTTCCCGGCAACTGTAGCCATCCTGGCCATGCTGTTCATGAGCCTGGGTGACACAGCAGCCGCACTGGTGGGAATACGGTACGGCCGCCTGCGTATCGGCAATAAAACCTTAGAAGGCACGGCCGCCTGCTTCGTGGTATGCCTGGTGACAGCTCTGGCCGGAGGATTTCCCGGCTCGGTGGCACTGGCCGGCGCAGCTACCGCCACCATAGCGGAATTGATCCCCTGGGGAATAATCAACGATAACGTTGCCATGCCACTGTTCGCCGGTGGAGTGATGACCTTAATGATGACCACGCCGTTATGAGCTTCCTGTTTCCCCAGGTACTCTGGGCGCTGCCCGCTATCGCCCTACCGTTGCTGATCCACCTGATCAGCCGCTTGAACACCAAAGTGCTGGATTTCAGCTCACTACAGTTCTTGCGCCGGATGCGTCATCATTCCATCCGCCGGTTGCGCTGGCGCCACTGGCTGGTGATCTTCCTCAGGACCCTGCTGCTGCTGCTGCTGCT